>JBIOJX010000040.1:0-15470 GCA_044451265.1 Desulfobaccales bacterium
AATATTAGCGTGGGGGTTCACGGTCCGCCAGTTAGTGGAAAAGACCCCCGGATAGAAGGACATGGCCGCCACGGTCGACAAGGCAAAATGGCCGGTCTCGATGGGCACGCAGGTGTCGCAGCAGATGGGGCCGCAGGTGGTGGGCGCGGTCTCTTTCTTCTCTTCGGGCTTGGCGCCTTCTGGAGGTTTTTCCATCAGGACCTGGGGACCGGCGGGCGCCTGAGCCAGAGCCGGCGTCACGGGAGCCAGGCCGACCAGAAAGCAACCCAGAAAGAGCCAGGTCAGAAACATTCTCAGATTGATCCTCTTAGCCATAAAGTAATGCAGATTCATCGCAATTCCCCCTGTTTTTCGAATTTAAACACTCCATGAAATTTGTGGATATTCCACCATACATCAAAACATTAAGAGCAAGTTTAAAATCCTGGACCAGCTTAGCATTAATCCGCCTTATCATAGGCTTTGCGCTTGCGCCAGAGGGTGGAGGGATCGATACCCAATATCTGGGCCGCCTCCTCAAGGGTTGCGGTGCGGGCCATGATCCGGAGAAGATGCTCCCGTTCGATCTGCTCCAGGGTATAATCACCGCCCAGCAGCGGCACTTCCGACAGGCGCGGCGCCAGGCGGTTGAGCAATTCCCTGATTTGGTCCAGGGTGAACGGTTTGGCCAGATAATCCCTGGCCCCGCGTTTGACAGCCTCTACCGCGGTCTCTATGCTGGCATAGGCGGCAATCATCACTATATGGAGATGAGGGCTGATGGCCAGGATCTTGGGAATCAGGTCCAGGCCGCTCATTTCCTTGAGGCGCAGATCCAGGAAGGCCAGATCAAAGGGCTGACGCTCCAGGGCCGTCAAGGCCTCGGAGGCCGTGGCTATTGCCGTGACCCGGTAGCCCATGGCCTCCAGGCAGGCTGATAAGGTGATCCGGATGTTCTTTTCATCATCAATTATCAGGACCCGAAAGGGAGCAACCTTGGATTGCTCAAGGGCAGCCACGCTATTCATATCCCAACCCCTCCAGTCTTCCTGCGCCGGGGCGTCCGACTCCGGCGCAGGAAGCTAAAGGCTTGTCAACTCCCAGGGGATTTGTTTACGAGTTTATCCAGGGCCAGGTTAAGCCTGAGAACATTCACTCCCGGCTCGCCCAGGAAACCCAGACCGGGGCCAGCTGTGCAGCTCTCAATAAGTTTATTTATCTGGGCTGGGCTTAGTCCCCTGGCGGTTGCCACCCGTTTTGCCTGGAGCTCCGCATTCTTCAGGCTGATATGAGGGTCCAGGCCGCTGCCGGAGGCGGTCACGGCGTCCGCCGGAACCAGGGTCCCGGCCGGCAGATTATTCTCGGCGCGATATTTCTCCACCCGCTCTTTCACCTGGTCACTGAGCTTCTGGGACAGGGGCCCCAGGTTGCTGCCGCCGGAGCTGGTGCCGTCGAAGCCGGTGTCACCCGCCGCCGAGGGCCGCGGGTGGAAGTACTGGGCCCCGCTGAAGTTCTGGGCCAGTAAGCCGCTGCCGACGATCTGCCCCTTAACCTCCACCAGGGAACCGTTGGCCTGGCTCGGAAAGGCCACCTGGGCGACGCCCCAAACCACCAGCGGATAGGCGCCGCATAAGATGATGAGCAAGGCCAACGTGGCCAGCACCGACACTTTGACTTCCAGTAACAGTTCTTGGATCTTCATGGTTTTCTCTCTTTAAGCCAGGTGCAGGGCGGTGACGATCAGGTCGATGAGCTTGATGCCGATGAACGGCACAATGACCCCGCCCAGTCCATAAATCAACAGGTTGCGCCGCAGCACCGCGGCGGCCCCCAGGGGGCGGAACTTAATGCCCTTCAGCGCCAGGGGAATCAGGGAAATGATGATCAGGGCATTGAAGATCACCGCACTGAGGATAGCGCTTTCCGGCGACGCCAGTTTCATGACGTTGAAGGGGGCGATTTGGGGAAACGTCGCCACCAGCATCGCCGGGATGATGGCGAAGTATTTGGCCACATCATTGGCGACGCTGAAGGTGGTCAGGGCGCCCCGGGTCATGAGCAGTTGTTTGCCGATTTCCACGATTTCGATAAGCTTGGTGGGGTTCGAGTCCAGGTCCACCATGTTGCCGGCCTCTTTGGCCGCCTGGGTGCCGGTGTTCATGGCCACGCCGACGTCGGCCTGGGCCAGCGCCGGGGCGTCGTTGGTGCCGTCGCCGGTCATGGCCACCAGGTGCCCGGCCGCCTGCTGGCGGCGGATCAGGGCCATTTTGTCTTCCGGCTTGGCCTGGGCGAGAAAATCGTCCACCCCGGCCTCCTTGGCGATGGCCGCGGCGGTCAGCGGATTGTCGCCGGTAATCATGATGGTGGTAATCCCCATGGCCCGGAAGCGCTCGAAGCGATCGGGCAGACCGCCCTTGACGATGTCCTTGAGATAAACCACCCCGTAGATCTTTTCGGCGCTGGCCACCACGAGGGGCGTGCCGCCCAGGAAGCCGATGCGCTGGATCTCGGCGTCCACTTCCGTGGGCATCGGTTGGCCGACGAACTCCTGCACGGCATCCGCCGCGCCCTTCCGGTACTGATCGCCGTTGTGGTCTATGCCGCTCATGCGGGTCTTGGCCGAGAATGGCATAAATTGGGCATTAGGGAATTCGTGTAATTCCCGGCCCCGCAGGCCATACTCTTTGGCTAGCACAACGATGCTGCGGCCCTCCGGGGTTTCATCGGCCAGGGAGGCGAGCTGCGCCACACTGGCCAGTTCCTTCACGTCAATGCCTGCGGCGGGGAAGAACTCCACCGCCTGGCGGTTGCCCAGCGTGATGGTGCCGGTCTTGTCCAGCAGGAGCACGTCCACGTCGCCGGCCGCCTCAGCGGCCCGGCCGCTCATGGCTAAGACGTTATGCTGCACCAGCCGGTCAATGCCGGCTATGCCGATGGCGCTCAGCAGGCCGCCGATGGTGGTGGGGATCAGGCAAACCAGCAAGGCCACCAGCACCGGGACCGAGAAGGCCACCTCGGCATAAGCCCCGAAGGGTTTCAAGGTGACGATGACCACCATAAAGATGATGGTCAGGGCCGCCAGCAGGATGGTCAGGGCGATTTCGTTGGGGGTTTTCTGGCGGCTGGCGCCCTCGATGAGGGCGATCATGCGGTCCATGAAGCTCTCCCCCGGGTTGGCGGTGACCCGCACCACGACTTCATCGGAGAGCACCTTGGTGCCGCCGGTCACGGCGCTGCGGTCGCCACCGGCCTCTCGAATCACCGGGGCCGATTCGCCGGTGATGGCCGATTCGTCCACCGTGGCGGCGCCTTCGATAACCTCGCCGTCGGCGGGAATCGCCTCCCCGGCCTTAACCACGAAGATATCATCCTTGCGGAGAGATTCCGCCGGGACAACTTCAAGGGACCCATCCTTCCGACGGCGATTCGCCATGGTTTGGGTGCGGGCCTTGCGCAGGGTGGCCGCCTGGGCCTTGCCCCGCCCTTCCGCCATGGCCTCGGCAAAGTTGGCAAACAGCACCGTAAACCAGAGCCAGAGAGCGATTTGCAGGAAGAAGCCCCAGGCCCCGCCATGTAAAGGCGTATAGAAGAGTTTGACCGTGGTCACCACGGCGCCCACCAGGGCCACAAACATCACGGGATTGCGGACCATTAGGCGGGGATCCAGCTTGCGAAAGGAATCCCAGATCGCCGGGATGAGAATCGTCTTATCAAACAAGGAGCGTGCTTTTATTTTGGAAGCCATAGCTAAATGTCCTTAGAATAGCTTATTGGAGTTAATCATGGTGAAGTGCTCAACGATGGGACCGAGGCTGATGGCCGGAAAGAAGGTCAGCGCCCCCACGATGAGCACGGTGCCGATGAGCAGGAAAACGAAGATGAGGCCGGAGACCGGGAAACTGCCGGCGCTCTGGGGAATGGTCTTCTTGGCCCCCAGGCTGCCGGCCAGGGCCAGCACCGGCACGATGGACAGGAAGCGCGCAATGAGGCACATCAGCCCCAGGGTCAGGTTGTACCAGGGAGTATTGGCCGACAGTCCCGCGAAGGCGCTGCCGTTGTTGCCGAAACAGGAGGTGAAGGCATAGAGTATTTCACTGAACCCGTGTGGTCCGCTATTGTTCAGGGCCTTGACGCCCCACTCGGTTATAGAGGCCACCGCGGTGAAGCCCAGCAGGAAGATAATGGGCACTAGAACGGCCAGGGCCGCCACCTGGACGTCAAAGGATTGGATCTTTTTCCCCAGGTATTCCGGGGTGCGGCCCACCATGAGGCCGGCCAGAAAGATGGCCAGCACCACGAAGACCAGCATGCCGTAGAGGCCGGAGCCCACCCCCCCGAAGATGACTTCTCCCAACTGGATGTTGAACATGGGCACCAGGCCGCCCAAAGGCGTGAGAGAGTCGTGCATGCAGTTGACCGCGCCGCAGGAGGCATCCGTGGTCACCGTGGCAAAGAGCGCAGAATTAAAGATGCCGAAGCGGACTTCCTTGCCTTCCATGTTGCCCACGGATTGATCAACGCCCAGGGACGCGAGACGCGGGTTGCCAGAGGTCTCCGCCCCCCAACAGATCATTACGCCCACCAGGAAGACGAGAAACATGGCGGCCCACACCGACCAGCCGTGTTTCTGGTTCCTGACCATGCGGCCCAGGTAATAGGTCAACCCCGCGGGAATCAAGAAGATGGAGAGCATCTGAAAGAAATTCGACAGCGGTGTCGGGTTTTCAAAAGGATGTGCGGCGTTGGCGTTGGTGAAGCCGCCGCCGTTGGTGCCCAGCATCTTGATGGCCACCTGGGAGGCCATGGGACCCTGAGGGATGGTCTGGGTCTCGACCTTAGTGTCTTCCATCACCGGGTTGCCCTTGGCGTCATTAACCGGGTTACCGGTAGCGTCTTTCTTGGGGACCTGAGTAGTAAACGGTTCCACCACCTTGGCGGTATCGTAGGGCTTGAAGTTCTGGATCATCCCCTGGGAGACCAAAAACACCGCAAACACCAAACAGATGGGCAGCAGCAAGTAGAGGGAGCTGCGGGTCAGATCGGTCCAGAAATTCCCCAGGGTCGCGGCCTTATCCCGGGCGATGCCCCGCACCAGGGCGGCGGCGACGGCGAGGCCCATGGCGGCCGAGAAGAAGTTGTGCGAGGCCAGAGCCACCATCTGCGACAGATAGGACATGGTGCTTTCGCCGGTGTAGCTCTGCCAGTTGGTGTTGGTGACGAAACTGGCGGCGGTGTTAAAAGACAGGTCGCCGGCCACGCCGCTGAAGCCCTGGGGATTCAGCGGCAGCACCCCTTGCAGCCGTAGGATGAGATAAGTAAGCAGCATGGTAACCAGGCTGAAGATCAGGACGGAAACGGCGTAACCTTTCCAGCCCTGCTCTTTAGCGGGATCGATCCCCGTGAGGCGATAGATCAGGCGCTCCACCGGCTTTAACACCGGATCGAGGAAAGTCCGGCCGTTGGCATCCAACACCCGCACCAGGTACAGGCCCATGGGCTTGGTGAGGGCCAACAGGATAACGCTGAACAGAATTAATTGTGCCCAGCCATTGGCATTCATAAGATATTCTCCCAGTTAAAACTTCTGCGGGCGCAACAGCACCACGAAAAGATAGATGATCAGAGCCACGGCCACTAGGCCCACCATCAGGTTTTCCATGTCTTGCCCTCCTTGGCCAGGAAGCCGACGTAGGCCAAGCCCACCACGAAGAAAAGCAGGGTAATGACGATCCAAACGACGTCCATAGATTAACGATCTCCTTTTATTCTTCCTTAAGATTTGGTCCTCTTTGCACGGGGACCGAGAAAGTTTTTTCGAGGATCTCGCTTCCCCGATTCCCTGGCCCGAAAGTCATATCGGGCAATGAATAGCATGATGAAGGCTATTACCAGAGCGATGGCTGTATGGTCTGAGTCCATATCTGCCTTACCTTAAGACTCGCTGAACCGGTGGATTACCGGCAGCATTTCGCCCATCAGGGTTTTTGTTAAGCCTCCCACTCAAGACGGACCAGGGCAGACCCCAGGATCGCCTCGGCAATTTGTAAGCAACCTAGCGCACACCGGTCAAAACGAGACTGGGTGACCCACCAGAGGCTCATCAAGCCGAGAACCAGCGGAACTGCCAAAGGCGCACAGATTACCGGTAGCAATTTGCACATCACTTTCTCCTGCCTAGAGTATGAAGCATCGTTCATGCCACTTTGTGATCTTAGAATTATTTGTGTAAAATTAGGCAGTTATAATTGGTGGGCCGGGTAACCATGAGATTGGTGATTGCAAAATGCAGGGAAGGGCCAGGCTGGGGGATTTCAAACTGAAATACGCTTAACCTGTTTGCCTTCCATGCCTGGATGAGTGGGAAGCGCCTCTTTCCCGGCTCCGTCCTTCTGCCTCAATTAGGGATTCTCGCCGCTTAAACCAGACGCATAAACGAGAAAAGATAGAAAATTAACCCGAGAGCTATAATTCCCATGAATCAGGTTTTCCAGCCTTGGCCTTCTGAAGCAGAGGAGAAGTGCAGCTTCACCTCTGCTTCTTGGCAAAATGTCATTCTGAGCGCAGCGCAGAATCTCGTATTTTAAGTACTGCCCTTTACCGCCATTGTCCTTCCTTGCGGGTCCGGCTATCGCGGTCGTGAGAGCGCTTGCTCTTCCGGGGCTGTTTCTTGTTTTCACCGCACATCAAGTTCTTGTCGCCACGCATATCCTTCTCAGTCCTCTTTGCTGCCATGGTCCTTCTCCTTCATTCTCCTTTTTCGGGCCCAGTGATGGTGCCCTGATTAAGCGAGGCGTGAGAGCCTCGCTTAGGGTGACAGAAAAATTGGGGGTTGAAACGGCTTCTATCTAAGGGCCGATCCTTATTCCCTCACGGAAAGGAAGATTTCTCCGTTCAGATTATTCCGCTTAACGGAGCAGACAACTATAGGTTCCGCCTCAGGATCGACCTGATCGCCCTGGGGGGCCACTTCGAGGTTTTCCTCAGGGATAAATCCTCTCTCATAGGCCACGCCCCGGTAGATGCCGCGAAAACCTTCGGCTTCGTCGGCGGTCAGGACATCCACCTGACATTCCAGACCCCGGTAGATGCAGCGCAGGCTCTTGACCTTCCTTACCCCGGCTTTCTGAAGCAAATCCAGCTCAAACTCCAGACCCCGGTAGATGCAGCGGATACCTTGCTGTTGCTGGGAACCCTCGACTTCGTTGAACTTAAGGTTTTTACGATCCATTGTTTCCTCCATAACGCTTTCCAGATGTGCAGAGAGCAATTTGAACATCTCTGCTTCTTCCTGCCCCAAGTATGAAGCATAGCTCGTGCCACTCTGTGACATTGCCTATTGTTATGTAGTTTAAGGCAGTTATAATCGGTGGGCTGGGTACCGATGCGGCTGGCGGATTACAAAATGCAGGGAAGGGTTATCTTGGAAGATTTCAAATTGTAATGGAGGTTGACCTATGGCAGGGCGCAACTCCCAAGTGCCCGTCGAGGTCAACTTCTATTCGGGGTACTCCACCTCAAAGACCCGCTTGGCCACCACAAAGGTCCCTTCGTAATAGGGCTGCCGCAGGTCCGTGACGGTCACACCGTTACGATGGTTAGAGGCATGGATCATCTTCCCCTCTCCCAGGTAGATGCCGGCATGTCCGACAGAGTGCTCTCCCCGGCGGAAGAAGAGAAGATCTCCCGGAAGTAGCTTGGAAAAATCCATTTGGCGGGTTACGAATTTGCCCACTCGGGCCTGTTCGGCACTGGAGCGGGGCAGGTTGATCTTGAACCCATGGTAAATGAACTGCACAAACCCTGAGCAATCCGTCGCCGAACTAGTTTCTAAAGAACATCCCCGTGCATAGGGGGTGTGACGATAAGCCTGGGCCTTGGACAAGACCAGTTGGGAGAAATCCCAGGGTTCAGACGCATTATAACCACGGGAGGTCGAAGATCCCCAAGCGCTCTTTCCCTCCTGGTGGGACGGCAGCGACAGCGGCGTGGTAATGGTCTTCTTGGGGGCGGTCAGAGGCTCCAGCAAAAACTTCCCGTCCCTTTGAGGAGTCACCTTCATCAGCGGAGCTGTCTCCGATACCCCACTCCGGGTGTAACTGGGAGCCATGGAGGATTCTACCACTTCGTTATCTTCGGAATGACCCGGCACAGAGCAGGATCTATAGGTTTTCGAACCCTTGCTGGATTTGCTTTTCTTAGCGATCTTTTCTGCTTTCTGGGACCGCTTTTCTGCGCTCTGAGTAGGGGTTGAAAATGCCAGGCCAGGGGTTAAGGTTAATGCCAGAGTGATTGCCGCACTCCGCAAGAATCGATTTATCATCCAGAACCTCCTTGGTTATGGGACAGTACGGAAGGGAACTAAAAGTCGTTCCAAATGTGCAGAGACTAACTTGAACATCCCTGCTTCTTCCTGGCCGAAGCATGGAGCATAGGTTGTGCCACTCTGGGGTCATGCCTATTGTTAGTGTAATTTATGATAGTTATGACTTACAGGCCGGCAGGAAATGCGTTTGGAGGATTACAAAATGCAAGGCAAGACCACTTCTAACGATTTCTAATTGAAATGGAGGTTGCTATTCCGGCAGGTGCTTTTTGAGCATCTAGGGGGAAATTACCCTTCTCTGGGAGAGTCCTTGCGGCACGCGATCTTCCAGGATTGTAGAAGCGGAACTCCGGTTCCCGCCCACACGGCCAGGGGTTTGCCCAAGAAAAGCTGAATGTGCAAGGCGAAGTTGGCACCGGTAACGAGCATGCAGACCTCCTCAATTCAGCGGACAGGAGTTGCAAGGCGGGTTCGAGTTTAGTAATCTACCGACAATTGATTATCCTGGAAACGAGTTCAGTGACAGGAGGGGACTGAGGCCCGTTGCTCCTGGCCGCTCCCTCACCTTCTCGAAGTTGAGGCAAATTAGCACCCTAGTGGCAGCTCCTATGAAGAAAACCATCCAATTAACTCTCATCGCTTCCCTCATATGCCTGGCAGCCTGGTATTTCTTGGGTATGGCGGGGGGAGGCGAAGCCGATCCTGCTGCCGGCGTCCTGGGTCCTTCCCAGTCGGGCGATGCCTATGCCTTTCTGTTCGAGGTGCTGGCTATCGTCCTCATCATCGCCGCCGTGGGCCATTATGCCGCAGCCAAGCTGAAGCAATCTCCGGTGCTGGGGGAAATCGCGATGGGGATCATCGTAGGCACCCTGCTATACCAGCTCGGATGGCCTACCATGACCATTATTCGACACTATGAACAGGTGCATCAGGTTTCGTGTGCAGCTTTGACAGCAAGTGTCTGTTTTAGTGATGCTACCAGTAAGGTTTTGAAAGAAGCCGGTCTGCCTGAGAAGGATGCCCGTCAATTAGAGAAGGTGCTCCTCAGGAAGGATGTGGCCCAATCCTACCTAACGGTCAATGCCCTGCAATTGTTCTCGAGCCTGGGGGTGGTGCTCCTCCTCTTCCTGGTGGGGCTGGAATGCAATGTGAAGGATATGCGGGCCGTAGGGAGGTGGGCCCTAGGGGTGGCGCTCATCGGCATGGTCGGAATTTTCCTTTTAAGTTATCTGGCCATGAGCATTTTCTTCCTTAAAGGCGTCAATCCCCTTATCCCGGTATTTCTGGCCGCGGCCCTTACCGCTACCAGTATCGGCATCACCGCTCGGGTCTTTCAGGACCTGAAACGGATGCGTATGAGGGAAGCCAAGGTGGTCCTGGGGGCCGCGGTCATGGATGATGTGCTGGGGCTCATCATCCTGGCGGTGGTGACTGGGGTGGCCATCAGGGGCGCGGTGGACCTCTCCACCGTGGCCGGGATCTTTTTAAAAGCCTTAATATTTTTAGTGGGCGTGTTCCTTTTGGGCGCCATCCTTGTACCTCGTTTGGTAACGCTTTTCGCCGCCCTGTCCCGGAAAAATGTCAGGATCATCTTTCCCTTCGCCCTGCTCATGTTGCTGGCCTGGCTGGCCGACCGGTTTGGCTTGGCCACCATCATCGGCGCCTTCGCTGCCGGGATAATTATCGAAGAGGATTATTTCCCCGGGGGGGGGCAAGGCCGGACGGTGGAATCCATTATTGCTCCCATTCAGGCGCTCTTCGCGCCCATCTTTTTCGTTCTCATCGGCCTCCGGATGGACATCACCGCTTTGGCCAACCCTCAGGTCCTCCTCATGAGCCTAGTGCTGGTGGTCATCATTGTCATCTGCAAGCTGATCTCGGCCCTGCCGGTGAAAAAAGGGGACAACCGTCTGGTAGTGGCCGCGGGCATGCTCCCCCGAGGAGAGGTGTCCATCATCTTTGCCAGCCTGGGCAAGACCCTGGGCTTGCTCAACGACAACCTGTTTTCCGTCATCATCATTGTCATGTTGCTCACCACCTTCATCACCCCGCCGCTCTTGAAATTGGCCATTGCGCGGCAGGAATTGTTGGCGTCGGTCCGGGTCTAATCACCGGGAAAAAAGCACTCGGCTTCGACCTGTTCAAGTAGGCCTTGGAGTTGCATAGTCGATAACTGCTGGCTATAACTAGAAACTTATCAAGTGGTTGAAAATTAAAGCTATCCTGATCATATCTTCCCCTTTTAGCCCGAAGAATCCATTCCCTTCGTCGAGGATGTTCTGGCTTCCTTCTCTCGCAGGAACCGGGAATCATCCTCCCCACAAATACCTTCGGAGGATATGGAAATCATATCTGCATTTTTTGCTGGCTCGGTGATAGGGGAAGGGTTTGGCAAGTTATTCGCTATCCATTTATTCCTCATTCCGACCACAATATTTGCCAGATAATCCATGCCCGGAGGTGGTATGTCCATGTGGCCTCGGCTTTTCCTTTGGCGCACCACTACCAGGCGGTTCTGCCTGGGGTCCTTAAGCTCTATCGCCTGGAGGTGTCAGGGTTCTGAGGGGCAGGTATGCCAAAACTATATCCAGATGGTTGTTTGACAAATTCGTAAAAATTTACTCTATCACCGCGGTCGCCCGATAATTCAGATATAAACCAGGAAACTTGTCGGGGTTAAACTCGGGGAGAGAGGTCCCCAAAACCATTTTTTAACTGCGGTGGCCAAGGCCGCCGCATAATCTCAGATTAGAGGTCAAAGCCCATGAAAAGGTACAAAAGCAGGCAATCTCCAGGCATAATCCAGGGGCGAGGGAAACTGGCCGTAACTTAACGAGACTAGGAGGGAGAAAATGATTTCTAGTCAGAAGATACGTGGAGCGGTGGGAGAAGGATTGGGTTGGATGCTGAGGAACCGCATCCTGGGGCCTTTGGTTTTGGCAGTTTGCCTCCTGGCCCTGCCCCAGGGGGCCTGGGCTACAAGTGCTAACTGGAGTGGTGTCACAAATTTTGACTATAATACCTTAACCAACTGGGGAGGCCCTCCCGTCAGTATTCCCGGCACCAACGCGGCAGAGACCGCTACCTTCACCAACAACGGCTTTGGCGACGTCGGTGTCAGTGCAGCTACCGCTAACGCCGTTGGTTTTACTTTTTCCAACACTGCTGGTCACGACTACACCATAGCGGTGGCTGACGGCGTCCACCAAGGGCTGACGGGGGTGACCACTACTGGTACCGGGACGGTGACCTTAACCGGCTTACCCGGACCCGGCAGCGGCACTTATACTCTCACCGGCCCTTGCACCTTTAACATCGGCGACCCTAACCAAAACACCAACGTTAGCGTCGTTATCACCGATGGCACTGGTGCCGGCAGTCTCACCAAAGCCGGCAGCGGCCCCCTCAACCTGTCCGGTTCCAACACCTATAGCGGCGGGACGACCCTTACCGCCGGCACTCTTGGCATAGGGGTTGATTCTGGCTTTACCAGCGGCGCTTTGGGCACCGGCACTCTGACAGTAGCCGAGGGCAATTTACAAGCAGTGGGGGGTAATCACACCCTGGCCAACAACATTGTAAACAACACTGCGTTGATCGCTAACGGCGCCTGGGGCCTCACCCTGAACGGCGTCATCAGCGGAGCTGGCAGGCTCATTGAATACATCTGCTGACACGGCACCCTGGCCCTGGGTGGGGCCAACAGTTTCACCGGCGGCACGACTCTATTGGAGGGCAACCTGGGGATAAACAGCGATACGGCCCTGGGAACCGGCACCTTGACCGTCAATGACGGCTCGCTCAGCGCGTTGATAGCTGGAGGTGCGGGAGGTCGCACCTTGACCAACGCCGTTACGTTGGGCAAAGGCCTTACCGTAATGGCGGGCAACAACCTCACCTTCAGCACCGGAGCGGTAAGCTTAGGTAACGCGGCCAACACCCTGATTATAGATAATAGTACTACCTTTGGCGGCATCATCAGCGATGGCAGTGGCAGCGGTGCCGGCAGTATAGACAAGCAAGGCGCGGGCACTTTAATCCTGTCCGGGGCCAATACCTATAGCGGCGGCACGACTCTTACCGCCGGTACTCTTGGCATAGGCGTTGATTCCGTGGTTTCAGGGGGACACATAATCAGCGGTGCTTTGGGTACCGGCACTCTGACAGTAGCCACGGGCAATTTACAGGCAGCGGGGGATCATCACACCCTGGACAATAATATTGTAATCAACACCCAGTTAACCGCTAACGGCGCCTACAGCCTCACCCTGAACGGCATCATCAGCGGAACTGGCAAACTCATTGAAGACAAATGCTGAAACGGCACCTTGGCCCTGGGTGGGGCCAACATTTTTACCGGTGGCACGACTCTGAATCTGGGCAACCTGGTGATAGGCAGCGATACGGCCTTAGGAACCGGGACCCTGACCCTCAATGGCGGCCTGTTGTCTGCCAGCGGCGCCCGAACTTTGGCTAATGCTGTTACCATGGGCGGCAATTGCGCCATTGGCGGCGCGGCAGCCACCGACGCCATCACCCTGAGCGGCGCTGTAAACTTGGGCGCTGGTAGCCGCACTATTACTATTACCGGCCAGGGTAGCACCATCCTGTCGAATATCATCTCAGATGACGGCGGTGGCAGAACTCTTACCATTGACAGCCTCCTCGGCGCCGGCTCCCTGACCCTGTCCGGGGCTAACACGTTTGGCGGCGGCGGGGGCGGCTTAACTCTCACTTCTGCGACCCTCTTAGCAGGCAACAACAGCGCTTTCGGCGCCGGTACCCTGACCATCAACGGCGGGACGCTGCAAGCCAGTGGAGCGGCTCGCACTTTGGCCAACAACGTCACCGTGGGCGGCGATTTCACCCTTGGCGGCACCAACGCCCTCACCTTCAGCGGCACCGTCGGCCTGGGTGACCTCACCCGCACCCTCACCGTGAGCAACACCGCGAACACCACCTTGTCGGGCGTCATCAGCAACGGCGGCCTCAGCATTAACAATACCGGCGCCGGCATCCTGATTCTGTCCGGGGCCAACACCTACAGCGGCGGCACGACTCTTACCGCCGGTAATCTTGGCATAGGCGTTGACTCTGTGGTGGCTGGGGGGGTCATTACCAGCGGTGCTTTGGGTACCGGCACCATGACAGTAGCCACGGGTACCTTACGAGGTTGGGGGGCAAATCACATCCTGGCCAACAACATTGTAGACAACACCGCTTTGACAGTTGGCGACGGCTATAACCTCACCCTGAACGGCGTCATCAGCGGAGCTGGCAGGCTCACTGAAAACACTTGCTGAGGCGGTATCCTGGCCCTGGGCGGGGCCAACACTTTTACCGGTGGCACGACTCTAATTAAGGGCACCCTGCTGGCAGGTAACAACACGGCCTTCGGCGCCGGCACGCTGACCATCAATGGCGGGACCATCGGCGCCGGTGCCGCGGGCATCGTTGTGGGCAATACCTTAGCCATCGGCGGCAACTTCAATATGGGCGGCGCCGCCGGCACTAACCTGGAACTCACTGCAGCTATGAATCTGGGGGCCGGAGCCAACACCCTCAACCATAGCGGCGCCAGCAACGACACCCTGTCGGGCGCTATTACCGGCGCGGCAACTACTGGCATCACCGTAACTGCCGGGACCCTGAACCTGACGGGGAACAATGCGGCCTATGCCGGAACGTCATCGGTGAGCGGCGGCACCCTGAATATGCAAGGCGCGGGCAACTATGCCGGCAAGAATAACGTCACCGGCGGCACCTTGAATATGAATAGTGCGGCGGCCATCACCTATAGCGGCGATACGGTCACCGGCAGCGGCTTCACTCCGGGCCCCGGCGGCACCGTGAATATGAGTGGCGCGCTGGCCACCTATTCCGGCAACAGCACCGTCACGGACGGCACATTGAACCTGAGCGCCGGTAACTATACTGGCGGCTTGACCCTGGGCGCCAACGGTATCTTCAACTTTACCGGCGGCACGTTTGTTACCGCTGGTACCAATATTAACACTGCCGCGGGATCCAGCCTCACCATTGCACCCGGTCTCAATATGAATATCGGCGGCGCCGGGTTTACTCTGACCAATAGCGGCACGACCACCGTCAACGGCACCTTGACCGGCAACCTGACCAATAATGCCGGCAGTTTGGTGAATGGCAGCGGCACGATAACCGGCGCCCTGATCAATAACGGCACCGTCAACCCCGGCAATTCCCCCGGCACCATCACCGTGGGCACCTATACCGTAAACCCCGGCGGGACCCACGTGGTGGAAATCGCCTCAGCCTCGAGTTACGATAAACTCATCACCACTGCCGCGGGCGGCATTACCCTGAATGGGGGGACGCTGTCTCCAAGACTGTTGGGCGGGTATCTCCCTTCAACCAACCAGGTTTTCAGCAATATCCTCCAGGCCACCGGTGGCGGGACCGTGGCGGGAACGTTCGCCTCCATTGACAACACTCGGCTGGGCAACAGCCGGACCCTGTTCTGGCAGGCGAACTATTACCCCACCAGTATAGACCTGCAGGCGGTAGGCAATTACACCCCTGCCGATCTCACCCTATCGCGCAATCAGCGGTCCGTGGGTAATGCGCTGAACGCCCTGGCGCCCTCCACGACCTCGGGTGACATGTTAACGGTCCTGGACGCCATCAACGGCCTGACCACCAATGCGGGAGTACAGGCGGCCTATAATGACATCTCTCCGGCGAAATATGCGGCTTTGCCGACCATGACCATGCCCGTCACCCATATGCAGTTTCAATACCTGCAAAACCGACTGGCCAGGGAGCGTTGGGAAGCGGAACTCGGCAGCGATGTAGTCAGTTCCGGCGGCGGCGGGTTCATGAGGGGCTTTAACTTCGGTTATGAAAATAACACTAAGATGTTGCTGGCCGCCAGTAACCTGACCGTCTCGGATGCCGGCACCCCGTTAATCCGCAAAGGGGTGGAGCAGCGCTGGGGGATCTACCTCGAGCCCACGGCCAACTGGGGCACCCTGAGTCCCACTACCAACATGGTGGGCTACCGCTATAAGAACTTCGGCTTCACCCTGGGAGCAGAATACTGGGTAATGGACAACTTACTGGTGGGCGTGAATACCGGCTATAGCAAAACCCTTGCCGGGGTTGGGGGAACCGGGGGCGACATCAACGCCAA
>JBIOJX010000041.1:0-15301 GCA_044451265.1 Desulfobaccales bacterium
CCCTAATCCCTGCCCCCTATCTTTTCCTGCCCCAAAAGATGAACTGGGGCATCTCCACATTGCCCATAAAGGTGATGGGGCTCAGGATGGTTTCGCCGCGTTCCACCTCATAGCCGGGAAACTGCGCCAGCAGTTCCTCCGGGGTGGGAAAATGGTGCACCAGGTCGCCGTCCGGGGTGGCGATATCCACCAGGGTGCCGGGCTCCAGTTCCCGGGTCTGGGGCAGCCTCACCTGCTCGGCAAAGGCCCGGGGCGAGACATTGATGAACAGGCGCCCGCCCGGTTCCAGGACCCGATCCAACTCCCGGCAATAATCCCGGAAGGTGGCGGCGTACCCGTGGTTGATGACATTGATGCTGATCGCCAGATCGAAACTGCCGTCGGCAAAAGGCAGGTGGCGCAGATCGGCCTGGAGAAGCGGCGCCGGCAAAGCCTCGGCCGTGAGAGCCGTCTTCAGGACCCGGAGCACCGCGGCCTCCCGGTCCACCCCCACCACCTTAAAGCCCTGGTGCGCCAGGGGCAATAACTGCCGTCCGACGCCGCAGCCGGCATCCAGCCCCAGGCGAACCCCTTGCCGCCGCAGCTCCGGCAAAAGGGCCAGAAACTCCGGGTTGGGCTGGAGCCCCTGCATTTCCGGCGCCGAGAAGATTTCCCCCCAGTCAGGCATATCAAAAAAGTTCCCAGTTCCCAGTGGTCAGTGGTCAGAAAAGAATTGAAATCTAGTTAATGCAAAGTCGCAAAAAAATTTTAGGCTGCGACTGCGCCAAGAATGGTTCGTGAGACGCACTCTAGAAAGTTAGCCGTTTTAATTTGTCCCGTCAATCTGCTTCTCTTATCAGGGGCTTCTGTTTATAATCAGCGTGCGAATACCAAACCATAACCAGGCGACCTTGTAGGGGCGGACATAGGTGTCCGCCCTGGAATGAGGGCGCACACGCAGGTGCGCCCCTACAATTCCAGCTTTCTGAATGCTTGGTATTAGAGCAAAATATCCCGGTAGAGGTGACGATATGATCCCCCGATACAGCCGCAAGGAAATGGCCCGCATCTGGACCGAAGAGAACAAGTTTGCCAGCTGGCTCAAGGTGGAGTTGGCGGCCATGGCGGCCATGGCCGAGTGCGGCATCATCCCCCGGGAGGTGCCGGACCGGGCCTTCGGCAAGGCCGCCTGCGACGTCGAGCAGATCCTGGCCATCGAAGAGAAGACCCACCACGACGTGGCCGCCTTTGTGGATCAGGTAGCCGCCTGCCTGGGTGAGGACGGCCGTTACTTCCACTACGGCCTGACCTCCTCGGACGTCCTGGACACCGCCCTGGGCCTGCGCCTCAAAGAAGCCGCCGATCTGCTGCTGGCCGACCTGGAAGAGCTGCTGGTCGTCTTGAAGGCCCGGGCCTATGAATTCAAGGACCTGCCCATGGTGGGCCGCACCCACGGGGTGCACGCCGAACCCACCACCTTGGGACTGAAGTTCGCCCTGTGGTACGCCGAGTTCCAGCGGCAGCGGGTGCGGCTGCTGGCGGCCCGGGAGACTATCGCGGTGGGCAAGCTCTCCGGCGCGGTGGGCACTTTCGCGCACCTGCCCCCGGAGGTGGAGGCCAAGACCTGCGCCCGCCTGGGGCTGAAGCCCGCGGCCATCTCCACCCAGATCATCCAGCGGGACCGCCACGCCGAATATTTTCTCACCCTGGCCCTGATCGGCGCCAGCGTCGAGAAGGTGGCCCTGGAGATCCGCCACCTGCAGCGCACCGAAGTGCGGGAGGCGGAGGAATTCTTCGCCGCCGGCCAGAAGGGCTCTTCGGCCATGCCCCACAAGCGCAACCCGATCCTCTCCGAAAACCTCTGCGGCCTGGCCCGCCTGCTCCGGGGCCACGCCCTGGCGGCCCTGGAGAACGTGCCCCTGTGGCACGAACGGGACATCAGCCATTCCTCGGTGGAGCGCCTCATCGGCCCGGACAGCACGGTGCTCCTGGACTTCATGCTGGCCCGCCTGACCCGGCTGCTGAAGAACCTCCAGGTTTACCCGGGCAACATGACCAAAAACCTCAACCTCACCCACGGCCTGGTCTTCTCCCAGAGCCTGTTGCTGGCCCTGATCGAGAAGGGCCTGAGCCGGGATGCGGCCTACCGCCTGGTGCAGCGGCCGGCCATGCTGGTCTGGCAGGAGGGGGGCGAGTTCCCCCAGCGGGTGCAGGAGGATAAAGACATCGGCCAGCACCTGACCCAGCCGGAACTCACGGCCATCTTCGACCTGAGCCGGTACTTGCGCCACGTGGATACGATTTTTGCGCGAGTTTTTGAAACAGGACCCATGAAGCATGCTCGGACAATTGAGATGGACTGAAATTGTTTCATCTCAACCAGATGGTTTCCAACAAGAAAAAGGGGCGAACACAAGGTTCGCCCCTACTTTTTATCCGATTCCCTTGCCTGCCCCCTGCTCACTGTTTCACGCCAGTGAAACCTTGATCTGGTCTTCCCGGGGCGACACCTTATCCAGGCGCACCAGGATATGGTCCCCGGGTGAGAGCCGCTGCCCCGCCGGGGCGGCCATAAACAACTCCAGCAAGATATCGGGGAAGATGAGGCGGTAGCGGTGCGGCAGGGAGTCCAGCACCAGGGCCTCTTTCTTCTGGCCCACCCGGGCGGCCAGATACTTCAGGAGCCAGTAGCGCAACCGCCGGGTCTTCAGCTGCCCGGCCCGGCGCATGGCCGGCTCCATCACCGGCAGGATCTGCTCCAGGTCCTGGGGCCGGTAAGGTGGCGGGGTCTCGCTCACCGCCGCCAGGAGTTGGCGGTGAGTGAGGAGGTCCAGATAGCGGCGGATGGGCGAGGTGGCCAGGGTGTAGCAATCCAGCCCCAGGCCCCAGTGGGGCAAAGGCTCCAGGTCCATGACCACCCGGCTGAGACGCCGCCGGTCCTGCCACAATTCCAGCAGGCTCTTGTGCTCCTCCCGCTGGATGGGCTCCCGGGGCGCCGGTTGGCTGCGGTAGACCGCCGGGATGCCGTGCTCCGCCAGGAACCGCGCCGCCAGGGAGTTGGCCAGCACCATGGCCTCGGCTACCAGTTGCCGGCTGGGAGTCTCCTGGTCCTCCACCGATACCTGCAACTCCCCCTGAGGGCTGAAAACGACCCAGACTTCGGGCAGCTTCAATTCATAGCCCCCCCGGGCCAGGCGCGCCTCCTTGAGCTTGTCAGTCAACCGGGCCAGCGCCATGAGGGTGCGGTCCTGGCTCAGGAGTGAATCCACTTCGTGATAGGTCAGGCGCCGGCCCACCTGAATGAGGCTGGGCACGATGAGCCAATCCAACACCTCGGCCGCCGGGCTCAAGGTCACCAGGAAGCTTAAGGCCCGGCGCTCCTGGTGGGCCAGGAGGCTCAAGGCGTCTTCGGAGATCTCTTCCGGCAGCATGGGCAGGCGCCGCTCCGGCAAATAAATGGAGGTGGCCCGTTCCCGGGCTTCCCGGTCCAGGGGGCAGTCGGGCTGGACCATGGCCGAGACGTCGGAGATGTGAATGCCCAGGCGCCAGCCCTCGGGCACCTCTTCCAGGCTGAGGGCGTCGTCGAAGTCCCGGGTGCGCTCCCCATCGATGGTGATGATCTCCAGACCGGTCAGGTCCCGGCGTCGGGCCGCATAAGGGTCGGCCGGCGCCGTCCCCGACAGCTGCCGGGCCTGGACCAGGACCTCGGGGGCAAACTCCAGGGGCACTTCCAGGCGGTAGAGGTCCAGGTCTTCATCTTCGCTAAAGACCCCCAGACGCACCAGCAGCCGGAAAGGGGCGTCCGTGGCGGTAAGCCGGGCCTTGTCCAGGTAGGCCTTGCCCTGGGCATAATCCGGGGCCTCGGCCCCGAATACCGCCAGGCGGCGCAGGAGGGCCACCACCCGGTCCCGCCACGACGGTGAGGCGGGAGGTTCCCGCCCTTCCCAGACCGCCTGCAACCAGGCGCCGATCTCCTCCATCTCCCGGTGGCGGGCCAACTCCCGTTCGTGCTGCTCCTGCAGTTGAGCCACCAGCTCCGGCGAGTTGGGAATGACCTGATCATCTTTCTGTTTGAAGAGGAAGCGGTCTTCCCGCAGACAGCGGCCGGTGGCCGCCACTTCGTCGGCCCCGGTGCGACCGAACCACAGCTCCGCCAGCTCGGCCGCCGTGCTCGGTTGACCTTCCTGGACCAGCAAATCCCACAGTTCTTCCAGGTTAATAGCGGCCTTCAGGGTTTCCCGCTTATTGCCGGTCTCCTCCAGGCGTTTCAGCAATCCCTGACGGTCCAACCGCCCTAGAGACAGAGAAGGTCCGGCGTGCAGGAGGCGTTTCGGGGGTAGGGTGAGTTCCCGGCCGCTTTGAGCCAGGACATGTAGACGCTCGCCTTTGAGTTCTAAGACGACGCCGCAGAGGAGGCGTTTTTCCTCAAAAAATTCCACAATGCTGCCGGGTTCCATGTGGGCCAGAAATTATCAGAATCCCCGGAAATGTCAATGAGGACGGTTTTCTGTTTTCTGTTTCCTGTTTTCCGTTTTAGGGCTATGGTAAAAATGGGTGGTCAAGATTCACTTGAGCTTTTGGTTTTCACAGAAAACAGCAAAACGACCACAGAAAACATGCGTTTCGCCCTTATCTCAGACATCCACAGTAATCTGGAGGCCCTGGAAAGCGTCCTGGAACGCCTCCGCCAGGAGGAGGTGGACTCCGTCCTGAACCTGGGCGACCTGGTGGGGTACAACGCCAGTCCGGCCGAGTGCCTGGCCTTGCTCCAGAGCCGGCCGGACATCCATAACCTGGCGGGAAACCACGACCTGGCCCTGCTTTCACCGGAGCGGGCCGAGGCCTTCAACATCATCGCCTACCAGGCCCTGAGGTGGTGTCGGGAGCAGGTGCCCGGCCCAGGCCTGGAATTTCTCCAAGGGCTCCCTTTAACCCTGGAAACCTCGGGCTGGTGGGCCTGCCATGGCACCCCCACCAGCCCGGACACCTACATTGCCTATCATTTTCAGGGAAAACGGGTCTTGCGCGCCCTGAGCAAGGGACCGGGCGCCCGGGTCTGCTTTTTTGGCCACACCCATCGCCGGGCCCTGTGGCACCGGGATATCCGGGGTAAAGTGGCCCTCCAGGACCTGGCGCCCGAGATGGACCTGGACCGCGGCGGCCACTACCTCATCAACCCCGGCAGTGTCGGCCAGCCCCGGGACGGCAATCCTGAGGCGGCCTATGCCATCTTCGACGACGCGGCGTTCTCCATCCAGTTCAAATCGGTGCCTTATGATGTGGCCGCCGCCCAACAGCGGATTCTACGGGCCGGGCTGCCGCCCTACCTGGCGGAACGCCTGGCGCTGGGGAAGTGAGCGGTAAGCAGTGCAGTGAGCAGTGATTTTTCGCAACCTGCTATTTTTAATTAGTTTTTTTAATATATTAGACTATTAACCAATAAAGCTGCTTACTAACCACAGATCGCTATGCACAGACAACTGCTTACTGCTTACGGCTCACTGCTCACTGACCGAAGGGGGATGAGATGGCGCCTTACCAGAAGACGGGAGTGTTAAAGGACGGCAGCCGGGTGATTCTGCGCCCCATGGTGAAAGAGGATCGGGATAAACTGCTGGAATTTTTCCGGGGCCTGGATGAGAAGGATATCCTGTTCCTGCGCAGCGATGTCCGGGACCCGGCGGTCATCGACCACTGGGTGAACAACATCGACTACCAGAAGGTCTTTCCCCTGCTGGCGGAGGCTGACGGCCGCATCGTCGGCGACGCCACCCTGCACATGCGCAAGGTGGGCTGGAAGCGCCATCTGGGCAATATCCGGGTGGTGGTGGCCAGGGACTACCAGGGCAAGGGCCTGGGCAGCCTGCTGATCAACGAGGTGGTGGAACTGGCCGGGGAATTCGGCCTGGAAAAGCTGATCGCCGAGATCCATTTTCAGTCCGCCAAGGCCCTGGCGACCTTCAAGAGCGCCGGCTTCTCGGTGAAGGCGGTGTTCGAGGACCTGGTCAAGGACCCCCAGGGCAGGAACAGCGACCTGGTAGTGATGGTCTGCGACGTGCAAGCGCGGGACCGCCGCTAGCTAACCCTTGCCGAAATCGAGGCGGATATTTGGGAGGGGGCTATTAATGGCAAGATATTTGACAGGATAGCAACGGATAGCATACTATGGGATAGAGGCAAAATTATGTTGGGAACCCAGAGGAGAGATTATGAGTGAGCATCCGATGTACGAACCCGAGATTCCCGACCTACAACCTGATCCAGATGAAGTACCGATCCGTGACCGCCGTTTAATTACGCAACCGTATGACCTGGTTGTAGAGGCACTTACGGACCAGATAAAGGGCGGGACAATTTTTCTCCGGCCGCTTTCAGAACGGCCTAGCTTTCAACGTCGTTATGTTTGGACGGATGTCCTCGCCTCCCGATTAATTGAATCTATCCTACTAAATGTGCCAATACCCCCTTGTTATTTATCTCAAAATGAGGATTTTGAGCTAGATGTCATTGATGGTCAGCAGCGACTATTCTCGATCTACCGTTTTCTTGATAATCAGTTCGCACTGATTGGTCTGGAAGTGCTTACGGAACTAAATAAGCTCCGATTTCACCAGATACCTCCGAGACAACAACGACAAATAAAAACCCATACTTTACGTTGTATTTTGGTCACGAACGAGTCGCATCCGGAGATCAAGTTTGATGTTTTTGAGCGCCTCAATACAAATACTGTTCCTCTTAATGCGCAGGAAATTCGGAACTGCATCTACAGAGGGTCGCTAAATATTCTTCTGCATGATGTAGTTACTTACCCGCCATGGTTGAGAATTCTTAGAAGGAAAGAGCCGGATAAGCGGATGCGTGATGAGGAACTTGCCCTAAGATTCTTTGCTTTCTGGATTAATGGGGTTGATTCTTATCGAACCCCGCAAAAACACTGGCTTAATGAAGCGGCAAAGAACGGCAAGAAATATTCTGAACCTAAAATTGCCGAGCTCAACGCTGTTTGGAACCATGCGATAGATACCTCTCTTGGATGGTTCGATCCCTCGGAATGCTTCAGAAGATTACCTGCCGAAGGGTCTCGGGCAATCAACCGCGCTCTGTTTGACCTTGTCATGTTATCTGCAGCCAATATTCCTCACGAAGAGGCCCTAAGCGTTCGGGATCAAGTGCGAGCGAGCTACGAAACACTCCTAAGGGAGAATGAAGAATTCAATGACCTTATTAGCAGAGCCGTTGACCACACTAAAAGAACCAAGCGGAGGTTTAAGATCTGGAACGACATTATGAGGGATATCCTTCAATAATGGCCCGTTACACTTCCGCATACAGCTCATTTATCTTCCGTTTGACAGAAGTAGACTTGTTACGCCGTTTTGCCGCAACAAAGGAAAAGGTTGACCCTGTCAAACTGCGGGATGAAATCAACGCTTTCTGTCGGGGAGCAGTGGTCCTGCTATCTGCTCATGTCGAAGCATTCATTAAGGAACTTGGGGAAGTTGCTCTTACAAATATTCACCTTAAGGCAGTTTCCAGGAATAGTCTTGCTTCCCAATTTTATTATCACATATCTAAAGACACAATCAGTGAGGTCAAAGATACATCTGACCATGGTAGGATTGCCGAAAAGATTTTTGGCTTTCTTCAGTCTGATTTGACCTATTGGGATAGGACTGGCCCGTTTCCCAATCCATTGCCTTCTGATCGATTTAATAGTGGCTTCTCTAATCCGGCATTTGATAAGATACGAGCATACTTCAACCGTTTTGGTTACCAGGATTATCAAAAAGACTTGGCTGCTACTCTACAAGCAAACTTCAACTCTACAAAAAACATGGTAGATCACTTAGTAGATACTAGGAACAAAATTGCTCATGGGGATATAGATATAAGTACAAAGAAAACTCCGGACGATGTGAAGCAAATGATAGTCATTATACGTAAATTTTGTGGCGCGACCGATGCAGTTTTCGCTTCTTGGTGCAATATGAATTTGTGTCCTATCAGGTGAAGTGCCGAATAGGGGCTGAAAGCAGGTCCCGTTATCTGCGCTTCCGACAATATAATAGGAATCTGCCATAAATCTGACGATTACCGACCCAAAGATTGGGCTGATCTTAGGTTAAGATCGTGGTCAATTTGGTGCGTTGCCGGTGGCTCAGGTCTTCAGGCGGTCTCTTCTCCCAGGACGTCGAAGACCCAGCTCAGGGCCGCGGAGGTGTTGGGGAAACCGATGGTGCTGGTGAGCAGGATCAGCGTGTGGTAAATCTCCTCGGCGCTGGCGCCCGCCTGCAAGGCCCGCCGGGCGTGGCTATGCACCGAGCCTTCCGAGCGGATGGCGGCGGCGGCCGCCAACTGGATCAGATGCGAGGTCTTGGCGTCCAGCGGCCCGGCCTGACGCACCGTTTCCCCCAGCTGCTCCAGGGCGCTGATGAATTTGCCGTGATTTTTCTTGATGTACGCATACCAGCCCGGATAGGTCTCTTCTGACATCGCTAAGCCCTCCCGAATCTTGACGGCCATGGGTAAGCTAACCCAGGGGCCGTAAACTTAACCCCGTTTATTGCAATATAAGGGCTTAATCGGCTTTGTCATCCAACCCTTGAATCCCGGGCCGAAATAATTTGCGCCGTGAAGATATCGCCCCAGACCCAGAGAGGCATTGAGCCGCTGACCCCCAAGCCCCGACCAAACCGTGCACCGGGCCCGGCTCAGGGCTCACTACCATTTGACAAGTCCCGGCCTTTTGGGATAATTTTACACTTTGGAAATATCGCCTGGTTGCTTGAAGGAGACCTGCATGGCCATTGAAGAATTCCCCCGCATGAAGCGGCTCCCCCCCTATGTGTTTGCCACGGTCAACGCCATTAAGATGGAGGCCCGGCGCCGGGGAGAAGACATCATCGATCTGGGGATGGGCAATCCCGACCTGCCCACCCCGCCGCATATCGTCGCCAAACTCGTCGAAGCCGCCGGCAAGGGCGTCAACCATCGGTATTCGGCGTCCCGGGGGATCACCAAACTCAGGATGGCCATCTCTGCCTGGTACAAGCGCCGCTTCGACGTGGATATCGACCCGGAGACCGAAGCCATCGCCACCATCGGCGCCAAGGAGGGCCTCTCCCACCTGGTGCTGGCCACGGTGGAGGCCGGGGACGTGGTCTTGGTGCCCAACCCCACCTACCCCATCCATTCGGCTTCGGTGGTCATTTCCGGGGGGCAGTTGGTGTCGATTCCGCTGACCCACGACCGGGACTTTTTCGAGGACCTGCACAACATCACCGAGCTGATCCGGCCGCGGCCCAAGATGCTGATCATCTCCTTTCCCCATAATCCCACCACCCGGTGCGTGGACCTGGAATTTTTCCAGAAGATCGTGGACTACGCCAACAAGTACAACGTCTATATCATCCACGACTTCGCTTATGCCGACCTGGTCTTCGACGACTATAAGGCCCCCTCCTTCCTCCAGGTGCCCGGGGCCAAAGAGGTGGGGGTGGAGCTCTTTTCGCTCTCCAAGAGCTACAACATGCCGGGCTGGCGCATGGGTTTCGTGGTGGGCAACCAGCGCCTGGTCCACGCCCTGACCCGCATCAAGAGCTACCTGGACTACGGGGTCTTCCAGCCCATCCAGATCGCCTCCATCATCGCCCTGAACGGCCCCTACGACTGCGTCGAGCAGACCGTGGCGGTCTACAAGGAGCGGCGGGACGCCCTCTGCCGGGGCCTGCACAATATCGGCTGGCGGGTGGAGCCCCCCAAGGGCACCATGTTCGTTTGGGCCCGCATCCCCAAGAAATTCCGGCACCTGGGCTCAGTGGAGTTCGCCATGATGATGATCCGGGAGGCCAAGGTGGCCGTAGCCCCGGGCCTGGGCTTCGGCGAGTTCGGCGACGAATACGTGCGCTTCGCCCTGGTGGAGAACATCCATCGCTCTAACCAGGCCATCCGGGGTTTCCGCCAGGTCTTGAAAAAGAGCCCGGAGGAATTGGGGTTACCGTCGGCACCGGCAAAGTGAGATGTGGAGCCGGCGCCCTCGCCGGCTCAAGAACCGCCGAGGGCGGCGGTTCTACATTGATAGTCGATAGGTCATAGATGAAACCCATTAAAATAGGACTGTTGGGCTTCGGCACCGTGGGGACCGGGGTGGTGCGCCTGCTCACCGAGCAGCGGGAGATGCTGACCCGGCGCCTGGGCATGGAACTGGTGCTGGCTAAGGTGGCGGACCTGGACCTGGAGCGTCCCCGGCCGGTGACGGTGCCCCGGGAGCTGCTTACCACCCGGGCCCAGGACCTCCTGGACGACCCCGAGATCGACATCGTGGTGGAGCTCATCGGCGGCCTGACCGCGGCCCGGGACTTCACCCTGGCCGCCATCGCGCGGGGCAAGCACGTGGTCACCGCCAACAAGGCCCTGCTGGCCCACCACGGCAACGACCTGCTGGCCGCCGCCGCGGCGAAGGGGGTGGAGATCGCCTTCGAAGCCTCGGTTTGCGGCGGCATCCCCATCATCCTGGCCCTGCGCCAGGGCCTGGCCGCCAATCACATCCAGGAACTCTTCGGCATCCTGAACGGCACCTGCAACTACATCCTCACCCAGATGTCCCAGCACGATATGAGTTACGCCCAGGCCCTGGCCGGAGCCCAGGAGGCCGGCTTTGCCGAGGCCGACCCCACCCTGGACGTGGAAGGCATCGACACGGCCCACAAGCTCACCATCCTCATGAGCCTGGCCTACGGCGCCCGCCTGGACCTGGAGGCCATCTCGGTGGAGGGCATCAGCCGGCTCGACCCCCTGGATCTGCAATTCGCCCGGGAATTCGGCTACCGCTTGAAGCTGCTGGCCATCACCCGGGACGACGGCCACCGGGTGGAGGCCCGGGTACACCCCACCCTGATTCCCAAGGACCACATGCTGGCCCAGGTGAGCGGGGCCATGAACGCCGTCTATCTCACCGGCGACGCCGCCGGGCCCATCCTGCTTTACGGCCAGGGGGCCGGGATGATGCCCACCGCCAGCGCCGTGGTCAGCGACATCCTGGACCTGGCCCGCAACCTGATCTGCGGGGCGAAGGTAAGGGTGCCGCCCCTGGGCTGCCACCAGGCCCTGGAATCCACCCGCCTCATCAAGCCCATGAACGACACGGTGACCAACTACTACTTCCGCTTCGCCGCCCTGGACCGCCCCGGGGTTCTGTCCCAGGTCTCCGGCATCCTGGGAAAATACGGCATCAGCATCGCCGCAGTGATTCAAAAGGGCCGGGGAATGGCGGGCACCGTGCCCATCGTCATGATCACCCACGAGGCCCGGGAGGCCGACGTCCGCCAGGCCCTCAAAGAGATCGACCAGCTGCCACTGCTCTCTCCTCCGGCCATCTTCTACCGCATCGAGGACCCCCACCTGCACGCCGCCCAGATTTAATTTTCTCTTTGACTCTGCGCCTTTGCGGGGACGGTGCTGATTCACCGCGGAAACGCGGCGAGCAATTACAGTTTCTTGGAAAAAACCGAAAACGCTTTTGCCTGCTTATGTAATTTGTTCACATCTGTGATATACATAAATCTTCACAAGTCGCAGCCAAGGAGAAGATTATGAGCGATTTCTGGGCCTTTCGTACCATGGTAACGCCGGTAATCATTCAGGTCCTGTTCTGGGTGGGGGTCATTGTTTGCATCATTGCCGGCCTGGTCATGATCGTTATGGGGATCAAACTTCCCGGCGATCAAATGGTGCTCAAAGGGGTGTTGCTGGTGATCCTTGGACCCCTGGGGGTTAGAGTCTACTGCGAGATCTTGATCGTCTTCTTCCGCATCAACGAGACCTTGACGGAGATCAAGCATGCCCTGGGTGGCCGGCAGACTCAGGCGGAGTAAGGCGGCTAGCGGTGGTTCCGGCTGCTTTTTTGGCTCCAGAGATTAATTGAATGAAGTCCAAGTTCTTTCGTCCGCATGTCATCTGGCTGGGGGTTTGGCTGGCGATCTTTTTCGCCATGCTCCTCATCGCCGCCTGGCAAAACGATTTATACTGGCGGGGTGACCTGGCCAAATTCAGCCAGTTGGAACTGGTCACCGTGGAGAGAATACTGCCGTATGCCCTGGCTTATCTGAAAGAGCACCAGCAACCGGAGGCGTTACAAAAAATCATTGAGGATAATCTCGGACCATATGCCCTGGTGATTACGGATAAGGCCGGGAATATTCAATATGCCCCATCCTCTGTGCCTGCCGGTAAGCTTGACTCCAGCCTGCTGAAAGGAAATAAATTCTTTTATCTTTTGAAGAATCCGGATTCCCGCCGGTCTTTATCCGGACCGTACACCGACGGAGGCACCCCTGCGGTTACCCAGGACCAGGCTGAGTCCCTGGGCAGGCTTTATCTAATAGACCGGGAGTCGTATTCCTTGAAGGAGACTCTGGGCCAGGCCTACGGAAAAATCCTCACCCCTTCCGAGTCGGTCTTTGCCTTTACCCTGCTCAGCTATATCATGGTATTGGTTGGTTTTGCCGGCATTTGCGCCATCTCTGCCAGGTTCCAAAGCCACTTCCAGCAAGTCCAGGAAAAGCAGTATGAGACTGAGTTGGAAACCCGGGAATTGCGCATCCAGGTCCTGGAATCCGACATCAGCGCCGCGGATTTGCGGCTGGAACTGCTGGACCGGCGCTACGAACAGGCCCAAGCGGTAATGAATGCCACCAAAATCGCCATTGCCGGATTGGAAAAGACCATCCAGTACGAATCCAGCCGGAACGAGGAATTGGGCGATAGTCTGAGACAGGCCGAAGCTGAACGGGATGAAGCCCTGGCCACGATGCAGGCTATTGATCAGGATCGGGGGAAAATCGCCCAAGAACTTAAAGAACTCGAGGTCTTGAAAGAAGTGGAAGAGATGAACCGTCCCGAGTCCGCCAAGGAGAAGGCCAGGAGGCCCAGGGAATTTCTCTGGCTCAATATGGTCTATAAGAATCTCTACTTTTCCAGGCAGGCCTTACAGAATATCATCGACCTGCAAAATTCCTCGGACGTCTTTCCAGCGCTCCCGGATGCCCTGGCCGCCCTCAACGGCAGCAGCGTTGAGTCCCTGGCCAGCGGCGGGGCGCTCCCCCCCCGGAGCGTGGTCAGATATTCCCAGCCTTTGGTGCATCATCGCGGCGATTTCTGGGAATACCGCTTCTCCAAAGATGGCCGCCTCTTCTTCGGGCTCTCCAAGTCCAAGACCTGGAATATCGATACTATCCTGTTGAAACGAAAATTCACCCTAAACCGCTATAAATACGAAAAACATCTGGAGCAAACCCTGGGCAAGGATAATAATGATTTGATCTCGCCAAATTAATTTTAAAAAAAACTGAATCGAGAATCTGCACATGAAATACGTCATTCTGGTAGGTGACGGCATGGGGGATTACCCCGTGCCCGAGTTGGGAGGCCGGACCCCTTTGGAGGCCGCGGCCATTCCAAATCTGGACGAACTGGCCCGGCGCGGGGAATTGGGCTGCGCCCGCACCATCCCTCCGGGCCTGGACCCCGGCAGCGACATCGCCAACCTGGCCATCGCGGGCTATGACCCGGCCCGCTACCATACCGGCCGGGCCCCCCTGGAGGCCGCGGCCCTGGGCGTGGACCTGGGGGCGGAGGAAGTGGCCTTCCGCTGCAACCTGGTGACCCTGCGCCACGAGGCTGGCAAAATTTTCATGGAGGACTACTCCGCCGGGCATATCAGCAGCGAGGAGGCGCGGGAGATTATCCAGGTTCTGGATTCGGCCCTGGGTCAAGAGGGACGCCGCTTCTACCCCGGGGTGAGCTACCGCCACCTGCTGGTCTGGGCGGCCGGCGAGGCGTCCTGGCGCACCTATCCGCCCCATGACTGGAGCGGCCAGGAGGTGGGCCAGCTCATGACCGCGGCCGCCGCCCCCCTGTGGGACCTGGTGAAGGCCTCCTGGCCGGTGCTGCAAGACTACGAAGTCAACCGCCGGCGTCTGGCTGAGGGCAAGAAACCCGCCACCTCCATCTGGCTCTGGGGCCAGGGGCGGCCGCCACAGCTGCCCACCCTTAAGGAGCGCTTCGGGCTCAAGGGCGCGGTGATCTCGGCGGTGGACCTGATCCGGGGCATCGGCAAATATGCCGGCCTGGAACCCATTCTGGTGCCCGGGGCCACGGGCTTTTTGGACACCAACTACGCCGGCAAGGTGGCCGCGGCGCTGGCGGCCCTCAAGGATAAAGACCTGGTCTTTGTCCACGTGGAGGCCCCGGACGAAGCCGGCCACAGCGGCGAGTTAAAACTGAAGCTCCAGGCCATCGAAGACTTCGACGCCAAGATCGTCGGGCCGCTGCTGGCCGGATTAAAGGGTCTGGGAGACCACCGGGTCCTGGTGCTCTGCGACCACTTCACCCCGCTCTCCCTGCGCACCCACTCCTCGGAGCCGGTGCCGTTTATCCTCTACGACTCCCGCCATCCGGTTAATCACCCGCGCCCCTACACCGAGGCCGCAGCTAAGAATAC
Organism: Desulfobaccales bacterium; assembly: GCA_044451265.1. Taxonomy (GTDB): domain Bacteria; phylum Desulfobacterota; class Desulfobaccia; order Desulfobaccales; family 0-14-0-80-60-11; genus JAPLJC01. The sequence continues at coordinate 14,483 of JBIOJX010000041.1, forward strand.
CGGCCTGCTGCTGGAGCAGGCGGCGGATTTGCTGCCGCGGTTGCTGGAACGTTAGGGAGACCTCACGCCAAGCCGCAAAGGCGCAAAGGCGCAAGAACGCAAGAATTTAGATAAACTAAAAGAAGGGGCGAGCTGAGCTCGCCCCTTCTTTATTTCCTGGCGTCTTTCTTGGCGACTTTGCGCCTTGGCGTGAGATCTAAACCGCGACCTTCTGCAGATACTCGACCGCGTTCCGGAAGATGGCCAGGCCGGCGCCTTCCTGCTCGGGGTAGGGTCGCCCCTGGCGGCGCCAGGTTTCCTTCTCCCGGGTCCAGGTGGGGTGCTGGAAGGAGGTGACATGGGCCTCGGGGTGGGGCATGAGGCCCAGGACCCGGCCAGTGGCGTCCGTGACCCCGGCGATGTCCAGGAGCGAACCGTTGGGGTTGTCTGGAAATTTGCCCTCAGCCTCTTTGCCCTCGGCGTTGGCGTACTTCAAGGCAATTTGCTCTCGGTCCTTGATTTCGGTGAGCACTTCCGGGGCCGCCAAGAATTTCCCTTCGCCGTGGCGGATCGGCAGTTCCAAATGGTCCAATCCCTTAGTGAAGACGCAGTGGGAGGGCTCGACCTTGAGATGCACCCAGGCGTCGCGGAAGTTGCCGCAGTCGTTGGGGATCAGGGCGGCCAGCCGCTCGCCGGGGCGGCCTGCCAGGCCGGGGAGCAGCCCCAGGTTCACCAGAACCTGGAAGCCGTTACAGATGCCAATAACCAACCGGCCGGCGTCGATGAACTCCTGCAGGGCCGAGCCCAGGGCCAGCTTCAGCCTCAAGGCCAGGATGACCC
>JBIOJX010000042.1:0-15217 GCA_044451265.1 Desulfobaccales bacterium
CGCCCGGCCCGGGCGGCCGTGGGGATCGGCGAAATTGATGCTGGCCGCAGTCAGGCGCTTCTCTCCGGCCTGGCCGATGCTCATCACCCCCACCCCCCGGCCGAAGCGCTTCCAGAGTTGAGCCATAGTGCGGTAGTTGCCCAGGCCCTCGTATTCGGAAGCCGGGAAAAATTCCACCCCATCCCGGGAGATCTTCACCAGGTAGAAGCCGTCGGACTCATGGGGTTTGCCTTCCACCACTACGGCCATGATGCCCAGGTGGGCCAGTTTCTGGGAGACCAGCCCCCCGGCGTTGCTTTCCTTGATGCCGCCGGTGAGAGGGGATTTACCGCCCACAGAGATGCGTCCCGAGTTGGCCGCGGAGGTGCCGGTGAGCAGGCCCGGGGCCAGCACTAACTTGTTGGCCTCGCTGAGCGGGTGGCAGGTGGGGTCCACTTCCACGCGCAGGAGGCGGGAAGTGAGAGCCCGCCCTCCCAAACCAGCGTAAGCCGTGGGCGCCTCTTGCCAGCGGTAAGTCTGGTCGGCCATATTTAGACGCAAAATCCTGGACATGGTCTGCTCCTTGGGGTGATGGCTGGACCCGCCGAGCGCCTCCAGCGGCGGCGGGGAAATCGAAGCTGCATGAGAACAATATGTCTAATAGGAAGCCCCCTGTCAATCGGGAATTCCCTGAAAAAGATGCCCGGGCCATGGCTTGCCGGCCCCGGATCAGGCCTCGAGAACAGGCGCATTCCGGTCACGGCGGACCAGCCGGGATTATGGTCTTGGGGATGAGTTGTCATCAAACCTTAATTAGATTATTGAAAGAAAAATAGTGGGGACACATATACAATTCTTATAGTAATTATTGATATATAGCAGTGATCTGCCGCATAGATCTTATTATTTAGCGGTTCTGTGACCGGACTGCACCAAATCCATTTTCCTGCCAACCTACAATGAGCGGACAGCCCTCACGAAGGCCTTGGTGCCCTCCCGGGCAGGATAAGTCCTTAAGACCGTCCCTCCATAAGAGGGCTGATAGTTGAACGGGAGCAAGACCGTGGGGTTGGATGACCAATAGAGATCAAAACGGGCATAGGTATCACGTGACCGCCTGGGCATTAACAATTTGATGACTGTGGCAGTCTCCAGTTCGTCAGGTTTGGGCAAACGCCAATCAGTGTGGCTACCCAGCCTTAGATTCTGGCAGTATTTCTGCGCCTCCTCGAAAGTGACCTCCTTGCCATTATCGCCTTTCTGCCACATGATTTTCCGAACCGTGTCCGTAACCGTCCCATCCCCGTTATCCACAAACCTTCCCGCCGCTGACGCAGCCAGAGGTGACTGGCCAGTGAGCAGTAGGACGAAGGCCATGAAGATGAACAAGAACTGCCGCGAATTTCTCATCATTATTTCTCCATTTTTCGGTTTAACGAGTTTGTAACCCACACAGCTTAGCGATAAGCCAGGCTATGGCGTAAAGAACACCGAGGAGGACGACATCCGTTGGCCCCACGGGCAAATCGACTTGATAGGCGATCCAGAAACCGAGGAACGCCACCACGCCGCCAACCAAAGACGCCAGCATCGTGAACTGGCGTATATTGCGCGCAAATAAGTGCGCGGTCAGGGCGGGAATCAGCAAAAATCCGAAGGCGATCAACGGACCGACACTGAGCACTGCCATTGAGACGGTCAGCCCGATCAGCAAATAGAGCAGTACATCCCAAAAAACTACCTTCTTGCGCAGAGTAATGGCTATCTCGCGATCGAATGAGACCAGGAGCAACTCCTTGTGAAAAAGTCCCAGCGCGGCCAGGACGATCAGGAGCGTTGCCGCCGTCAGTGCCAGATCGAAATTGGAGACGGTGATGACCTCGCCCTTCAGCAGGTCGAGCCACCCAATCTCGCCGTAAGGGTTTTTGGCCAGCAACAAGATACTCACTGAGGAAGCCACGACGTAGGCAGTACCGAGTCGACCTTCGGGGTGACCGCGCCCGCGTCGTTCCAGAAATGCCAAGACCAGGATCGCAATCAGCGTGAAGGTCATCGAGCCGGCAAAGGCAAGCCCATGTGCGCTCTGGGCGCCGTGGCCATGATGGTGAAGCTGAAACCCGAACCACAAGGGCAAGGAGAGGGCGATGGCCACGCCCGTCGAGGAGATCTGGGGCAGTGCTACACCCATGAATACCAACCGGCGCATCACGAGAAAGACCCCGACGAGCGGGCAGGCGAAGCCGACGAGCACGCTGGTATAAACCGAGTTGCGCAGAAGAAAATCGGGCGAGAGGATCAGGCCTAACGTTTCCATGTCAACCGTTCCCCATTTCAAAAATCTCCGCCATGCGCTTAAGGTTAAGCAGTTCGTCCGCTGTGCCGTGGTGCATCTTGCCCTGGTGAAACCAGAGGACCTGCTGGGCATGATGGCGCACCACCATAAAATCGTGCGTGGCTAGCAGGACCGTGATCTGCTTTTCTTGGCGGATTTGTGAAATGAATTTGAGTACCGCACGTGTCGCGGTGATGTCCACGCCGGCGGTCGGTTCGTCGAGTACCAGGACGTCTGGGCGCGTTGTCAGGGCGCGGGCGATCAGCACGCGTTGTTTCTGACCACCGGAGAGTTTGGCAAACCGTTGGTGAGCAAACTCCTCAGCACCCACCACCCGCAGGCATTCACGTGTGAAGGCACGCTCGCTTGACGGGATAAACCGGCCGGGGCGGACGCGTCCATACGTGCCCATCAGAGCCACGTCAAACCCCGTCAGCAGATATATCGGATCAAACTGATTGGATTGGGGAACGTAACCAAACACCAGCGGTGGCCCCGTCGGTGCGGCGGTGTCGATACGGCCTGCGAGTGGCGGGAGCAGTCCAAGTAGCGTCTTGAGCAGAGTCGATTTGCCCGAACCATTCGCACCGAGAATGGCGGTGAAGCTGGCGCGGGCAATCGACACCGAAATCCCGGACAAGACGGGTTGGCCATTGTAGCCGATGCTCAGATTGTCCAGTGTAATTAGGGCTTCATTCATATCATATATCTGTTAGGCGGGCCCGCCCGCCGGAAAACCGGTCACGCGGACTCGCTTCAGGGGTTTATTTCTTCGCCTGGGCGGCGGCTACCAGGGTGTGGACGATGTAGTCCATCATCTTAATATAAGTTTCCGTGTCCGGTACGCCGCCCGGCATGATCGGCAGCTTTACCAGGGTGGCGCCGGTCTGGGCCGCGATGAGACTCGGCACCTTTTCAGGAAACTGCGGCTCGCGCACCACGATGGCCGCGTGCTCGGCCCTCATCGTGGCGATTAGTTCCTCAATGTGACGAGCGGTCGGGTCGATACCCGGCCTCAGTTCGATAGTGCCGAGGTAATTCATGCCAAAACGCGCCGCAAAGTAGGTCCAATGCTCGTGATAGGATACGAACTTCACCCCCCTGAGCGGTTGGGCTTCCTGTTTCCACTCGGCAATCTTGGCATTGAGCTTGGCGAGATATGCATCCCGGTTGCGCGTGAATTCTGCTTGGAACTGTGGGGCAAAGGCTACCAGGGCTTTGTAGATGTTAGCGATTACGGTCTTCGCCAACACCGGATCGAGCATGTAGTGCGGGTTGCCGTAAGCATGAACGTCGCCGGCGGTGTGATCGGTTGACTTGGGTACCTCACGGGGGATGATGCCCTCCGAACAGTCCACGTTGCCGGGCTTGCCTGGCTGGATGCGGGGATTTTTGCTCGCTTCCACCAAGGCCGGCAGGAAGGCGTGCTCGCAACCCAGCCCCACTTCGACCAACAGGTCCGCCCGGTTCAGGAGCGGCACGAAGCTCGGTTTCATCGGCACTCCGTGCGTGTCTTCGACGCCCGTGGCCAGGCTTTGAACCTCGACCTGGTCTCCGCCGATGTTGCGCGCCAGGTCAGCCAAGTCAGTCAGAGTGGTGACGACGTGGATCTTTTCCGCTTGAGCCGGGATCGCCCCGAAAGACAAGATCCCCATAAACAGGATAATCCAGAACGAATGGAACGGTTTCAATTTCATGTTAGCTTCCTCTCATCCCAGGGTTAGCGTTCTTGCCACCCATGGGCGTGTGAGCCGATGATCCAGGCCCATTGCAGGTATACCGCGTTATCGGCACGCAGGGTGCTAACCACGGGGGGGGCTGTTCCATCCAGACCTTGAAATACCCCCTGCCCGGTGGGTGAGGTATGGGTGAATTGCAGGCGCAGCTCATTCCAGTGGCTGAGGTACCAGGTGATATAGGGAGAGTACGTATAGGTATGCTGGTGTTTATCCTGGGCGTTCTGCGCAAACTGAAACTCGAATCCGGCGGTCCACTGCCGATGGAACCGGTAGGCGAGATACGAGTACAGGCCAACGGAGGGGACATTGATGTCGGGTAATAACTGGGTACCGTCCGGTGCGGTAACGCTATAGCGGTTGTCACTGTAAAGCACCTCTGTGCCCCAGGTTAGGCTTTTGAACTGATTGTTGCGCAGCGGTTGGTAGCGCACCATAAAATCTGCGCCCAGCAGACGACGTTGGCGTTCCGTGAGCGTGTTGCCCTCGGGTTGCAGAAAGGCGCCGCCACGGTCTGTGGCGTTCGGATTGAATAACCATGAAAAGCCGGGTTCGATGGCGATCTCAGGCGTCACGTCAAAATAGGTGGAGGCGCGGCCCCAAAAGTTGAACGCGGTGAATTTACGCTTATCTTGGAAATCGCCGAAATTATTCGGTTGACCGCCGAACGAATCACCCACGCCCGCGGTCAGACTAACGTAATGCGGGAGCGGCAACAGCCAGTTGATCTGCACCCCGTCTGTGCGCGATTCACCGCCGATGTATTGATCGAGGGCCAGCGGCCGCCACACGAAGGGCAGTTCATGATCGTGGATGTAGGCCAACCGGCCAAACTCGCCGAAGAACCGTCCTCCCTTGATCGTTAGGTTCCAAGGCAATGAGGTTGTGACAATAGCCGCCTCTTCCACCCCTACGTTAGCTTCGCCGGTCACCGGGTCGGCAGAGGCATTGAGCACCGCATAACCGCGGGCAAACGGATCAACCGATCCGGCAACATTCAGTTCCATCGAACGCTGGAAGAAATCCCACCCGCCGGGCCGGGGGCTGGTTGCCGGGGCGAGGACATTTGTAACCTTCGCTGAACGGCTGCGATAAGAGCCGATCGACTCCCCCACGAACCCGATGGCAGGATTGTACTTGCTCAGAAACTCCTGCTTCTGCGCTTCGGCTACCTGGCCCACCTGCTCCTTCAATTCCTCCATCTGCTGCACTAACTCTCCGGTTGCAGTCGCCTGAGCCGCCGTGGCCGCCGCGGCCGGAGCAGCGGTTTGGGCTGGTTTACCTTCTGCCTTGGCAGTTTCGGCCTTGACCGGGCCCTTGGGTGCCGGGGCCGTGGCGGTAGCTTTTTGCACCGCGTCGAGGCGGCGTTCCAGTTCCTCAATCTTCTTATCTTTGGCGGAAACCTCCTTATGTAGTTCCTTCATTTCTTTTCTAAGCTCTTCAATGGCCGTGGCCTGGTCTTGAGCCAGAGCGCTGCCCATCCCGCCTAACCATACGGCCAGAGCCAGCCAAACATATAGGGCACGTCGAGTCATAATTTCCCCCCACAATGGAAATATTCTTGAGGCACACCCCACACTTGCGTGGCGCAACCCAAGCAAAGAAAGACAAGATTGGTTGATTTTCCGATTTAGAGGGAAGCTGGCGGGGCGCGCGGTCCTAAAACCAGGACATCCGGGTTGGCAACTAATGGGGTGATGGCATTATCGCAAAACTGTTGAACCGGCAGGGAAAGGGCCGGGGCCAGGCTAAAGGTCGTGACCGCGAGATACCGGGAACTTAAAGCCGCCTGGCAAATGGGACAGGTGGCGGCATCATGATGATGATGGTCCGAGTCTTCAGGTTCAGGGACATTTAGTTGCAGCCCGACTGGTTTGCCAAGGACCGAGGCAAGGGGGGGATGTAGTCCTTCCAGCGTGTGGAGGTGGCATTGATGCGCCAGAGGCACAAAGAAGAGAGCCAGCAGAAGGAACAGGCAGAACAGTGAGTACAAGCGGGTCCACGTCGTACCGGAAAGCACCCGCCTTTGCCCGTTTCCGCAGTTGTAGTCTCGGGGCCGGCCCATCAAGAGGTCCTCGTGAGGAAGTATAGACATAATTGCAACTTAGTTGCAAACAATTTCGCCCCGGGTATCCCAAAACTTTAGCTCTCAAAAAATTGGATTGAACTTTGCCTGCAAAAGAGGTGAGGGCCGGGTTCTTGGTTGGTAAGGAATGCAAACTATCTTGCCATTATCTGCAATTAAGGTCAGGCTCAGCTTACAAAGATTTAATCCCTCGCGGTTCCCCGGCCAATGGCCTCAAAGGTGATTTGGGCCAGGGTCTCGAGTTCCTCCAGGGTGATACTCAGGGGCGGCAATAGGACGATGACGTCCCCCAAGGGCCTGAGTATTGCCCCCAGCTTCCGGGCCGCCAGGATCACCCGGTGCCCGACCCTTTGGTTCACCGGGAAGGGCTCCCGGCTCTCCCGGTCCTGCACCAACTCGATCCCCACCATCAGGCCCCGCTGGCGGATGTCGCCCACGTGGGGCTGGTCCACGATCCCGGCCAGCAGCCGGGTCAGGAGCTCGATCTTCGGCGCCAGGCCCTCGATCACCCGGTCTTGCTCAAAGATATCCAGGCTGGCCAACCCCGCGGCCGCAGCCAGGGGGTTGCCGGTGTAGGTGTGGCCATGGAAGAAGGTCTTGAATTCCGCAAATTCTCCCAGGAAGGCGTCATAAATCTCATCGGTGGCCAGGGTGGCGGCCAGGGGCAGGTAACCACCGGTGAGGCCCTTGGCCAGACACATCAGGTCCGGGCTCACCTGCTCGTGCTCGCAGGCGAACATCCGGCCGGTGCGGCCGAAACCCACCGCCACTTCGTCGGCGATGAGCAGAACGTCATGTTTTCGAGTCACTTCCCTGAGCTTCGCCAGGTAGCCCGGCGGCTGCGGCAGCATGCCGGCGGCGCCTTGCATGATGGGCTCCAGGATGACCGCGGCCAGTTCCTGGTGATGGACCGCCACCTGCTCTTCCAGGATGGCCAGGCACTGCTCCCGGCAGTCGCCGCGGTGGGGGCAACGGTAACAGTAGGGCGACGGCGCCTCCAGGGTGTCGAACAGCAGTGCATGGTAGACCTGGTGGAACAGAGGGATGCCCCCCACCGATACCGACCCGAGGGTGTCACCGTGGTAGCTGTTGCTCAGCTTGAGGAAGCGCCGCTTCTCCGGCCGGCCCCGGTTTTGCCAGTACTGGAAGGCGAGTTTCAGGGCCACCTCCACCGCGGTGGAGCCGTCATCGGAGAAAAAAACCTTGGTAAGTCCGGCCGGGGCGGTCTGGGCCAGGCGCCGGGCCAAGACGATGGCCGGCGGATGGGCCAGGCCCAGGAGGGTGCTGTGGGCCACCTGCCCCAACTGCTCGGTCACGGCCCGGTCCAGCTCGGCCCTACGGTGGCCGTGCAGGTTGGCCCAGAGGGAGGCGACCCCGTCCAGATAACGGTTGCCCTCGAGATCAAACAGGTAGTTGCCCTGGCCATGGGTGATGATCAGGAGTTCCTCTTCCCGGAAGCCCTGCATCTGGGTAAAGGGATGCCAGAGGTGCTCCCGGTCCCAGCGGGCCAGGGTCTCGCGGTCGTAGGTCATGCTTTTGCTCCGAAGAATCTTTGGGTGGCCGGTCCGTTTCGCCCGGGCCGGTGCAGAGGCGCAAGGCGCACCCTGGACGGCAGGCGAGACGCCCGCCCCACAGGTTATTTCCCCAGAAAATATAGGGGCGGTTCGAGAACCGCCCTTACAGCATCAGTTTGTGGGCCTGGCCCGGGCTGGGAGCGCCGACCTTCAGCCCGGCAGGCGGCGGCAATTCGCTCCGGAGCCCAGCGGGGGCGTGCCGCCGGCCCGGCACTCTTCCGGGCCGGAGTCGCCATTCCGGGTGGCTCGCCGGGGGTCTACCAAGTCAAACCGCCGCATCTTGTTGAACAGGGTGGTGCGGCTGATACCCAGGGAACGGGCCGTTACCTGACGGTTCCAACTCAGGGCCTCCAGGGTTTGCAGGAGGATCAGCCTTTCAGCGTGATCCAGGGCCTCGTCCAGGGTGAGGTTCGCGGCGTTGCTGGCGGTCCCGGTGACGGGGCTGCTCGTGGTGTGGGCCGGCAGCGACTCCGGAACGATGAACTCCCCGGGGCTCAGGATGACCGCCCGTTCCACGACATTTTCCAGTTCCCGGACATTGCCGGGCCACGGATACCGCAGGCAAATCTGCAGGGCGCTCTTGGAGATGCCCTTGAGACTCCGGTGGTGTGCCTGGTTGAAATGATTAATAAAGTGATTGATTAACGGTTCGATATCGCTCAGGCGCTCCCGCAGGGGCGGGATACTCAGGTGCACCACGTTGACCCGGTAATACAGGTCTTCCCTGAACCTCTGGGCCGCCACCTCCTCCTGGAGAGGGGTGTTGGTGGCGGTGATGATCCGGTCGTCCACCCGAATGGGGCTGTTGCCCCCCACCGGCTCGATGATCTTTTCCTGCAAAACCCGGAGCAACTTGATCTGGAGGTTGGGCGAGGCGCAGTTGATGTCATCCAGGAAGATGGTGCCGCCGTGGGCCTCCTCGAATTTGCCCTTTTTGTCCCGGATGGCTCCGGTGAAGGAGCCGCGCACGTGCCCGAAGAGCTCGCTCTCCAACAAGGTCTCGGAGAGCGATCCACAGCTGATTTTGACGAAGGGTTTGCCCTTCCGGGAGGAATTGTCATGGATGTAACGGGCCAGGAGGGACTTGCCGGTGCCAGACTCGCCGGTGATCAGCACCGTAGCCATGGTGTCGGCGATGGTGTGCACCAGTTCCATGAGCTGGTCCATCTTGCGGTCGCCAAAGACGAAATTCTCATCCAGGCTCCAGGGTTTGAGGCGCTGCTTCAAGGATTGGTACGAGGCCAGCAGTTTCTTCTGTTCCAGGGCATGGCCGATGGTCAGCTTGAGGCGCAGGTCGTCGATGGGCTTGAGGATGTAGTCATAGGCCCCCAGTTTGATGGCCTCCACGGCGCCGTCGACGTGGCCGTGGCCGGTAATGAAGATGATAGCCGTGTCAGGGCTGCGGCCTTTCAATTCTTTTAACAATTCGATGCCGTTCAGGCCGGGCATCTGGATATCCGAGAGGACCAGCTGGTACCGGTCTTGCTGAAGTTTCTCCAGGGCGGCCTGGCCATTCAAGGCGGCGTCCACCCGGTAGCCTTCCATGGTCAGCATTTCCTTCAAGGACTCGCAAACCAGCGGCTCGTCGTCAACGATGAGCAAATCTTTATTGGCCATCCCCTGTTCCTCCTGACTCGCGATGGGGCAGGATTACCCGCATCTTGGTTCCCATCCCCGGGCGACTTTCCACCACCAGCCGGCCCCCATAACGGTCCAAAATCTTCTGGCAGATAGGCAGGCCCAATCCCAGCCCCTGGATCCCCTGCTTGGTGGAATAGAAGGGCTCGAAGATCTTATCCTGATCCTCGGGAGACAGGCCGGGGCCGGTATCCTCGAAGTCGATCTCCACCTCTTCATGATTACACCGGCCGTGAACCTTCAGGTCACCGCCCTGGGGCATGGCCTGCAGGGCATTCTTGATGATATTGATGAAGACGTAGTAGAGGTCGGCCTCCACCTGCAGCTCGCCGAATACCGCCGGCGGATGAAAACTCACCTGCACCCGCTGGTCGGAGGCCTGGAACATCATGATCTTGATGGCGTCCTGCAGCAGGTTGTTGAGGCTGTCGCTGGCCCGGGGCGGCGCCTTATAAGGGTTGGCGGAAAACATCAGGCTCTTGATGCTCATGGACATCTTCTGCAAGCCCTTTTGCACCTCCGTCAGATAGCGCTCCACCTCCTGGGGTTCCGTCTTTTTCAGCAGGGCCAGGGACAGGTAGCGGCGGATGCCGTCCAGCGGGTTATTCAGCTCGTGGGCCACGCACAGGGTCAGCTTCCCCATGACCGCCAGATGTTCGTACAATTGGAGGCGCTGTTTCAAGGTCTCCAACTCGGTGACGTCCTCCACCAGCAACAGCCCTCGACCGTTTCCCTGGTCGGAGGGCAAAGGCACCATGCGCACCCCCAGGTAGCGTGCGGCCTTTTCCTGGGCTACGGTTTTGATGGAAGAGAACTCTTGGGTTTCCTGGCTGGCCAGGGTCTGGTGAAAGGCCGCCTCCATTTTGGCCTGATCCTGGGACGAAAAACCCAACAGGGGGAAGATTTTTTGGCCCGTCAGGCTTGGCTCTTTGAAGTCCACCAACCTCATCATGGCCGGGTTGGATTGGAGAACCGTGAGTTTCCGGTCCAGGAAGGCCACCCCCACCGGCATTTCTGCGCTGATCCAGGGGGCGGTGGGTTGCCCCATCACCTCATCCAGGGGCTCCCGGGCCTCCAGCAGTTCCACCAGCAAGCGGCCCAGCAGCCACCCCAGAAACAGGTCCCGGGAGCTGAAAGGCCCGCCGTCCCCCCGGTCCGCCAGGTTGATCACCCCCCAAAATTTATTCCCGGTGAGGGGGATGACCATGAAGCTGTTGGTGTGGTAGTTCGGCCGCCGCTCCAGTAAGGCAAAGTTGCGGTCTCGGCTCAAGTCGGGCACCAGCAAGGGCCGTTTGTGGCCGGCCACGTAACCCATGATGCGCTCCGCGGCAACCCGCAACCCCACCTTGACTTCCGCCTTGGGGCCCACCGCCGCCAACCCGTAAAATTCTCCCGGCACCGGATTATAGAGGAAAATGGAGCCATTAGTGACCTGCAACAGCTTTTGGGCGGCTTGCAGAAATTGCGCTCCCACCTCCTTGAGGTCCGCTTGCCACACCCGTTCCCGCAAATCCCCTAAAATGGTGGCTTCATTGGTGCTGGACACCAGTTCCAGGGCTTGCGCTCCCAGGGCTTCCGCCCCCAGGAAGACCGTCTCCAGATCCTTCTGGGCCCGGAGCAGGCGCTGGTAATCCAGGGCCTGCCGGATGGCATGCCGCAAGGTATCGGTCTGCACCGGCTTGGGGAGGTAATCGAAGGCCCCCTGCCTCACCGCCTCCACCGCGTCCTCGTAATTGGCATAGCCGGTGAAGACGATGACCAGGGTGTCGGGATGATGGAGCCGCAAATACTGCACCAGCTCCATGCCGGTCATATCCGGCATCATCATGTCGGTGAGGACCACGTCGAAGGGGTGGGTTTGCAAGGCTTGCAAGGCTTCCTTGCCATTGCTGGCGGTTTCCACCTGGTAGCCTTCCTGGCTCAGGATTTCCTTAACCAGGTTCAGAATAAGCGGCTCGTCATCCACCACCAGAACAAACGGTTGCTCACTCATAACAGTTCCCATCCTTAGGATTCTGCCTATCCCGGCTGAAACTTCCGCCTGAAAAATCCTTTCAAGCCGATGGCACAGGCCTTTCCGTCTGTGCAGGTGCAGCTAACGACTTGCTTGGTTAACTGCTACTCCGCCACCTGGGCGCCGTACTGATGCCGCAGGTAGGAGCGATAGGCGCCGGAGCGCACCTTATCCAGCCACTCTCCATGGCTGAGATACCAACGCACCGTACGCCGCAGCCCTTCCTCCAGGCTGACCTGCGGGCGCCAGCCCAACTGGGCCTCGATCTTGCCGGTGTCCAGGGCGTAGCGCCAATCATGGCCAGGCCGGTCGGCCACCAAGGTAATCAGCCGGTCCAGGTCCCGGAGTTCAGGCTTAAGCTCCTCCAGCAGGCGCAGCAACTGGCGCACCAGCTCCAGATTGGGTTTCTCCTGGCCGCCGGCGATGTTGTAAGTCTCCCCCGGAGCGCCCCGCTCCAGCACCGTTAGCGCAGCCCGGCAATGATCCTCCACGAAGAGCCAGTCCCGGATGTTGTCCCCCCGGCCATAGATGGGAATGGGCTTACCCTCCAGGGCCTGGCACAGGCAAAACGGGATGAGCTTTTCGGGAAACTGGTACGGGCCGTAGTTATTGGAACAATTGGTGATGAGCACCGGCAACCCATAGGTATGGAAATAGGCCCGGGCCAGGTGATCGGCCCCCGCCTTGGAGGCCGCGTACGGGCTGCGGGGGGCATAGGGCGAGGCTTCGGTCGCCGCGGGATCATCCGGACCCAGAGAGCCGTAAACCTCATCGGTGCTGATGTGCAAGAACCTGGGAGCCTCGAACGCCGCCTCCTTCCAGGCCTGCCGGGCCGCCTCCAACAGGTTGTGGGTCCCCAGGACGTTGGTGCGCACAAAGACCCCGGGGGCCAGGATGGAGCGGTCCACGTGGGTCTCAGCGGCGAAGTGCACCACCCGGCTGATGGGGTATTGGGCGAATAACCCGGCCACCAGTTCCCGATCGGCCACGTCGCCCCGGATCAAGGTATGCTGGGGATCGTCGATCAGTGCAGCCAGATTCTCCGGATTGCCGGCATAGGTCAGCAGGTCCAGGTTGAGGATGCGCCAGTCCGGGCGGTGGCGGCGCAGAAAATGCACAAAATTGGCACCGATGAATCCCGCCCCGCCAGTGACCAGGATTACGCTCATAGTTGCCCTCCGCAGGCGTCCCAAAACTCCTGGTAGGCAGTCTCCCAGGAAGGCATGCAGTCCAGCCCGTGAAGTTGCAAGAGACGGTTTGCCAACACCGAGTTGGCCGGCCGCGGGGCCGGCCGCGGGAATTCTGCGGTGCTGCAAGGTTCGATCGGCGTCTTCAGGCCGGCGGTCTCAAGGATCAGGCGGGCGAAGCCATACCAGGTGGTCTCTCCCTGGCAGGTGGCGTGATAGGTTCCGAAGGCCTCGGTCTTGGCCAGATCCAAAAGCTGCGGCGCCAGCGCCTGGGCGCTGGTGGGGGTGCCCCGCTGGTCGTTCACCACCTTCAGCCCCGCCCCCGTGCGCCCTTTGGCCAGGATGGCGGTGACGAAGTTGGGGCCGGGCAGGCCATAGAGCCAGGCGGTGCGCACGATGAAATGATCGGCGCACTGCTGCCGGACCAGTTCCTCCCCTAAAAGCTTGCTCCGGCCGTAGACGGACAAGGGTCGGGGGGCGTCCCATTCCAGGTAAGGGCCGTCCTTGGTCCCATCGAAGACATAGTCGCTGGAAAGATGAATCAACTTGGTCCCCCGGCGCCGGCAGGCCACCGCCAGGTTGCGCGGCCCCAGCCCATTGACCTTAAGGGCCAGGTCCGCGTCGCGTTCCAGATCATCCACCCGGGTGGCCGCGGCGGCGTTCACCACCACTTCCGGCCGGTGCCGGGCCAGGTGCGACGCAATCGCCTGGGGATCGGTGATATCCATCTCGGCCACATCGGTGGCCACCACCTCCCATCCCCGGGTGGCCGCCGCCTTGAGCAGGGCCTGTCCCAACTGTCCGGTAGCGCCGGCGAGCAAGATTCTCATAACGTCAGGATTATCGGCGTCTTTGCGCCTTGGCGTGAGAATTCAGACCTCAGGGGCGAACCCCCAGGTTCTCCCCTACAGCCGAAACGGGGAGTCGGGGTCCTCCTCGAACCTGATCTCATCCACCGGTTCGCTGCGGCCCGGGCCCCGATAAAGCCGATTGGCGAAATTGCACACCAGTCCGGGGTGGTCGCTGAGATTCCGGTAACCGTGCACCACCCCCGGGGGAATGATGACGATGCCCGGGCAATTCTCCCCCAGAACGAATTCCTGGTGCGAACCGTGGGCAGGGCTCTCCGGCCGCTGGTCCCACAGGGTGAGGCGAAATTCTCCCGGACCCGGAAAACAGAAAAGATCGGTTTGCTCACGGTGGGCGTGGGGCCCCCGCCCCACCCCCGGCTGCGTCACCGAAAGATAGGCCATCACCGGGACCTGGTCCTGGGGCAATTCATCCTGGCGGAAAATCTCCGCCAGCCAACCCCGGGAATCATGATATTGTTCCAGGGGTCGGCAGATCACCCCGGGAATCCGGGATACAAATTTCTCTCGATTATCCAAGCAAAGCTCCATGTGTCAACTTTTCGAAACCCATCTTAGCATAAAATGATCTTATATTTAAACAAAAAGATCATTGACGCCGGCAGGAGGCCAATTATTTTGAACATGGTGAACTTTTGTCCGAATACTTGAACTGAAAAATTTTTCCCGATTCTCGATCCGGTCGCATCCCTCATTTCTGATAGCCGCCTAACCCCGGATATAATTGAAGACTCCCATAACCAGCGGGTTTAGATAGGGACTGATGATTTCCCCGGGCCGGAGGCGTTCCAACAGCGCCAGGGCCAGAAGGAGGAAGGGCCCGGCCTGTCGAAATATTTGCCTGACGGTGGCCAATCCCGGCGGAATCAATTCCTGCACCAGAACCCCGGCGGCCAGGGGCGGCAGGATGATCAAATTGTAGATGGCCGTGGTGACGTTCACCCCGACCACCATCAAAAAGACGTGGGCGTCGAAGCTCATGGTTTTCATAACCATCACGATACTGCCCACAATGCCGGCCAGCAGCAGGTTAGCCAAGGGCCCCGCCAGGCGGGTAATTACCAGGTAAGCCCGGGGGTGCTTGAATTTGCCGGGATCGACGTCCACGGTGCGGGGCCAGCCGAAGCCCCCCACCAGATAGCAAATCGTCCCCAGCAGACTGAGATGCAGAACGCAATTAAAGCTGAACCGGCGGCTGTCGCCGGTGCGGGAGTCGCCCAGAAAGGTGGCCGCAAAGGCCTGGGCCTCGGCATTGATGGTGACGGCCAGCAGCACCGCCACGCAAAAAGAGGTCACGGCGTCCACCGCCAGATGCTGCGGGTCAATAAAGAAGGGCACGGGCCAAAAACTCGAGTTCATGAGCGCTTACCTTAAGGGTCTTAACGTAAAGAAGGCAGGGACGAATCCCTGCCTTCCCAGTTTAGCAGATTAATGGCCGAAGGCTAACCCCAGAGGCAGGGTCGCTCAGCCCAGGGTAACTATTTCTCGTGTTCCAGCAACGGCCGCTTGGTCACCCAGGAGAGGATCACTGCGATGATCAGCACCAGGGCCGACAGATAGAAGGCCCAGTCCAGCTTGCCGGTCCAGTCTTTGATGGAGCCGGCGAGACGGGTCATGAAGAAGCCCAGACCCCAACCGATAAACACCAGGCCGTAATTCATGCCCAGGTTTTTGGGCCCGAAGAAGTCCGCGGTGTAGGCGGGCATCAGGGCCAGACCGCCGCCGTACTGCCAGTAGGCGATCCCCACGGTCACAAACAGCAGGAAGACGCTGTGGCTGGCGATGATGGAGGGCAGCAGGAA
>JBIOJX010000043.1:0-15117 GCA_044451265.1 Desulfobaccales bacterium
CTCATCACCCAAATTCTGGAGTCACCTGATTGTCTTGCCACCTGCCTACCGGAGGCGGAAAAAGCGACCTTGCAGTCGGCTATGGGCCAGTTGTTTGCCCGGGGCCATCTCAAAGTCGCGAGCCCGCTCAAGTTCATTTCCCTCCCTGGGGACCGGACGGCGCCGCGGTCCGCAGTACCGGCGGCGATGGTAGCGAAGCCGGCGGCAACGACCTCTTTCGGCGCGGTTGACCCACTGGAAAGAATCATTCAGCGGGAGGTCAGCGCCTTTGTCCTGGAGTCCTTTGGCCGATTCTTGAAACCGTCCCTATTGACCGCCATCCGCCGGGAGTATGACCCCAATTTCTCCGAAGAAAACCTGGAGCAGCTCTTGCAATCGCGGCAGGCTGCTTGGGCCCCGCCGGTAGTTCCATCCAATAACCCGGCGACGGCGACGACCCTGGCGGCAGTCCCCTTGCCCGCCGTTGAACCTGCTCCCTCGCCACCCCGGGCCATACCGGAAGAGGGCGCCGACTATCTCGAAGAGGTGATCGGCCTCATCATGGAGGCCACCGGGTACGAGCGGGATGAGATTGAGCCGGATATGGACCTGCGATCCGACCTGGCCATCCGCTCCAGCCGCCTCCCTGTGATCATGGACGCCGCGGAGAGCCGGTTCGGCATCGAAATTCGACTAGAGGACTTTCTGGATGTCCGCACCGTCCAGGAGCTGGCTTCCCGCATCTCCGAGGTGGTGGCCCGAGGCGAAGGCCGGGAAGCGCTGCCGGCGGGGACCCAGGCGGCCCCGACAGCCTCCGGAGCGGCCGTGGATGCACCATTGGGCCAGGGGAAGCCCCTCAAGCGGGTGGTCTTTGAGCCGGTGCCATTGCCCGATTTCAGCCCCAACCCCTTAGAACTGACGTCATCGGATACCGTGGCCATCCTTTACCCCGGCGGCAGTTCGGCGTGGCTGGAGGAGATCAGCGAGCTATTCCGCCGGGAGTGGGGCTGCACCATCCAGTCCCTGGCTTTTCTGGAGGCCGGGCCAGAGGGCAAGGGTTTCGACCTGCGCCAACCGGAAGGGGCTCGCCAGGCGGCTCTCAAGCTGAGCGCAGACCCCTCGCTGGCCGGATTGGTAATAATTCTGGACAATAGCTGCAACTACAGGCTCCAGGGAATGGATGACCTACCCCGTTTGCTCGCAGGTTGCTTCCCGCTGCTGCAAGCCCTGGGGGTTGCGCCCCGGAAAAAATTTGCCCTGGCCTTACACCGTTCCCCGGATGAGGCCGGAGAGGGAGACCTGCTGGTCCAGGGCCTTCTGGGACTCTTCCTGAGCGCCGCCCTGGAGTACCCCGGCCTGCTGTTCCGCACGGTGCGGCTGGAACGGGAGACCGAACTGCCGGCGGCCTTGCGCCAGGCGCTGGACCCGCAGCAGCCGGTCATCGATACTTGCTACCGTCAGGGGCAACTCATGACCACCGCGGGGCGGGTGGCCTTGGTGCAAGGAATTATTGAACCACCGCTGGTTTTGAACCAGGGGGACGTGGTGGTGTTCTCCGGGGGCGGCTACGGCATCACCACCCATCTGGTGGAATGTTTGGCGCCTTTCAATCCCCGGGTGGTCTTACTGGGGCGCACCGCCATCGACCTGGACGAGGAAATCAGCAAACTGCTGCTGGCTGAGGAACCCTCGGAAAAAGCCTTGCGCTGGCAGATCATGCAGCAAAGACCGGATATTTCCCAGGAGGCTCTGAAGCGGGAGTTGGCTCGGCTGTTTCAGGCCCGGCAGGTTATGCAGAGGTTGGAAGAGCTGCGGGCCGCCGGCCTGGAGGTGGCTTATCTCTCCTGTGACGTGACGGACCCGGACCAGGTGCAGGGGGCAGTCAACAAAATTATCCGGCGTTACAGCCGCATCGATGGTCTGGTCCATGGGGCCGGGGTGTTGCGGGACAAGCTGCTGGCCCACCTTAATCCCGAGGAGGTGGCTACCGTCCTGGACGTCAAATTCAAAGGCGCCTGGAACCTGTTTAACGCCGCATCGCAAGCCGGGTTGCGGTTCTTGGTGGCCCTGTCCTCTGCCGCGGCCATTCAGGGGAACCGCGGCCAGACCAACTACACCGCGGCCAACCGGATGATGTCGGCCCTGCTCAGCCAGATTAAAGCGCGCCACCCGGCTGTCCTGTGCAAGGCCCTGAGTCTGCCGCCCATCAGTGGCGGCGGCATGGCCGATGACCCGGACCTCCGTCGCCTGCTGGAGAAGATGGGGATCGGCTACCTCGAACCCCAGGAACTCAAGGAACTTTTTTGCCGGGAGCTTTTTTTAGCCGGTCCCCAGGACGTGTGGGTCATGTTTATGTCCCGGCTCCCGGAGATCAAGCATCTCCGGCTGGATACCACCGACCCGGAGCCAGCCCTACCGGGTCTCCAGGACGGCGCCATGGTCTTGGCGCCGGAACAATTCCCCCTGATTGACGCCATCTCTTGTCTGGATCTCCAGGCGGGGGTGTTGCAGGCTTCCCGGGTGTTCTCCCGGGAACGAGACCTGTGGATCGCCGACCATAAGCCTTTCAAGTTTCTGAAACACCCCTTGGTGTCTGCCATCATGGCCCTGGAAACCTTTATGGAGGCTGCCCGCCTGCTTTACCCCTATCTGGAGGTCAGGGAGCTCCGGAAGGTGGAGTTTTTGGAGGCCATCGAGGTGCCGGCGGAAGTGGCGATCAATACCACCATCACTTGCCACCGCCTCCGGCAGGCCGGAAGTGAGGTGGTGTGCCAACTCACCATGGAGTCCCCCCTCCTCTCCCCCACCGGGAAGGTGTTGGACAAGCAGGTCATCAACTATCGGGCCCAGGTGGTTTTAAGGGGAGCGGGGCCGTCCGCCTGGACCGATCTGGCGGGATTTCCACTGAAACTGGAGGACCTGGACACCAGGCCGGCCGACTTGGAGGAAATTTCCGGTTGGTATGGCCGACGGACCGATATGCAAGGGAGATATCGGGTAGTGGAGCATTTGGACGGCTCCGGGCCGGGCCTGGTGCGGGGCGCGGCTACATGCCGGACCGAGACGGATTTTTCCCACCTCCAGGCTCCCAGTTTCCAGTATTCTCCCTACGTCTTGGAGGGCCTCGTGCAGATGACCAATTTTTACATTGTCATGCGGAATGAGGCGGATGAGCGCACCTTCATCCCAGTTGGCATCGAGGCCATCTCCTTCACCCGCCGTTGCCGGGATCAGGAGCGCGTGATCCTGGAGGTCCGTTTGCAGGACGAGGACTCCAAGGGAGTAACCTGGGATGCCCAGGCCCTGGCCGCCGACGGCCAGCCCCTCATGAAGGTGCGGGGGCTCAGGCTGCACTCCTTTTCGAAATGAAACCGCTTCAGAACCGAATCCCCCAAGCCGAGGGCTTCAGTGCGGATCCAACCCAGATACCCACGCTGGTGGCGCGGGTGTTTCATTCTCCCTGGGGCGAACCGGCACTGGTGGCCTCGACGCCCGCGGCTTTGCCCTCCGCCGCGCCGGGGAGGGAGGGCCGCCTCCACTGGCAGTCGGCAAAGGAGTCCCTGGCCCGCTTTCTGGCGAAGCATTTGCTGGAGCGGAAGCTGCCGGACTTGACCCTGGGGCGGGACCCCCCGGGCAAGCCCCAGATTTGGCTGGGCACCGTTCCCGGCCCGGCTCTTTCCTTCAGTTGGAGCGCCGGACGGCTGTGGGCGGCTGTTGGCAGCTCTGATAGCGCTCTGGGATTGGATGTGGCCACCCCCGGAGAATTCGCCGGGTCCTATCCGCACCAGCGGGTCTTCCTGGAAGCGGAGTGGCAGACGGCGGTTACCCTGACCGCGGGGAACCGGGAAGAGGCCGCCGCCCTGCTGTGGTCAGTCAAAGAGGCGGTGGTGAAGGCCTGGGGCTGGGGCTTTCACTTTCTGAGCCCCCGGCAGGTGGAGGTCCAATTTGCCGGCCCGGGAGAGCACGGTTATCTTTGGCACGGCTACCTGGGAAATCCAGCCCCGCCCGGCACCCTCCCGGGGGGCCGGGAAGCCTGTTCGGCGGTCTCGGTTTGCCTAAAAGAAGTCTGGCTTTCAGTGGCCTGGGGCCGGTGACCGGGCCAACCTCCCACCTGATAGGATATTTTGATGCGTGCTTTGGTAACGGGGGCCAGCGGCTTCATCGGCAGCAACCTGGTGGACCGGTTACTGTCCGAGGGTGCGGAGATCAAGTGCCTGATTCGCCCCCGCAGCAACCTCACCTGGCTCAGCAGCCCACACCTGACCCTGGTTCCCGGCGATTTCCATAATCCCGCCTCTTTGGCCCCAACCGTGGCGGACGTGGACGTGGTGTTCCACGTGGCCGGGGCTACCCGGGCGGCCCGGCGAGCTGGATACTTCCGGGGGAATCTGGAGGCAACCTGCAATCTGCTCCAGGCCTGTCAGGAGTATGGGCCTGAGGATCAGAAATTCCTGTTCGTTTCCAGCCTGGCCGCGGCCGGTCCCAGTCCTGGCCACCCCCTGACCGAAGACCTGGAACCGCACCCCGTATCGGCTTACGGTGAATCCAAGCTGGCGGCCGAGAGGGCCGTCCTGGAATTCGGCCGGACGCGCCCCGTCATCGTCATTCGCCCGCCCGCGGTCTATGGCCCTCGGGACCGGGACACCCTTATGCTTTTCAAGAGTGTGCAGCGGGGTCTTCACGTCATTCCGGGCCTGAGCGCCCAAAAAGTGAGCCTGGTGCATGTGCACGATCTGGTGACGGGGATCTTGCTGGCCGTGCGGTCGGAGCAGGCCCCGAGCCGGGTGTATTATATCTGCGGCGAAGGGCACTACGACTGGCAGACGGTAGGCGAGTATCTGGGCCGGGCGCTGGGACGGCGGTTCGGCACCCTTCACGTCCCCTGGGGGGTGATGCGCTTGGTGGCCCTGGGGGGCTCCCTGGCCTCCCAGTTCACCCGCATCCCCACCTTGATGAGTCTGGACAAGTTGCGCGATATTCGGCAGTCCAACTGGTTGTGCAGTAATGAAAGGGCCAAGATCGAAATCGGCTTCCAACCGGCAATTGACCTGTTGACCGGATTGGCCACCACCGCTGCCTGGTATAAGAAAATGGGGTGGCTATAGTAAAAAAAACGCAGGCCAAGGCCTGCTGTCTAGGGGCACCATTGCTCTCATTTGTCGGGTGAGGTTAATAATCCTCTACTACCGCGCCCTGCTTTTATTCCGAGAAGATTCCCTTTTCCATGAAGCGCTTATCAGGCCGGCCCAAGGGCTTCACGAAGGTCCAGCCTCCTGGCTTAACAATCATGCCCTGGGCTGCCTCATTGACGCTCCTGGAAGGGATGCTGAACGGCAGGGTGGCGATGAACAGTCCGCTGCCCGCGATGGTGGTGGCCAGGCCCAGTGGCCGGGCTATTAAACCGTCAGCAACAACCTTGGCGGCGCTGGGCTCCGCGTCGGGTTTCCGTTCAAATCCCCGGTCGGCCCCGTCCATACTATAACCCAAGATACCCGCAGATGCGGCACCCCCCCAGGCTCCCATCAGGCTCAAGGACAGCATAACCACCAGTATCTTGCCTTTCACGGCTGCTCCTCTGGGCCGCCAAAGCCCCGTTATCCGCATTATGAAAAGTTCGTCTTGGCTGACCCCTCATTAATGAGGCTCCGCCCAAAGACGCCGCGAACTTTTGATTACAATAGTAATGATATGAAGGGAAGTCAAGACCAAAAACTGGGCGGAAGGGAGGTTGATGAGGGGGAAACCTTTTTTGCTCTACCTAAGAATGGGGCGTGAGGTCGGCAAGTTGTGTCCAGGCGGCTTCCAAGAGGGCGTTGGTTTCTGCTATGTTCGACACTTATTAAGTTACTGGAAATTAAACCTATCAGGATCATATCTTCACTCTATCCTTTGATCGTGCGCTCAGGGACTGGTCAGTGGGTTAGATTATTTACTTCCGTCATCTTGTCTTTTTCGCATAAATGATTATTAGATGGCTAGGAGGTCGTTCAGCCTGATTCCCGGAAAGGTCTCCGGTTAACCCGCTCAGGCAAGGTAGCTTGAGGTGAGGATAATGAGGAAGTTGGCCGCTCCTCCTGGCTGAGCAATCTGTGAGCCACGGAACGTCTATGACCTAGTAAGAGGACGTGTCGACAGACGTTAGCAGATTGGAAGGTGAATCGCTCGCCGTGGCTAGAAGCCGGGGAACTTAGAAGACTCTTCTTCATAAGATGAGCATCTAAATCCCCGGCTTTCTTATTTACACGCTCCCTGTCCAGGTTAACCAATTAGTTCCGACATGAGTTACTCTGCAAATTGAGGGCAACCTGGCGCTCACCAAGGAAAAGTTAATCACCCACCTCCAGACGCATATAGGACTGGACAAGCAGGGATCTCGCCAAATAGTGGAACGGCTCTTGGAGATAATGAAGGGCACCTTGGCCAGCGGAGAAAAGCTACTCTTTAGCGGGTTTAGAAAATTCTCGGTGAGGCAAAAGAACGCCCGGCTATCCCCCGGTCACGGCCTGGGCCAGGTGGATGACGAAATCGGGATAGTCGTCGCCAGGGTTCAAACCATGAGCGCCGAAATCGACCACCTCATGGCCGGCGGCGCGGAGCTGGGCCACCAGCTCTTCCTGCAAACTTAAACCCACCGTGATCCGTGGCGATTGCCACCCGCTTGGAGAAGCCGAGAGTCATCAGGAGCCCTCCTTGAGCTTCCGGTAGCGCCGGATCAGGGTGTTCGTTGAACTATCATGGCCGAGCCGGGGCTCTTCCTGGCTCTCCAGTTCCGGGATAATGCGCTGGGCCAGAGCCTTCCCCAGCTCGACACCCCACTGGTCGAACGAGTTGATTCTCCAGAGGTTTCCTTGGATGAAGACACTGTGCTCGTAGAGGGCCACGAGTTTGCCCAGCGTTTCCGGGGTCAGGCGCTTGGCGAGGATCGTGTTGGAGGGGCGGTTGCCCTGGAAGACTCGGTGAGGCACGAGCCAATCCGGCGTGCCCTCGGCTTTCACTTGCTCGGGCGTCTTGCCGAAAGCCAGCGCTTCGGTCTGGGCAAAGACATTGGCCAGGAGCATATCGTGGTGTCGGCCCAGGGGGGTGAGCGGCTGGACGAAGGCAATGAAGTCACCAGGAATGAGTCTGGTTCCCTGATGAATCAACTGGTAGAAGGAGTGTTGGCCGTTGGTCCCCGGCTCGCCCCAATAGATGGGACCGGTTTGGTAAGCGACCTCGGTCCCATCCAGGGTGACGTGTTTGCCGTTGCTCTCCATGGTGAGCTGCTGTAGATAAGCCGGGAATCGCTTCAGATACTGCTCGTACGGCAAGACCGCCACGGTCTGGGCGCCGAAGAAGTTGTTGTACCAGACGGCCAGGAGCCCCATAAGCATTGGCAGGTTGTCCGCGAACGGGGTGGTGCGGAAGTGCTCGTCCATCTGATGGAAGCCGTCCAACATGGCCCGGAAGTTGTCCGGGCCGATGGCCAGCATGGTGGAGAGGCCGATGGCCGAGTCCAGGGAATAGCGTCCGCCGACCCAGTCCCAGAACTCGAACATGTTGGCGGTATCGATACCGAACTTCGCCACTTCCTCAGCGTTCGTCGAGACCGCGACAAAATGCCTGGCCACCGATTTTTCGTCGCCCCCGAGCCCCGCCACTGACCAGTTGCGGGCCGTGTGGGCGTTGGTCATCGTCTCCAGCGTGGTAAAAGTTTTGGAAGAAATGATGCAGAGGGTTTCCGACGGATCAAGATCCTGGACCGCCTCCGCGAAGTCGGTGCCGTCGATATTGGAAACGAATCGGAACGTCATGGTGCGCTCACTGTAATGCTTGAGCGCCTCGTAGGCCATCACCGGGCCAAGGTCGGAGCCCCCGATGCCGATGTTGATGACGTTCCGAATACGCTTGCCGGTGTGGCCCGGCCAGGCGCCGCTCCGGACGCGGTCGGAAAAGTTAGCCATCTTGTCCAGCACGGCGTGGACCCGGGGCACCACGTTCTCGCCATCCACGACGATGACTGCTCCCTTCGGGGCGCGCAGGGCGACGTGCAGGACGGCTCGTTTCTCCGTAAGGTTAATCTTTTCTCCCCGGAACATGGCGTCAATCCGGGCTCGCAGGCCGGATTCCTCGGCCAGTTGCAGCAGCAGCTTGAGGGTTTCGTCGGTGAGGCGATTTTTGGAGTAATCCAGGTAAAGGCCCACGGCCTCGGCGGTCATCCGCTCGCCGCGGCCGGGATCGTCCCCAAAGAGTTTCCGGAGATGCAACCCCCGAACCTGGTGATAATGGGCTTCCAGGGCCTTCCAGGCCGGGCATTCGGTGAGTGGTGCCACGCCTGTTGTCATGTTCGTGCTCCTTTCGTCCTATCGGGTACGAGGTCGCGAGTAACTTGCCACTGCGAAAACTTATCAGATTTCCTCACAAAATTCTGATATGCTCTGTTTATCAAAGCGTCAAAATCCCGAGGCTGATATGCCGACCAAACCAAAATAATATGACCTGGAAAATTCTCCATCAACGGACACGCATTAATCTCATTAGCGCCATTATCCTACTAATCGGTTTAAGTAGTGCCGGCTTGATTTATCAAAGAGCCGGAAATGTTCCTTACGGGGCTTGGGGTTACGAAATTGTGGATGGAAAAATTTATCCGATTATACCCCAAGACTCCAAAATGTATAGACATAATCTGGAAGTATATGGCGGTAAGTTAAATATCATGATGGATGATTTCACTACTTGGTTTGGCGGGTTATGGCATGGAAAATCACTCGCAGTCATAATAGGTTGCACGGCCATTCTTATATCTTTTGGTTTATTCTACAGGGCTAATTACTTGCTCCCCCGCTTAAAATCTGATGCTACAAGTGAAAACAATCGGGATGGGACCAAATGAATATCTTTTTTGTGGCCCTGAATGATTTGAGGATTGTAAATTGCATTTCAGACAATCAGGCGTGAAAGCTTTTTATATTAGGAATTATGATTGCAGATTCTTGGGAATGTCCATTTTTCTGGAAGACCACCGCTCCTGCGACCTTCAATCCTTCCTACCAGGCATGAAAGATCAGGTCATTTTCTTGTTCGGGTAATGGCGTATTGTGGATAAGCTGTCCTGAGGTAATCTCTCTGGGAATCCCCCCGGGGAAGGCGGCGCATCTGAGGTCACCCATCAGATTATGCAGGTGCATACAAAACCGGCAGAGTTGCCACCTACACATGACATCGTACAAGAAGGGATCAGCATTATTGGCCATATCTATCTTCCTCGGAGCCAACAAACGACATCCCGAGCCTTAGGTTCATTCCAAGGTAGATTGGGAGTCGTAAAAAAGTGGAGCAATTTCATTGCTGGGCCACAAAAACCGTGGGCTCGTGAACCAAACGGTTATAAGGCCACTCTTTAACTTTGGCAGCGGTTTGAGTGAAAGAGTGCGCTGGAACAAGGTCAACCACCAAACCTTCCAAACAGTTTTCCACCCGTCGGCAAAATTCGCCGGAGCTAATCGGCATGATGAGGTAATCGTCGATGTCGGTATTATAAGCCTCCAGCGGAAAGGCCAAATCCAGGCGGTCGGTAATCAGCATGACTTTGGTCAAGGGGTTAATCTTCTTGGCTTGCCTCAATACGGCTAAGTTATCCTTTTCCTCCCGGGAAAGTTTAGCGATGATCAAATCGTAATTCTTTTTTACCAGGGCCTCCAAGGCGGATTCTGGACCCCTAAAGGCCTTGATTGCAAAGCCTTTATATTCCAATACCCAACCCATAGTTCGAAAAGAATGAGAACCGTCGCCCAATAAAAGAATTTCATAATTAGCCATGAGCTTGCCTCCGGGTTCGGGGTGGATCAGCAGATGGATTAGCGCCAAGGTGTGTTTAGCGAAATATAAGCTTGAAATGGAGTTTTTCTCAATCGGCAATGTTGCCTATTTGTCGGTAGGTAAAACTACCTATAATAAAATGGATTTGGCCTTCCCATCATCTGTCGCGACTAATATTAAAGGCCTCTATCTTTGACTTTTGGCTTAGTTTTTTGGAAATTACCCTAAACCCGGTTGACCTTTGGGAGCAGGTCGACTCTTTCCCAAAAATCTCTCAGCAATCTCCTGTGCAATCCGAGACCGTTACCGCGATTATCTTGCCAAATTCGCATCTTACCCCAGCCCCTCAATATTCCAGATATGTTTCTGAATATCCTTCCCCCCTCAAAAACCGAAATTTATCCCTTGGATCGACCGCCGCTTTTCATCTACACTAAATCCATATCTGATCAACGTAGAAATGACCTTTTTTCGGTAGAGTCGCGTTAGTCAATTAAAGATGAGAAGGACACTCCATGCCTGCGGATGATACACAGCACCGGGCCATTTTACAGAGCCTTGCCCATCAGGCAATGCTGGATCGAGGTTTGCTCCCCGATTTTTCTGCCCAAGCCCTCGCCGAACTTGGACGGCTTCAGGCGCCTGCGGCGACAGATGGCGAGCCGGTTCCAGACCTCAGGAACCTTCTGTGGGCTTCTATTGACAACGATGACTCCCGCGACCTGGATCAGCTTACCGTGGCCGAGGCAGTGCCTGAAGACAAGATAAAGGTATTGGTTGCGGTAGCGGACGTGGACTCGGTCGTTAAAAATGGCTCAGCGATTGACGAACACGCCCACCATAACACCACCTCGGTTTATACCGCGGCCGAGATCTTCCCCATGCTTCCTGAAAAACTTTCTACCGATCTCACCTCCCTGAATTTCAACGAGGATCGCCTGGCCATCGTCGTCGAAATGGTGGTTCGGCCCGACGGCTCCCTGGAGGACTCCAAGATCTACCGGGCGTGGGTACGAAATCAGGCGAAACTTGCCTATAACCGCGTGGCAGCCTGGTTGGAACAGAATGAAGGTGCCCCTGAGTCTATTGTTGCCGTGAAAGGCCTGGCTGAAAATCTGCGAATTCAGGACCGGGTAACGCAAAGTATGAAGAATTTCCGGGAAGTCCACGGAGCGCTTCGTCTCCAAACCATTGAAGCCAGACCGGTATTCGACGGCGATCAAATCCGCGCGCTGGCAATAGAAGAAAAGAACCGTGCCAAGGAGATTATTGAGGATTTCATGATCGCCGCTAACGGCGTGGTCGCCCGGCATCTCTCAGCCAGTAAATTCCCCTCGATCTGCCGCGTAGTACGCACGCCAAAACGCTGGGACCGGATTGTCGAAATTGCCGGGAAACACAAATTCAGACTTCCGAAGATCCCGAATTCAAAAGCGCTGGAAGAGTTTCTCGTCAAGCAAAAAGCCGCGGATCCTTTGCGCTTCCCCGACCTATCGCTCGCGGTGATCAAGCTTTTGGGCTCCGGCGAATATATTGCCGAACCTCCTGAAGGGAGTGGACCAGGCCACTTTGGTCTCGCAGTCAAGGACTATGTGCACTCCACGGCTCCCAATCGTCGCTATCCCGACCTGGTTACCCAACGTTTGTTGAAAGCGGCTTTAGAAGGCAAGCCTGTGCCGTATAGCATGGATGAACTGGAGGTTCTGGCGACTCATTGCACCGAAGCAGAGGATGCCGCCAAGAAAGTCGAACGCCAGGTCGGCAAATCCGCGGCGGCGCTTCTGCTGGAATCGAGAATCGGAGAGCAGTTTGATTCGATTGTCACTGGCGCAGCCGCGAAAGGCACCTGGGTCCGGCTTCTCACTATGCCGGTTGAAGGGAAACTGGTCGGCGGATTCGAGGGCATTGACGTCGGAGATCGGATTCGCGTGCAGTTAACCTCTGTAGACGTTCAGCGAGGCTTTATTGATTTTAAGAGAATTAATTCCAATGCCTGACTGAAGCATCGGGGAGATACCTTCCCGAGAACGATGTCGGAGAAATCCGGCCGGCCGAACCTGGCATTCGGTGCCTAATGCCAGGCCCTCCCCGGCGATTATTTCGAGACCTGCTCAGATCAAGCGCTATGGAGAAACTCCTGCACCAGGCGCTTCCAGCCCAACTGCGGATAGGCCCCGAAGACGTCATCGATGATCACTCCCCCGGAAGGCAGCGTCACGCCCGCGGCGGCTTGCAGCATTCCCAGCAGCCGGTGGGATTCGTGGTCGATCCAGGCGACATTGCACTGGCCAAAAAGCATTTTTTCCAGGTCTGCTTTGAGATTGCCGGGGGTGACGACGAACAGCCAGCCCTCGCCGTAAGGGTCATCATGAGCCAGGCCGGGCTTTTGCCGGAGTTGAGGATTCACCGCCTCGATGACGCCATTGAGGGGCGCCAGGACCGCGGCCTTTTTCCCTCGGCGGGAGAGAGTCAGAGCCACCTCATCGGCGTGAATTTCCGCCCCGACGTCAGGGAGCCTGATTTTATCGGGCGGCCCCAAGACTTTCTGGGAAAAGTCGTCTAAACCAATACGGACTCGACCGGCGTTCTCCAATGCCACCCAGGTATGGCCCCGATGCAGAAAGTTGGAGGTCGGCACCGCAATACCGAAAACCTCCTGCACCCTGGGTCTTTCCGGGGCCAGAAAGAATTCAAATTGATCCTCCAGGAGTTCATCGAAGGAGCACTCGTGGCAATGCCGGGTCTGCATGAGCTGGCACTTCTGCGGCCCCTCGAAGCGTTGCTGCATTTTCCCCGCCCAGGGGGGCAGATTAGCCTGCTGGCCTACCGCCGCTCCACCGCCTGGGCGGCTGGCCAGATGCTGGGCGGCAGTTTCACTCATGACCCGGTCGAAATCGCAAGATAAACAATCGAAATCATGATTGCAAATCTTGAAATCGATCACCCCGGCTTCCATCCAGATGCAGGGCTTTTTCTGCTCAGTTATATTCGCTGGCATGGTTTCACCTTTCCTATCCCACAAGTTGCCCCCGGGGGACGGGGCTTTTGCTGAAGACGTAAGGATGGCCTCGTCTCTCCACCCCGTGTTCCCTCTACCTCTTCTTCCAGCCCTTGGCCAGGAGAGGTAAAAGAAACTCACGGACCAGATGTCCCCATTGCAACTGTGGATAATGGCCGAAGACATCATCAATGACGGCGCCGCCGTCCGGGAGAGTGGTGGCTGGGCCCATGAGGTTCAGTAACCGGTGAGCCTCTTGATCAATCCAGACGGCATTGCTCTGCCCGAAACCCAGGTTGTCCAGATTGCGCTGGAGATTGGTGGGCTTGACCAAAAACAGCCAGCCTTCCCCATAGGGATCGTCGTGGACCAGGCTGGGCTGCTGAAGAACCTTAGGGTTGATGGCCTCGATAATCCCATCCACCGGCGCCAGGACGGAAGCCAGGCGTTTTTGCCTGACCAGAGCCATACAGATGTGGTCCTGGTAATAGACCTTACCGACGTCAGGCAACTTAAGCCCGTCAGCCGGACCCAGGATTTTCTGAGAAAAATCATCCAAGCCTACCCGCACCTGTCCGGCGCTTTCGACGACCACCCAGGCGTGGCCCCGGTGCAAATAATAGGTATCGGTGGGCACCTGGAAGCCGAAGACCTCCGCCATCTGGGGCGGCGCCGGAGAAGCATTTTGCTGAGTCATGGCCTGTCCCTCCTTGCTGATTTACTGCTTAGGGTGCGCAGGGAATACCCTGATCCCCCGGCTCTCACGCGCCTTTCTTCCATTTCGCCTGGGGCAGGAAACCCTTCCGGGTCAGATTTTGTAAGAAAAACTCCTGGACCAGCGGCCGCCAGCCCAAGTCTGGATAGTGGCCGTAAACGTCATCGGTGACGGCGCCGCCGTCCGGCAGGGTCAAGCCGACCCTGGTGTCCATCAGGTTCATTAAACGGTGCGACTCTGCATCGATCCAGGCGGCATTGGCTTCGCCGGAAGACAGGTGTTCCAGATTGTGCTGGAGATTGATCGGTTTCATTAAATAGAGCCAGCCTTCCCCATAGGGGTCGTCGTGGATCAGGCTAGGGTTATTGCGCACTTTCGGATTGACAGCCTCGATGGCGCCATCCACGGGCGCCTCAAAGGAGGCCTTCCGCCCCTGCCTCATCAGGGCCATGCAGAGGTGATCCTGGTAATAGACCTTGCCGACTTCGGGTAACTTAATATCGTCCGCCGGACCCAGGATTTTTTGGGAAAAGTCATCCAAGCCCACCCGCACCTGTTCCTCGCCTTCCAGCCTGACCCAGGCATGACCCCGGTGCAAATAATAGGTGTCGGTGGGGACTTGAAAACCGAAGACCTCAACCATTTTCGAGTTTTTCATGAGATCGCCCCTCCTTTGAGGTTTGACTAAGAATAAAGCAATGAATGTGCCAACCACCGGTGATAGAATATAACCATTGGAATTTTATATTAAATTAGGATCAGTACTAATATCGCTGCCCTTTGAATCTTGTCGGATAAATCCACAGACAATTCTGCTTAGTTAGATATCATACTGATTTTAATCAAATAATTAACTTGTTGGAAATTCCTACGACCACAGATTACCGGTCAAATCCCCCCAATAGGCAGGTATTACCCAGAGACTCCGTCGGATTAGAAGGTCAGCCAAAGGCCGCGGCCTTTGGTGGGAGCGGGAAAACTAGAGCCGCGGCGCCAGCCTTAATGGCGGCAAGTTATCGACATTGCGGGACTTATCAAGGTCACCAGGGCAGAAAAGATAGGGGATTGGCGCCAACGAGCCAATCCCCTAAGAATTTTCTGGCTCCCGGGGACGGACTCGAACCGCCGACCAAGTGGTTAACAGCCACCCGCTCTACCGACTGAGCTACCGAGGAATGATATCGATTGAGGATTTGAGATTGCGGAATTACAAAAAAATCCCAATCTCAAGAAAGGTCATATTGAATTTAGTTTAACCCAAATCCTCTATTTTTTCAAATTATTCTTTTTTGGCTTCCTCTTTGGGTGTCAGAGGCTGGGTGCAAGCCTCCAACCTGAGGAGTTTTTCATATTCCGCATCCACCCGCTTCTGGATGATCTGGATCAAATCCGGGGTCAGGTGGCTGAAGCGCCTCTGCAGTTTTAAATACTCTTCCACCGGCTTGGGCTTGGTATTCTTCCTGACCACATATTGCCCTTCGATCACTTCAAACAGGGGCATGATATTGGTCTCCACCACCAGGCGACTGACTTCAATGGCTAGGTCCGTGCCGTGTCGCCAGCCCGTCGGACAAGGGGAATAGACATGGAGATAGGCCGGGCCTTTGATCAAGGCCGCCTTTTTGGC
>JBIOJX010000044.1:0-14889 GCA_044451265.1 Desulfobaccales bacterium
CCGTGTAGGGACAATAAAAAACCCGGCCATCAAGGTGAAAATCAACATGATGGCAAAGAATCTGAAAGTGGCGTACATGGATTTTGCCTTTAGTCAATTGGATCAGAAATATTTGCTGTCTGAGACGCACCCCAGCCAGGGCACGCAAACTGTGCCCCTACGATCCTGCCCCGCCTAATAGCCCCCGGGGCCGGATGAACAGGACCAGCAGCAGCACCACGAAGGCGATGACGTCTTTGTAGGCGCTGCTTATATAGGCGGCGCCCAGGCTTTCCAGCAGGCCCAGGATGAGGCCGCCCAGGATGGCCCCGGGGAAGGAGCCGAACCCCCCCAGGATGGCCGCGGCGAAGCCTTTGAGACCCAGGAGCACCCCCACGTCGTAGGACAGCGTGGTGATGGGGGTCACCAGGCAGCCGGCCAGGCCTCCCAAGGCTCCGGCCAGGGCGAAGCTGGCGGCCTTGACCCGCCAGACCCTGAGGCCCACCACCGCGGCCGCGGCCTCGTTGGTCGCCACCGCCCGCATGGCCAGACCTAAGTTAGTCCGGCGGAAGAAGAGCATCAGCAGGACGATGGCCAGGGCGGTGAGGCCCAGGATCCATAGGGTCTGGGGTAGGATGGAGGCGCCCAGCAGGTGTAAGGGGGTATCCCCGGAAAGGGAGGGCACGGCCAGGCGGTTTTTGCCCCAGACGAGCTTCATGAGCCCCCGGAGGATGATGGAGAGGCCGATGGTGAGGAAGATCAGCACCAGGTGGCTCTGGGAGCGGGAGGGCCGCACCCCCAGTTCCTCCACCACCAGGGCCGCCAGGGTCACCCCGAGGATGGCCGCGGCCAGGGCCGCGGGCATGGGCAGCCCGGCGGCGAACAGGGCGCTGTAAAGCACCATGCCGCCCAGGGAGACGAAGTCCACCTGGGTGAAGTTGA
Organism: Desulfobaccales bacterium; assembly: GCA_044451265.1. GTDB lineage: Bacteria > Desulfobacterota > Desulfobaccia > Desulfobaccales > 0-14-0-80-60-11 > JAPLJC01. The sequence goes on from JBIOJX010000044.1 coordinate 922, forward strand.
CGATGCCCATGGTGTTGTGGACCACCCCGAAGCCCAGGGCCACCAGGGCATAGATCGCCCCTCCGGTCAGGCCGGCGAAGATGAATTGGATGAGGTCCTGGAGGTTGCCCACGTCGCTCCCGAAAAAGACATGTAGCACCGCCGCCCTCGGCGGTATCAAGTGGCACAGGCTTCCAGCCTGTGCTATCACAGGCCAGAGGCCTGTGCCACTTTAAGCCGGCGCTACACAGGCGAGACGCCTGTGCTACCAAACCATGCGGCTAAGAGCCTTAAAATAGTAAAGATATCCGAAAGGCCCGGGGGCTGTCAACTACGGTCTCGGAGGGCTCTCCGCCAGTCGCCGGCGAGCGGGGACGCCCGCCCCACGCTTCTCTTGCCATCCCCGGGCCAATTGGGTAGAATCTTACCATGAATGGCGTGTTTGCCTTTTTCCTCCGGCTGTTCATCTGCTTTGTGGCCGCCAAGCTGGTGGTGCTGGCCACCGACCTGAACAGCCGGACTTACCTTCTGAGCCTGACGGTCGTGCTCCTGGTCAATGTGTACCTCCTCGATTACCTGGTATTCCGCGACCGCCGCCCCGGCCAGGAGAGCGCCCAGAAAGCGGCCCCGCCGCAGGACGCCGGGGAGCCGCCGGCGGGCAAAGACTCCTGATTCGAAACGTTCATTGTCTGGAAAAAGAACCGCTTAGATCGTCGCCCTTCTCTGAACCGCGGCAGACTGATGCCTCCGGCTACCTCAACGGGAATCTGGGCCAGGGCTCGAAGGTTTCCGCATTTTTTCCTTGACACCAAATTTGTGAATGTTTTAACATTCTCCCTAGCTAAAAAGGATAACTATGAAATTGCTAAGTCTATTGGCGGAAAGAAAAGCCGGGCTGACGGACCGGTGGCTGCATCGTCTTTTCGAGAGCTATTCCCCCACAACTGCTATCTTTCTGAAGAAGGAAACGAACCGCTTCGACAACCCGATGGGGCACCAACTCTCCCAGGGATTGGAGCGTATCCTTGAGACTCTCGTCCAGGAGACGGACCGGGATCAGGTAATGGCGGCGCTGGATGAAGTGATCCGCGTCCGGGCCCTGCAAAATTTTTCTCCCTCCCAGGCCCTGGCCTTCATCTTTCTGTTGAAGAACGTCATCCGCGAGGAACTGGCCAAAGATCTGAAGGATGGCCAATTCTCCCAAGAACTCCAGGAAGTGGAGTCCCGCATCGATGGGATGGCCTTGTTAGGCTTTGAGGTCTATACCCAGCGGCGGGAGAAGCTCTGCGATATTCGGGTGACTGAGATCAAGAAGCGCGTCAGCGGTTTCATGCGTAGTAAAGGTATGGATATCAACAGCTTTTAAGCGGTATCGGCAGACCAACGGAAACGAGGTGACAGTACATGGATTTTTTTAAGCGTCATTTCTCTGTGGCCCTGTTCGCAGTGCTTGGGCTCGTCCTGGTGGCCTACATCGGAGCCCGGGGAAACTTACAGATTATCTTCGGGGTGGTGGTGCCCTATCTGGCCATTCTCCTTTTTGTGGAAGGCTTTATCTATCGCCTCATCACCTGGGCTCGCTCACCCGTACCCTTCCGGATTCCCACCACCGCCTCCCAGGGCCGTACTCTTCCCTGGATCGAAAGGGACCTGGGAACCAGATTCGACAACCCGGCAACCTTTAAGGACCTCGTCGGCCGCATGGCCCTGGAAGTCTTCGCCTTCCGCAGCCTGTTCCGGAATCTGCGCAGCGAGCTGCGCAAAGACCCGACCAACCCCGAAGGGGCCCGGCTGATCCACTGGTCCTACAAGTGGCTCTGGCTGGGGGCCATCGCCTTTCACTACGCCTTCCTGACCGTCCTGCTCAGGCACCTGCGCTTCTTTACCGAGCCCGTGCCCGGCTTCATCCATATGATCGACGCCGCGGACGGCTTCATGTATTTCTTCACCCCCGTCGTTTACATGAGCGGCGTGATCCTGGTGGTGGCCCTGACCTACCTGCTGGCCCGCCGGATCACCAACCCCATGCTGCGCTATATCTCTTTGGCCGCGGACTACTTCCCGCTGCTGTTGATTCTGGGGATTGCCATCTCCGGGATCCTGATGCGCTACGTCTACAAAGTGGACATCGTGGCGGTGAAAGAGTTGGTCATGAGCCTGGTGGCCCTGCATCCCAAGGTGCCGGCGGGCATCGGCCCCATCTTTTTCGTCCATGTCTTCCTGGTAAGCGCCCTCTTTGCTTACTTCCCGTTCAGTAAGTTGATGCACGCGCCTGGGGTGTTCCTGAGCCCTTCCAGGAATATGATCAGCAACAACCGCTGGGTCCTGCACGTCAATCCCTGGAACTATCCCGTCAAGTTCCATCACTATGACGAGTATGAAGACAAATTCAGGGATGCCATGATCGAGGCCGGGATCCCGGTCGAAAAGGAGCAATAAGTTTATGGCTAAGGGTACTCCGAAACCGACAGAGTTACTCACCGGCTTAAGCTACAAGCCGCCGGAGAAAGGCTGGATGGATGTCAAGCCGGACTTCCGGCCGGGCACCTATTTAAACGCCGCTAACCCCAAATGGATGGAATGGATCGATTATCCCTTTCAGCGCAAATGGAACACGCTTGATGAGGATTGGCAACTGCCCAAGGATTATAAGGAAATCATCCTGCAAGGCATGGAAGACCGGCTGCAGCGCTTCCGTTCCCTGAAGGTCTTTTTTGATATCTGCGTGCGCTGCGGGGCCTGCGCCGACAAATGCCACTTCTTCCTGGGCACGGGCGACCCCAAGAATATGCCGGTGCTGCGGGCCGAACTGCTGCGGTCGGTCTATAGACGCTACTTCAAGCCCATGGGCAAGATCCTCGGCGAGATCGTCGGCGCCCGGGACCTGACCGAAGATGTCATCAAGGAGTGGTTCTTCTACCTGCACCAGTGCACCATCTGCCGGCGGTGTTCACTCTTCTGCCCCTACGGCATCGACATGGCGGAGATGACCATCCTGGGACGGGAACTCCTGGCCTCCATCGGCGTCAATATCGACTGGGCCATGGCCTCGGTGGGCCAGTGCTATGACAAGGGCAGTCACATCGGCGCCACGCCTCAGGCCTTCAAGGACATGATCGACTTCCTGGCCGAGGAAAACGAGCGCATCACCGGCATCACCACCACCCCAAGTTATAACCGCAAGGGCGCCGAGGTCCTCTTCGTCACCCCCTCCGGCGACTACTTCGCCGACCCCGGTTCCTTTACCTTGATGGGCTACCTGCTGCTGTTCGAGCACATCGGCCTGGACTACACCTTCAGCACCTACGCCGCCGAGGGCGGCAACTTCGGCTGGTTCGGCTCCCACGAGATGGGCAAGCGCCTCAACGCCAAGATCTACCACGAAGCTAAGCGCCTCGGGGTCAAGTGGATCCTGGGCGGCGAGTGCGGCCATATGTGGCGGGTGTGCAACCAATACATGCCTACCTGGTGGGAAGGGGCGAGCTTCCTGGAGCAGCCGGTATCCCCCATCACCGGCACCAAATTCGAGAACGCCGTGGTCCACAAAATGGTGCACATCTCCGAATTTACTGCGGACCTGATCAAGAATAATAAGCTGAAACTGGACCCGCAGCGCAACGCCCACATCAAGCTGACCTTCCATGACTCCTGCAACCCGGCGCGAGGCATGGGGATCTTCGAAGAACCGCGCTACATCATCAACAACGTCCTGCCGGAAGGTCATTTCTTCGAGATGCCCCCGAACACCATCCGGGAGAAGACCTTCTGCTGCGGCAGTTCCAGCGCCATCAACGCCAGCGAGAACATGGAAGTCCGCATGCAAGGCGGCATGCCCCGGGCCAACGCCGTCAAATACGTGGCCGAAAAATACGGAGTGAACCACCTGGGCTGCATCTGCGCCCTGGACCGGGCCACCCTGCCCACCTTGATGGAGTACTGGGTTCCGGATATGCAGGTTACCGGCATCACCGAGATGGGCAACGCCCTGGTCTTTGATGACGAGCTCGAGCGCACCACCGACCTTCGGGACCGTGACCTGGTGGGTTTCGGCGAGCCTGAGGAAGGGGAGGAAGCGGAATAGCCATGGAAGATAACAAAATCAGAAACGAATTCGGAAATTTCGCCCCGAAGCCGGAAGTCCCCAAGAAGCTATATGACTTCAAATATATCGCCTTGGGGCTGCTGATCTTCTTCGGTCTGGTGCTCTCCCCCCTCATGCCCAACCTGGGGAAGAAGGTGACCGCACCCGATCCGAAACTGGATACCCCGGCCATCCAGAAGCTGGCGGCCAAGGACCGCAAGTGCGTCATGCCCACGGAATGGATGCGGGCCAACCATATGCAATTGTTAGTCGACTGGCGGGAACAGGTGGTCCGCAGCAAGGGAGTGGGGGGAGGCCCCGTGGATGACCGGGTCTTCGTCAATCCCGAAGGCAAGAAATTTGTGGCCAGCCTTTCCAATACCTGCATGGATTGTCACTCCAACAAGACCCAATTTTGCGATAAATGCCACAATTATGTTGCGGTGACCCCAAACTGCTGGGGTTGCCATCTGGATAAGGAGCAGAAGGTGGCAAAGGCGGAGGCTAAGTGATGGGTATCGATAGAAGAGATTTTATCAAACTAGCCGGACTCTCCACGATACTGGGGCTTGGAGGCAAATCCGCCTTTGAACTTCTCCGGCCGGGCCAGGTGGAGGCCGCCATGGAGCCCAGACCGGAGGCCCTGCAGGCCCAACGGTGGTCCATGGTGGTGGACATGCGCAAGCTGGACGAGCAGACCGCCAAGAAGTGCAGCGAGGCCTGCCACAAGGTCCACAACGTGCCCGATTTCAAAAACCCCATTGATCCCAAACTGAAGGTCGCGGACGAGGATAGGGTCAGGTGGGAGATCAAGTGGATCTGGACCGACCCTTATCATAATGCCTTTCCCGGCGAGGAAATGCCGCATATGGACGAGAAGGTGGAGCACATGCAGTTCCTGCTGCTCTGCAACCATTGCGACAATCCGCCCTGCGTCCGGGTCTGCCCCACCAAGGCCACCTTCCGCCGGGACGACGGCATCGTCATGATGGACATGCACCGCTGCATCGGCTGCCGGTTCTGCATGGCGGGCTGCCCCTTCGGGGCCCGGAGCTTCAACTGGAGGGACCCGCGGCCTTTCGTCAAGGAAGAGTTCCCCGACTATCCCACCCGGGAGATCGGCGTGGTGGAAAAGTGCACCTTCTGCGCCGAGCGGCTGGCCAAGGGCCTGATGCCCGCCTGCGTGGTGGCCTCCCAGGGCGCCATGATTTTCGGCGACCTCAACGACGCCAAGTCCAAGGTGCGGGAGCTGCTGCGGGAGAATTTCACCATCAGGCGTAAACCATTCCTCGGAACCAATCCTCAAGTCTACTATATCGTGTGAGGTAGCCATGCTCGAAAATGCCTTTACCGGAACCAAAAGATACTACGGATTGCTGGCCGCGCTGCTGACCCTGGTGGGAATAGGCGCCATCTTCTATTCCCAGCAATTCATGAATGGCTTGATGATCACCGGCCTGGGCCGGGACGTCTCCTGGGGCTTTTATGTAGCCCAATTTACCTACCTGGTGGGCGTGGCAGCCTCGGCGGTGATGGTAGTTTTGCCTTACTACCTGCACAATTATAAAGCCTTCGGCCGGGTCACCATCCTGGGAGAATTCCTGGCGGTGGCGGCCGTGACCATGTGCCTGCTGTTCATCGTGGTGGACATGGGCCGTCCCGACCGGGCGCTCAACGTCATCAAGTACGCCACCCCCCACTCCATCCTGTTCTGGGACATGGTCGTGCTGAACGGCTATCTGCTCCTGAACATCCTGATCGGCTGGAACGTGCTGGAGAGCGAGCGCCATGACGTGCCGCCGCCCCATTGGGTGAAGATGCTGTCCTACGTCTCCATCCCCTGGGCCGTCAGCATCCACACGGTTACGGCCTTCCTGTACGCCGGTCTCCCCGGTCGGGGCTACTGGCTCACCGCCGTCATGGCCCCGCGCTTCCTGTCATCGGCCTTCTGCGCCGGGCCGTCCCTGCTCATCCTCTTATGCCTGCTGGTGCGGAAGTTCAGCAAGTTCGACCCGGGCAAGGAACAGATCCAGAGCCTGGCCAAGATCGTCACCTACGCGGTGCTGATCAACGTCTTCCTGTTCTTCTGCGAAGTCTTCACCGTGTTCTACAGCCAGATCCCGGACCATATGCTGCACTTCCAATACCTCTTCTTCGGTCTGGAGGGTAAGGGCCAGTTGATCCCCATCATGTGGTTCGCCATCGTCGGCATGACCACGGCGGCGCTCCTCATGGTGAATCCTGAGGTCCGCAAGAACGAAAAGACCCTGGCCTGGGTCTGCGGCCTGATCATCGTCACCACTTACCTGGACAAGGGCCTGGGCCTGATGACCGGCGGCTTTGTGCCCAACCCCCTGGAGAAGGTCGTCGAATACTGGCCCACGGTGCCCGAAGCCCTCATCACCCTGGGCATCTGGGCCCTGGGCTTCTTTATCCTGAGCGTCCTCTATAAGGTGGCGATTTCCATCAAGGAAGAGGTGCGGGCTTAAGGGCAAGGAGTCAACTGGCAAGCGAGATGCTTGGCATCCTAAGCAAAAACGTCGCCTTCGGATCGACGTTTATAGAGTATCCTAAAGGGAGGTAAGTTTAATGGCCTGGCAGGTGGAAGTCGATACCGAGAAGTGCACTGGCGACGAAGAGTGCGTCAATGTTTGTCCCGTGGGCGTGTTCGAGATGCAGGAAGGCAAAGCGGTCCCGGTGAATGAAGAGGAATGCCTGGGCTGTGAGAGCTGCGTCGAGGTCTGCCCGTCTTCGGCAATTACTATCACCGAAATGTAGCTCGAATTTCCTTCGAAAAAAAACGCCGGCCTGGCTTCAGGGCGGCGTTTTTTTATTTATTTGGTGGCACAGGCGTCTCGCCTGTGCAGTTTATTTTGGTAGCACAGCCTTTCCAGGCTGTGCCGAAAATTCAACCCAGGCTGGAAAGCCTGTGCTACTTTTTTTTCATTTAGGGCCAAGCAACAGATTCGCCTTTACTGCCACGGATTCACCAGATGCACCGGCACCGGAGAGTTGGCCATGACCTTCTTGGCGACGCTGCCGAAGTCGGCGCTCTTCTGATCCAACTCGTCATGCCCGCGACCGTGGCTGGTGAGCACCACCATGTCGGCCTTCTCGCCTTTGATGGCCTTGAGGATCTCGGCAGCCGGGTCGCCCTGCACCAGGCGCAGCTCAATCTTGGGGCAGGCCTTCAGCTCCTTTTCACAGACCAGCTCTAATTGTTTCTTGGCGTGCTGCAATTCCCAGTCCTGGAAATGCTTGACGTGCTCCGGGCTGGGGTAGCTATAGGCCCCGAAATGAGTCATCAGATCCACCCCAACGAAGAGCAGGACGACTTTGGCCTGATACTTGTCCGCCAGCGATTCCACGTGCTTGGCGGCCTTGATCGAATTTTTGGAAAGATCGGTGGGCCAGAGGATAGTGTGCACTTCCATGGAAAACCTCCTATCTAGATATTCCTGTATTCACGTGAGCTTCAAGACGTGACACCCTCCTAAAAATATGGACGCCGGGGCGGATGTCAAGGTTTGAGTTTTGAGTTTCGAGTTTTTAGTTTTTAGAATGGGATATGCAGCAGTTGCGGCGGCCAGCGCCAAGCGCCGGAGCCGGTTCTCGACCGCCCCGGGTTGGATCGGAGTCATCCCGGCAGCATCTCCTGAAAAACCTCTCCTGCAGATTAGCCAATCCTGGTCCACCGTTGGAATTTCCTACAGGTAAATTTCTTATAATTATTCATGGGTTAATCGCTAAAGGAGATTAATTGTTGGATTATCCGCCATGAGATCTTAAGGGTGATATTCTCTGCCTGTTAGAGGTTATATGCTGAATTATCAGCTAGATAGGTAGATATTTCTAGGCTGGCACATCCTTTGCTTTGTTAGAAGTTGACTCTTGTCCCAAAACCTTGGCAACAACCTCGGAAAGGAGAGACCAATGATGTCTAGTCAAAATATCGATCCGGTGGAACGCCCCCAAATGACGGAGGTCTTCGGCTTCCAAGTGCCCACCAGTATCTATTATTTGCATCGGGGCCACGCCTGGGCAGTGCCGGATGGCGGCCGGGTCCGGGTGGGGTTGGATGACTTCTCTCAGAAGATCCTGGGGCCAGCGGACGGCCTCAAGTTACCCGAGGTCGGCAAGACTTATTTTCAGGACCACATCTTCATGGCCCAGATCAGGCAAGGACACAAGGCTCCGTTCCTGGCGCCGGTTGATGGCACTATTGAGGCGGTCAACCCCAAGGTCCGCCAAAAGCCCGGCCTGGTCCACGACGATCCCTATGGAGAGGGCTGGCTGTTTTTGGTTAACCCGGCCAATCTCGAGCGCAATATGGCCAACTTGTTGTCCGGAGAGGCCAATGCCGCCTGGATCGATCAAGAGTCCCACCGGTTACTGAGTCTCATGGACACCGCCATCGGCGTTACCCTGCCGGACGGCGGCGCCATCATCGACGATGTCTACGGCCATTATCCGGATTTGGGCTGGCGACCCCTGGTCCAGGATTTTTTCTTACCGATCTTAACCAGAAGCTGGCGGAGAAAGGGCGCGGCCGCCTCAGCTGCTGAGCGGGAAACATCAGGGGTGGATCAGGAAGCGTTGAGGCGGGAAGTCTTCCGGGTGCTGAATCGCACCTCCGAAGATCAGGAGTTCCGGCGGACCTTAATGGAGATGCAGACCGAGGCCCTGGACCCCTATAAGCTGTCCCCCGCGGCCATAACCGCCATCCTTTCGGGCGATTTGCCGTGGCTGAATGAGCACATCGGGGAGCTCACCCAGAAACAGCTCAGGTTCGTCCGTTCCTGTCTGCTGCCATTGACTGCGGCTCAGAGAAGTTAGGGGATTCAGCATATCGGGAGCTAACCAAATGGTCCGAGGCCATGGGCCGCGGGTAACCTGAGTTTAACAGAGGAGATTTGTATGTTGCCGGCCCAAACCCTTGAGGAGAAGCGCGGTTCAGTCATGGTGGTCGGCGGCGGCATCGCCGGCATGCAAGCTGCGCTGGATGCTGCCAATTCAGGGTTTTATGTCCACCTGGTGGAAAAAGGTCCCAGCATCGGCGGCACCATGGCGCAGATCGACAAGACCTTTCCCACCAACGACTGCGCCATGTGAATTATCTCGCCCAAGCTGGTCGAGGTCGGCCGGCACACCAACATCGAGCTGCACACCCTCAGCGAACTCCAGGAGCTTGCCGGCGAGGAAGGCAAGTTCACCGTTACCCTGAAAAAGGAGCCGCGCTACGTCGACGCCTCCAAGTGCACCGGCTGCTCGTCGGTCTGCTGCATGACCTTCCTCAAACAGACCCTCATCGCCCGGGAACACGTCGGCCCGCAGTTGGACATGGCGATCTTTTATATGGACATGCGGACCCCCCGCAAAGACTTTGAGAAATATTTCCAGCGGGCCAAGAGCCAGGGCACGCGCCTGATCCGTTCCCGGATCCAGGGCGTGGAAGCCCTGGGCGACAGCGGGGACCTGCGGATTGCCTATGTCACCGAGACGGGGGAGCGCGCCGCTGAAACCTTCGACAGGTTGGGACTGGCTGCCGCGGCCCGTGCTTCCACCATCTTATCCAAAGATTATCTGGAACTGGGCGCCAACATCGCCACCCCCTTGGATGAAAATTGCGATGGTTGCGCCTTTTGCGTGGACGGCTGTCCCTTCCAGGCCATCACCCTGTTGGAATACATGCGACAGGGCCAGGTCAAAAAGACGGTGGAAATTAATGAAACCCTCTGCAAGGGTTGCGGCTCCTGCATGGCCACCTGTCCGAAACAGGGGATTTATGTCGCCGGCTATTCCCTGCCGCAGATCGGGGCCCAGGTCGAAGCCTCCTTGGGCTTGATTTAGGGCAGGCGGGGCTTATTTGCATTGTTTCGAAACTTCTTTACATTGTTATGAACTTATGTTACTAATTATACATGATCGGATATTGATGGATTAGCGCACTTTCCCTGTTCTCCCCAACCGCCAGGCAGACGTTCTGGCAGATTTGGCCTGGGGATTGCCGGAGAGACAGATTGGAGGATGGTTCCATGAGTGAAGCCCTTTTCCCGGGACCGAAAGTGGGAGCGGTGTTGGTGGTCGGCGGCGGTATTGCCGGGATGCAGGCGGCGTTGGATTTGGCCGATTCCGGATTCTACGTTTATCTGGTGGAAAAGAGTGCCGGCATCGGCGGCAGCATGGCGCAGTTGGACAAGACCTTCCCCACCAATGACTGCGCCATGTGAATTATCTCGCCCAAGTTGGTTGAGTGCGGTCGGCACTTAAACATCGAATTATTGACGCTGACTGAGTTGGAAAGTCTTTCCGGCGCGGCCGGCAATTTTACGGCCATCCTCAAACAAAAGCCTCGCTATGTGGATATGTCCAAGTGCATCGGCTGCGGGATCTGCGCCGAGAAATGCCCTAAGAAGGTGACCGACGAATACAATGTGGGGCTGGCGAAGCGCAAGGCGATCTATGTCAAGTACAGCCAGACCGTGCCCCTGAAGTACGCCATCGATCCAGATAATTGCATCTATTTCAAGAAGGGCACCTGCAAGGCCTGCGAGAAGCATTGTCCCAGCGGCGCCATTAATCTGGACGACAGTGAAAAAATCCTGACCAAACAGGTGGGCGCGGTGGTGTTGGCGGCCGGTTTCCAGCCCTTTGACCCAAAAATCCTGGGCGGGTTTGGCTATGGCAAGCACCCCGGGGTGGTCACCAGCCTGGAATTTGAACGCATCCTGAGCGCCTCCGGGCCCTTCGGCGGCCACCTGGTGCGGCCGGCGGACAAGGCCGAGCCCAAACGGGTTGCCTGGCTGCAGTGCGTCGGCTCCCGGGACACCAAGCCCGGCACGCATTCCTATTGCTCCGGCGTCTGCTGCATGTATGCCCTCAAACAGGCGATCATCGCCAAGGAGCATGCCGGGGACGATCTGGAAACCACCATCTTCTTCATGGACATGCGCACCTACGGCAAGGATTTCGAGCGCTATTACGAGAAGGCGAAACACCAGGGGGTGCGCTTTGTGCGCTCCCGGGTGCATTCCCTTTTGCCTCCGGACCCGGAAACCAAGGAGGTCCAGATCGCTTACGTGGACGAAAGTGGCGCCATGCAGCAGGAACCCTATGACCTGGTGGTCCTGTCCATCGGTCTGGAGGCGCCCAAAGATTTCCAGGCCCTGGCTGAGAAGCTGGGCGTGGAGGTGGACCGGCACGGCTTCATCGACGCCACTTCCTTCGCACCGGTGGCCACCTCAAGGCCCGGCATCTACGTCTGCGGCGCCCTGGCCGGCCCCAAAGACATCCCCTATTCGGTCATGGAGGCTTCGGCCGCCGCCGGGGCCGTGGCCAGTGAACTGAGTGACCGGCGTTTCACCCTGGTGCAGGAAAAGACCTATCCGCCGGAGCGCAACGTGGCCCAGGAGCCGCCGCGTATCGGCGTCTTTGTCTGCAATTGCGGCATCAATATCGGTGGGGTCATCAAGGTCCCGGAAGTGGCGGAGTATGCCCGCACCCTGCCCCACGTGGTCCATGTGGAGGAGAACCTCTATACCTGCTCCCAGGACACGCAGGACCGGATGAGCGAAATCATCGCCGAGAAGGGGCTGAACCGGGTAGTGGTGGCCGCCTGTTCACCGCGCACCCACGAGCCGCTGTTCCAGGAAACCCTGATTAACGCCAGTCTGAACAAGTATCTGTTTGAGATGGCCAACATCCGTAACCAGGACTCCTGGGTCCACGCCCAGGAGCCGGAAGTGGCCACGGAGAAGGCCAAGGACCTGGTGCGGATGGCGGTGGCCAAAAGCGCCCTGCTGGCCCCGCTCCAAGAGGAGGAATTGCCGGTAACCCCCACCGCCCTGGTCGTGGGAGGGGGGGTGGCCGGGATGACCGCCGCCCTGAATCTGGCCCGGCAAGGATTTCCGGTGGATTTGGTGGAGCGCAGCGACGTTCTCGGCGGCGCCGCCAGGCGGCTGCTCCATACCTATAAAGGGGAGGATGTCGGCAGATTCCTCGAGAAGCTGGCGCAAGAAGTCGAAACTGAGCCGAAGGTGTCGGTGCATCTCAATACCTCCATCGCCGAAGTGCAGGGTTTTATCGGTAATTTTCAAACCAGGGTGCTCACCGACGGCTCGTCCCGACTCATCGAGCACGGCGTCGCGGTTCTGGCCACCGGCGCCAAGGAATATCAGCCGCAAGAATATCTCTACGGTGAACACCCGGCGGTGGTGACCCAGCTCGAGTTGGACGAACTGTTGCGCCGCCAGGACCAGCGCCTGGAAGAGATTGAAAATGTCGCCTTTATTCAATGCGTCGGCTCTCGGGACGAAACTCATCCTTATTGCTCCAAGGTCTGTTGCACCCACTCGGTGAAAGCGGCCCTGGTGTTGAAGCGCCTCCGCCCGGACGCCAACGTCATCGTCCTGTACCGAGATTTGCGGACGTACGGCCCCCGGGAGGACCTCTACGCCGCCGCCCGGGATGAAGGGGTGCTGTTCGCCCGCTATTCCCAGCAGGACAAACCCGTGGTGACTGGTGGGGATGGACGTCTCACCCTGAGTTTTGTCGATCCCATCCTGGGTCGGCCGGTGGAGATGGACCTGGACCTCCTCTGTCTGGCAGCCGCCATCGAATCCCACCAGGATCATCAGCTGGCGCAGATGTTCCGGGTACCGCTGGATGGCGACGGCTGGTTCCTGGAGGCTCACCAAAAGCTGCGGCCGGTGGATTTTGCCAACGACGGCATCTTTCTCTGCGGCATGGCCCATTATCCGAAACCGCTGGAAGAAAGCATCGCCCAGGCGCAGGCCGCCGCGGCCCGGGCCGCCACCGTCCTGGCCCGGGGCAGCATCAAGGTGAGCGGCCTGGTATCGCGCATAGCCTCGGAGCTTTGCTGCGGCTGCCAGATTTGCGTCAATGTCTGTCCCTATCAGGCCATCCGCTTTGATGAAGGCCGAGGGATAGCCTTGGTGAATGAGGCCCTCTGCAAGGGCTGCGGGGCCTGCGCGGCCGCCTGTCCGTGCGAAGCGCCCATGCTTATGGGGTTCAATAACCGGCAAATGTACGCCCAGATCAAGACTGCTTTAGCGCGCTAATGATTCGCCAAGGAGACGCCATGGACAGGAAAACTTTTGAGCCCAGACTGCTGGCCTTCGTCTGCAACTGGTGCGCCTACGGGGCCGCCGATCTGGCCGGGGTCAGCCGCCTGCAATATCCGGCCAATATCCGGCTGCTTCGGGTCATGTGCTCCGCCACGGTTTCGCCGCATCACATCCTGAGGGCCTTGCAGAGCGGCGCCGACGGTATCCTGGTGGCCGGCTGACACCTGGGAGACTGCCATTACCTGTACGGTAATCACATGACTAAAAAGCGGATGTCCTTCTTGCAGGAATTATTGCCCTTTGTCGGCCTGGGAGGCAGATTACGCCTGGAATGGATCTCCTCCGCCGAAGCCAACAAGTTCGTCAAGGTGGTGACTGAGTTCACCGAACAGATTCGGAACCTGGGACCCAACCCCCTGGCCCAAAACTATGAGCAGCCTTTGGAGAGCCTGGATTTAGCGCCGCAGCCCCTGGCCGCGTCGGGCGGCGGCTGTGGCTGCGGCAGACCTGCCGGGCAGGCTGACAGTTTGCAATAGAGGATATCTGATATGGCTGATAAGCAAGAAACGGTGCGCCAGTGGCTGGACACCGGCAAAGTGGACCTCTTCCTGGGCTATAAACTGGTCGAGGGACATCCCTTGCCGTATGCCTTTGACCGGGACAATCTCGGGGAATTGGCTGAGTTGCTGGTCAGTGAGGCCCGCTATCCCCTGGAAAAGCTGGCGGTCGAAATCCTGGCGGAGCAGCCGACGCTCAAACTCGGCATTTTGGGGCGTGACTGCAACCAACGGGCCCTGAATGTGCTGGCGGTGCATCAACAAA
>JBIOJX010000045.1:0-14582 GCA_044451265.1 Desulfobaccales bacterium
CTGGCTGGCTCCCATCCTGGCCACCGCGGTGGCCTATATGGTGACTAAGTATGGTGCCAAACTGGCCAAGAACGAAGAGGTGCGCCAGGCCGTGATCGTCCTGTTCACCATCGCCTTTTTTACGGCGGCGGTAGCCGGTCTTTTCGGTGCCTTTATCAATAAAGCGGCCCCAGTTCATTGAGCGGAGGAAACTATCATGATGAATCAGCAATCGGAGGTAAGTAACGGCCTCATCGTCGCAGCCATGCTGGCGGCCGGGATTGGGTGCCTCGTTTTCGGGATCATCACCGACTTTTCCGAAGCGAGCAAGGCCATCGAAGGGATATTAAGTTTCTCTGCAGGGGTTGGCGCCTTGTCCGGCAAAAGTATTATTGCCATTGTCATCTGGCTGGTTTCCTGGGTGATACTCGCCAGTAAATGGAAGGACCAGGAAGTGGATTTTGGCAAAATCTATAAGATAACCTTAATCCTGATAGCCCTGGGGATTGTGGCAACATTTCCGCTGTTCTTTGGGGCGTTATAGGGTCCAAGTATTTTACGAAAAGCGGCCCACCACAGTAATTTCCGCCTGGGGCCGAGCGGCTGGGACACCAGGAAAGAGATGGACGCCTGGATAGAGGGCTCAGGGGCGGCCACCCCTCCTTCTCGGGCCCGCCGCCCGAAGCTCAAGGCAGCCCAGCCGCCGCGATGATCGGCTGAGCCCTCATTCTCTCAGATAATCAGGCCTGATTGTGCCCCGGCCGGTTAGGGGCACAATCGGATCTTCCCGCCCCTCGGCCGGAGTCCAGCGCTCGGATACTCCTCCCCTGCCCCTCATTGCAAGCGTAGATCTTTAGATCCCCCAGCCCACGAAATTTTAATGTGAATATTCAATCATTCCGATCGCGAAAATCATGACTATCTTGGGTCAAAATTTACCCAAGGGCATTAGAAGATTGTACCTGGATTTTTTTGTGACTAAATCAAAATTGTGGTAAATTAAATAATTCAACAATGGCGGGGAGCCAACCCGGACAAGGTTTCATCCGGATTGGCAGGATGGGGGGATTGTTGGATTATAAGCCCAACCTGTTTGCCTGCGTGATCGGCCTTCCCGCCCATTTTTATTCTGAGGAACTATAGTGCCGCAATCCGGGCCCAAAGATACCTTAAATAACACCTACCGGGGTTGGATGAGGGTGCTGCGGTTGTGCGCCTGGCCCATCATCGCCCTTTCGGTGCTGACCGCGGTGGCCTCGGTCTATTATACCTTTGCCTATCTAAAAATCGACACCGGCCGCAATGCCCTGGTGGGCAGCAGCAAACACCTGGTCAAGCTGAGCGACAATATGAGCCGGGAATTCGGCGGCCGGGATGGCCTGGTGGTGGTGGTGGAAAACGGCCACCCCCGCGAAACCGCCAGGTTTGCCGAGGCCCTGGCCACGGAACTGCGCCGTTACCCGGACCGCTTCCCTGAGCTCTTCTATCGGTTCGATCCCGAGATCCTAAAGCCTTGGGCCTTGCTCTATCTGGATCAGAAAGACCTCCTGAAGATCAAGAACAACCTGGTGGACCAACGGCAGCTGTTGACCCGACTGGCGGCCGATCCCGGTCTACTCACCTTTTACCGGGGGGTGAACGACCAGATCGCCCGGGCCATGATCGGCCAGGTGTTCACCGGCTTTCTGGACGACAAGCCGGCCGCGGAAGCGCTGCCGGATGTCACCCTGTTGAACGCCACGCTCCAGCAGTTGCTCTTGAGTCTGGAAGGGGAACGGCCTTACGTCTCCCCCTTTAACGCCTTTTTCCCCAAAGAACTGAGCGACCTGAGCCAGGCAGGCTATTTTTTCACCGAAAATGACAAGTTTTTGCTCTTCCTGGTGACGCCGCAGCCGGATGGCTACGCCACCAGAAATCGAGACGTCGCCCTGTTGCGGGAGATAGTGGGCCGGGTCGAGACCCGCTTTCCCGGAATCCAGGCCGGGGTGACCGGGCCGGATGCCCTCGAATCCGACGAGATGGGCAGTTCCCTGGCCGATATCTCCCTGGCCACCTGGCTGTCCCTGGCAGGCCAGATGGGCCTGCTCTTCCTCTTTCTCCGCAGCTTGCGGCGTCCTTTGATGCAGACCCTGGCCCTGATCGTCGGCCTGTGCTGGACCTTCGGCCTGGTGACCCTGGTAGTGGGGCGCCTGAATCTCCTCTCCATGATCTTTGCCCCGCTGATGCTGGGCCTCACCATCGACTACGGCATCCATTATTTCTGCCGCCTGGAGGAAGAACAAAGCGGGGGGAAGTCCTGCACCTTTGCCATCCTGACCTGCACCTACCAGCGCACCGCCCCCGGCATCTTCTATGCCGGAATGGCCGCGGCCCTGTCCTTCGTGCCCTTGATGTTTATGGGCTTTCAGGGCCTGGCGGAATTGGGCCTGATCCTCACCATGGGCATCCTGGTGATGCTGGTGGCCACCATGGTATTGGTGCCGGCCCTGGTCAGCGTCTCCGAACGGTGCACGATCGGCCCCGAGGTCGAGGAATGCTCGCCCCAGCCGTTCCTACACCTGCATTGGACCCAGCCCTGGCTCATTGTGGCCCTGGGTCTGGCCCTTGTGGGATTGGGCGCCGTCGCCGCCTGGCGCTTTGTTCCCTTTGATTTGAACCCCCTGCACTTGCAGAATCAAAGGGTCGAATCGGTGGTCTGGGAATACAAGCTCATCCAGGATTCGAAGTATTCCACTTCTTATGGGGCCGTGGCCACGTCCTCTCTCGATGAACTGCAGGACCGCATCACGGCCTTGAAAAAGCTGCCCACCGTGTCCCACGTGGAGTCTATCCTGTCCTTTCTCCCCTCCGAGGTCGAGGCCAAGCGGCCGCTTTTGGAGAAACTCCGGCCGGTTCTGAGTTCCATCAAGTTCTCCAGGGAACCGGCTTCGGTCTCCGGTCCGGCGGAGCTGGCGGCGATTCTGAGCCGCATCAATTTTAAGATCGGTGAGGCGGCCCGGAGTCTTCAAGAAGAAAAGGCGGCCACCGCCGGGCAGATTGAAGAGACCCATGGCCTCATCAACCGGATCATCCCCCTGTTGAATGGCAACCAACATGCCCAGATGGCCGCACGCCTGGCGAATTTTGAACGACAGTTCACCACTGACTTGCAAGAAAAGTGGGGACTGGTGAATGGTTATGTCAAGTCGGCCCTGGATACCCCGGCCCTTACCGTGGCGGACCTGCCCCAGGCGGTGCGCCAGCGCTTCATCAGCGACACTGGAACCTTCCTCCTCCGGGTCTTCCCTTCCCAGGATATCTGGAATTTCGATCCTTTGAAGCTATTCGTCAAGAGCCTCTGGGGCGTCGATCCCAACGCCGTCGGGGACCCGGTGCTGCTGTACGTCTTTACCCTGGGTTTCCGTAATGCCTGCCTCAAGGCCGCGGCCGTGGCCATGCTGGCCATTGCCGCCATGCTATTGATCCTGTTCCGCAGTTGGAAGATGACCCTGCTGGCCTTTCTGCCGCTGATCGTCGGCACCGGACTCACCTTATGCCTGATGTGGCTGTTGGGCATTTCCTTCAATCAGGCCAATGTCTTGTTCGTGCCGCTGATCCTGGGAGAGGGGATCGAATTCGGCATCATTATCTTGATGCGTTGGCGGTTGGAAGAGTCGGCCCGGTCCATCACCCTGCCGGCCAGCACCGCCAAGGGCGTGGCTCTGGCTGCCCTGACCACCACGGTGGGCTTCGGCAGCTTGATGGTTTCCGGCCACCAGGGGGTCTTTAGCCTGGGTCTGCTGGCTACGGTGGGCAGTCTCAGCGTCTTGGTGGCTTCTTTAAGCTTTCTCCCGGCCTTTATCCGGGTAATGGAAAGAAGATACGAGCCCCGGGAACCTTCGTTCCATCCCTACCTGGGTATGGTCCGGTGGTTCAATCACATGGTGAGGAAAAAGACCCATGAAAAGATCGCCTTGGTTAGCGAGTCTCGTCCTGATGGTATGGTGCTGGTCGGTTATTCCGGCCCTGGCCGAAAGCCCCAAGGGGTACGTGAAGGGCATACTGGACCAGGTGATGGCCATCCAGACGGACCCGGCCCTGGCGGGAGAGGCGCATGAAGCCCAGCGGGCCCGGCAAATCCACCAGATAATCGGCAGGAGCTTTGACTTTCCCTTCATGGCCAAAGATGCCCTGGGTGGCGCTACCAGTGGGGGACAGAACCAGGAATTCGTCACCACCTTCAGCTACCTCTTCCAGGATTCCTATACCCGCATGGTCCTCAAGTTTCTCCTGAAAGAGAACATTACCTACAACCGGGAGAAGCTGGAGGGCAGCAAGGCCCGGGTGGACACCACCATTGTCCGGCCCAATGAGTCCATTCCGGTCACCTATCTCATGCACCAGGCGGGCGGAGGCTGGTTGCTTTACGACGTCAACGTGGACGGCGTGAGCATCCTGGCGAATTATCGGACCCAATTCGCCCAGGCGATCCGGACCAAGGGCTTCGGGTTCCTGTTGGAACGCATGAAGACCCAGCGCCAGGCCATTAAATGACGGTTTCAACTAAAGCCGAGAATTCTGAAAAAACCACCGCTTCTGCCATTCTGAGCAAACGAGGCGCGGAAGATTATTAAAACACCTGATGGGGCGAGCCTCCGGGTCCGCCCAAAATCGGTGGCCTGAGATGGCCGTCTAGCCGTACATCCCTGCTTAATCCCGGCGCGAGTTTTCCTCCGAATCCGTTCACTTTTATTGACATCGCCAATTCACGCCTTAATTTTACAGGAAGCGGGACCGCGAAGATTCACGGCCGGACTACTAAAGTGATCATTAGGGTAGCACCCGGTTAAACTTGAGAGGAGGAAAACGGCATGATCATTTATGTGTCAGAAAACGGCCCCGACCGGCTCGAACTCATCGAAGCTTTAGTGAAAGAAGGCGTCACCTACCAGGAATGCCAGGCCGCCACCGAGCGGGAGGCGGGGATTTCCGCCGTCCGGATGGTGAAGATCCAGGCCAATGTGCCCGAAGTGGTCCCGGTGCCCCTGGAATTAACCCAGGGCGACAGCGAGGTCCGGGTCTGGCGTCTGCCTTCGGGGAAACTGGTCATCAGCGACATGGATGGCAACCTGGAGCAGATTACCCGGCCCATACCGCACTAGCCCGACCTCCCGGTCACTTCCTCGGCGTCATCAGAGCCTTCCCCGTTCCCACTGCGGCTGGAGTTCCACGCTGCTGAATAAGCCCTGAGATTATGCCGACCTCCCCTGGCGGGGAAGGTTCTTGGTCAGGGATTCTTCTCCCTTCCTCGGATTGATCCCCTAACCCCTGCCCCCGCAGCCGGGTTACCGGCTCAGTCAGCGGGCGTACGCCTCTCCGTTTTCAGCTTCGGCCCGCCGTGTTTGCGGTTCCCCACCGGATGACAGGCAGTTGGCCTTTATCAGGGATAGCAACCTTCCCACCGAGTCAATATCTTACTGATATTCCAGATATCCAAATAACTAACTGAAAACTCCGTTATTTGCGGGGCCAGCGGCCAATTTTTGCGCTAGACTTGGCAAAAAGTTTGCATATAGCCGACAAGGAGGGGAATTCAGTCCTTTAACAGGGTTTGGGAGCCTTGGCAGATTTTTTGCATAGAGTTTCTAATGATAATTATTGCTTGAATATTGAAAATATTTGAGGCATTATTTCGATAAAAAATAATAAACTTAATTCGATAGGGATACCTCTTTTCAATCACTAAAGGAACTGAAGACTATGCGAGTGCGCTGGCAAAGAGTAATGTCTCTGGGATTGGGTCTGATGGCGATCTGGGGGTGCTCTGCGCAGTTTACCCCGAGCAACCCCGAAGCCGAGGCGGCGTTGGTGGCGAAGGTGACCCAGGAGACTTATCAGTTGGGGCCGGAGGACGCCATCGAGATTTCGGTCTGGAAAGAGCCGGATTTGACCAAACAACTGGTGGTCCGTCCCGACGGCAAGATTTCCTATCCCTTGGTAGGTGAAATCCAGGCCGCCGGTATGACGGTCAAGCAACTGCAGGATGAGATCTCCAAACGGCTGGGGAAGTATGTCACCGATGCCAACGTGACCGTAATCTTGGTTAAAACCCAGTATTATAAGGTATTTGTCACTGGAAAGGTCAATAAGCCGGGGGATTTCGTGGTGGGCCGGCCCACCGACGTCATGCAGGCTATTTCCATAGCCGGGGGCCTGACTCCCTTCGCCTCACCCAGTTCGATCGTCGTACTGCGGAAGGTGGGGGGCAAGGATGAGGTTATGCCCTTTAATTATAATGACGTGAGTCAAGGTAGATCACTGGAGCAGAACCGCACTCTCCTGCCGGGAGATGTGGTAGTGGTACCTTAGGGTCCGCCTTATGCGCCTTGCTGCGGGACTGGTACTGATCTTGGGATTGCTCTGGGTGAGCCTGACGCTCGGCGTCGGGAACGCCGCGGATTGGGCCGTGGTCCCTTCAGTCACCGCCCGAACCGAGTTCAACAGCAACTTAAATTACGACTTCACGGCGCCGAAAGCTGATTATATCTTTACCCTGGCGCCGACGGCGAATTTTAATTATACTACAGATATAGGCCAACTACAGGGCAGTCTGGGGCTTACCGGACGGCATTACTTGAGTAACGGCCAGATTGACCACATTGACCAAAACTTTCAGATAAACGGCCGGTACCAGGCGGCGCCGCGGTTGAACCTGAACCTGAATGCCGCCTATATCTCCGATTCCAGCTTACAAGAGGAGTTCGCCACCTCCGGCCTGATCATGACCCGCACTCCCCGACAGTCCATCCAAGCGGGCCCGGGTGTGACCTACGCCCTGACCGAGCGCCTGTCCGCCACGGTGAACTATATTTTTAATAAAGTTAATTACCAGTCTCCGCAGTTTCAGAATTACACCACCCAGCAGGCAGGATTGACTTTGCAGCAGCAACTTAAAAATGAAAGAACCGTGCTCATCGGGAATTTTTTAGCCCAAGAGACCCATTACCCTGCCGGAGATAACGATGCTCGGTCATTAGGGTTTCAACTGGGCGGGACACATAAATTTTCTCCCGATTGGGAGGTCAACTTTTTAGGTGG
The DNA here is from genome assembly GCA_044451265.1 of Desulfobaccales bacterium. GTDB lineage: Bacteria > Desulfobacterota > Desulfobaccia > Desulfobaccales > 0-14-0-80-60-11 > JAPLJC01. Next base: position 7,057 of record JBIOJX010000045.1, read on the forward strand.
CATTAATATTTCGTTCCTGGATTTTCATACCCAGGTGCTGGACTTCTCGCAATTTCCCTTCTTTACTACTAATCAGGCAAAGGTGCAGCAAACGACCACCAGTCCTTTCATCAACCTGTCATTCACTCACCGCTGGACTGATAAATTCGTTATTAGTGGAGCGTATACTCGAAACCAAGCCGCTTCTGCCGTTGGGAGCATGTCGGATACGAATCAGCTTAATTTAAGCCTGAGTTATACTTTCAGCGACAGATTGTCCGGAAACCTGAGTGGAAGCTATGTTCTTAACAACCAAATTTCCGACCAGAACGGCTTTAAAAGCGATTTCATCGGCGTCACTCCCCAGTTAACCTATCGTTTGACCGAGGAAATAAACCTGTCGCCCGGCTATCAATTCGGCCTGCGGGAGGATACCAGCCTAGGTAAAAGCGCCAATGCCCAGACAGTTTTTTTAATGATGACCTATACCAAGTTGGCCGTGGCCAGTGAAAAGAAGCCAACCGCCCCCGTAGGGACTCCGCCAGCCACCGCGGCCGGGACAGGAAGACCGCCTTTCTTTGGCAGAATCCCCTTCCAACTTTACTAAAGGCGATGGCAGGGGCAAATTTAACTGAGTTGTTTTAGGAAATCAGATGGAACAATTAAAAGATGTTAGAGACGTTGTCGCTATTTTGTCAAAAAGAAAAAAGTTCTTTATTATCCCTTTCGGGATCCTGTTTATCCTGGCAACCACCATCGCCTTTTTATTGCCCGCCATCTATGAGTCGAAAACTACCATTCTCATCGAAGACCAACAGATACCCCCAGAGTTCGTCCGGTCCACGGTAACCGGCTTCGCCGACCAACGCATCCAAAGTCTTACCCAGCAGATCCTCTCCCGTACCAGACTGTGGGAAATCGTTCAGCAATTCCAGCTCTACTCCGAAATGCAAGAAAAATATACTCGAGAAGAAATTCTCGAAAAGATGCGGGACGACATTCACTTGGAGACCATCAGTGCCGAGGTGGGAGCGGGGGGGCAAAAGCAAGCTCGTCCCGCTCAATCCGCGATCACCATCGCTTTTTCCATCTCTTATCGCGGCAAGAATCCCGAAACCGTCCAGAAGGTCGCCGGCAATCTGGCCTCCCTGTATTTGGAGCAGAATCTGAAGATTCGGGAGGCTCAGGCCAAGACCACCACCCAATTCCTGGAAGCCGAATCCAGGGAATTGGGAGAGCGCATTAAAGTCATAGGCGACAAGATCACCACCTTCAAGAAAGAGCACGAAGGCAATCAGCCCGAACTCCAGCAGTTTAATCAGGGTCAGGCGTTGCGTCTCGAACAAGAGACTAAAGAAATTGACAATCAAATCAGGGCTGCCGAAGGTCGGCAAGTCTACCTGGAAGGCCAGTTGGCTACGGTCAAGCCGGAAACTCCCGTATCCCCTTCGGGAGAGAAGATCATGGACCCCCAGACCCGTCTCCGGGCCTTGCAAATTTCACTGGCGGATCTGCAATCCAAGTTCTCCGAAGACCACCCGGATATTCGCAAGACCAAACGGGAGATGGCGGGACTGGAAAAACTTGAGAGCTCACAGGGTAGCAGCGCCTCCCAAAAGCGGGAAAAACTGGCACAGCTTAAGGCCGAACTGGCTGAAAAACAAGGCAAATATTCCCCCGAGCATCCGGATATCCGCAAGCTTAAGAATGAGATCGCCCGATTGGAGCAACAACCGGATAAGTCTGAACCCAGCAAGGCGGTGAAAAACGTCCCCGATAACCCCGCCTACATCACCCTAACCATCCAAGTTGAGACCACCAGAAATGAAATAGCTGCTCTGCAAAGACAGCGGGAAGCCTTGAAAGACAAGCTCAAAATGTTCAACCAGCGCCTGGAACAGGGTCCAAAATTGGAGCAGGAATATTTTGCTTTGCAGCGGGATTACACCAATTCTACGGCTAAGTATCAGGAAGTGATGAACAAAATCATGGAGGCGCGCATTTCCGAGGGCATGGAAGAGCATCAGAAAGGGGAAAAGTTCACCCTCATTGATCCGGCCAGCTTTCCTCAGAAGCCGGTCAAGCCCAACAGGTGGGCCATTATCTTAGCCGGCTTCGTATTGGGTTTCGGCGCCGGCGTGGGCGCGGTGGCCATGGCCGAACAGATGGACCACTCGCTGAACAATGCCGATGAGCTCGCTTCTTTCACCGGCTTCCCGGTATTGGGGAGCATAACTCGGATCGGGATCACGGAAGACATAATCTCACACAGACGTAAGCGGCGATTTATTTGGACGGCAATCGGGCTTGTTTTGCTCCTGGGACTACTCCTATTTCATTTTTTATATATGGATCTTTGGGTGCTAACCGCTAGGCTTATGCGCCTGCTGAATAAATACACCTGATCTTGGTCAGTCAGGCCTCTGACTTTCCAATCACCTTGAGGGCATCATTTTGGGTTTTATCGATAAAGCACTGGAAAAGGCAAAAGGCGTTCGGAAAAAGGAACCTGAGCCGAAATCTCCTTCCCGATCTGCCGAACCTGCTGCTCTCCCGCCCTTCTCCGCGGATGCAAGTCTGACCGAGCAACTAATCATTCCGGAGGAGATCAACTATACCGTCTCCCGCACGGTGGCGTTGGACCCTGAGGTTTTGCGCCGAAACCGGATCATCGCCGGAGGCTGGGAAACAGGCTCTACGGTGATCGAAGAGTATAAGGTGTTGCGGACCCACATCCTGCAGCGCACTGGCGAAGCAGACCATAATACTCTGATGGTTACCGGGGCCCTGCCGGGAGAAGGAAAGACCCTGACAGCCATCAATCTGGCCATTATTCTTTCCCATGAACTGAACCATACGGTGCTCCTGGTGGATGCCGATTTGCGCTCACCCTCCATAAGCCATTATTTAGGTTTAGGGGATGAGCCGGGCATGGTGGATTATCTGATCAACGGGGTCCCCCTCAACGAACTCCTGATCCATCCCCAGGGCCTCGGCAAGCTGGTTATTTTGCCCGCGGGCAGGCCGGCGACCCAGGCCGCGGAATTGCTGAATTCACCCATAATGCGGGAAATGGTCCAGGAGTTGAAGCATTTCTACACCAATCGCTATGTTATTTTTGACCTGCCGCCGTTATTGGTTTATGCGGATGCCCTGGCCTTCGCGCCCCTGGCGGACGGCATCATAGTGGTGGCTGAAGCCGGCAAGACTCCCAAGGAAAGCATCCAGCGCTGCCAGGAGATGCTCAAGAAATTCAAGGTGCTCGGTTTCGTTCTTAATAAAACGTTAGAGTCTTCGGATTCAGGGCACTACCTGGGCTATTACTATCCGAGCAAGCCAGAGCCGGGAGTGAAAAAGAGATTCAAACTGCCCCTGTTTAAATAGCTAAACAATATGTATGAAGAATTTTACAATTTGCGGGAACGCCCTTTTAATCTGGTGCCGGACCCCGAATTTTTGTATCTCAGCCCCCAACACAAACTGGCCAGGGCCTACCTGGAGTACGGCATCAAGCAGCGGGTGGGTTTTGTGGTGCTGACCGGGGAGGTGGGTACCGGCAAGACCACCTTACTCAAGTCGATCTTAAGGTCCCGGGAAAAAAACCAAAGGCTGGGGGTGCTTTACCAGACGGCCATGGCTGCCGGGGATCTGCTGGAAGTATTGCTGCGGGAATTCGAGGTGCGGGGTCACTACACCAGCCGCACCGCCAGACTGTCAGCCTTTAACCAGTTTTTGCTCAGCGCCTATGGCCGGGGCGAACACGTCGTCCTGCTGGTGGATGAAGCCCAGAATCTGAGCCCGGAGGCCTTGGAAGAAATCCGACTTTTATCGAACCTCCAGACCGAAAAAGAACCACTTTTGCAGGTAATCCTGGTGGGCCAGCCGGGATTGCGGGAGCGCCTGCGCCACCCGGCTTTGCGGCAGTTGGCCCAGCGGGTGTCGGTGCACTATCATCTGAATCCCTTGAATTTGCAGGAAACCAAAGAATATATCAACTTTCGCCTGGCCCGGGCCGGGGGCAGCGGCATCTTTACGGAGTCGGCACAGGACAAATTATTCGAATACACCCAAGGGGTGCCCCGACGCCTGAATGCCTGGTGCGACCTGGCCCTGGTGGCCGGCTTCGCCGAGGGTCGCCGGGAGATCGACGGTGAATTCATCGACACGGTAATCGCCGCCCAGGGCGGCAGCCTGGAAGGCCCGGAACAAACGGATACCACTACCCAGGAACAGCCGGCGCCCTTGCCCGAGGCTACGAGTAGCGGGATTTCGACTCCCGATAACGGGTTGCGGAGCTCGGTGGACGAGTTGGCGACGCGACTATCCCGGCTGGAAGGCATGGTCCTGGAGATGACCAGCCAGCTGGTACCGGTATTGACTAAATTCCTGGAAAAACAACCACTTGACTCAATCCAGCCAATGCCGGATAATCATATGCGCCCCAGTTCCAAAACGTTCGAGAAAATCGAACCTGACGATCAGCCCCAAAGCCGGAAAAGGTGGTGGTCCAGGCTGATAAAAACGTAGGACCTTACTGAAGGCTCATCGTGGGGGCGTCTTACCACCCTTCAGAAGCAAGCCTTGTCCCTATAAACCTGAACTTATGAACCTCAGAAATAAATCGCTGCCAGTTCCAGTAATGCTCGGCGCCTGCCTGGTAATTTCTCTGATTTGGGCTTATTGGCCGGTTTTGAGCTATTTGTCTAACCAGCTCCTAACCGACGAAGACTATTCTTTCGGGCTCTTACTACCCTTAGTGAGCGCCTACATCGTTTATCTGAAATGGCCGCAAATTCGCCGGATTTCGTGGCAGCCGTCATGGGTAGGGCTGGTCGTTTTAGCCCTGGGATTGGTTTTGTATATTTTTGGGGAACTGTCCACCGACCTCTATAGTCCTGCCGTCTCCCTCATAGTGTCTCTTGCCGGCCTAATTATGCTTATGGGCGGCTGGAGGTTGGTTCGCTTCTTGGGATTTCCTCTGCTCCTGCTGTTGCTCATGATTCCCTTGCCCCAATTTCTGATGCGTCAGCTAACCCTGCCGCTGCAATTGCTCTCTTCCCGTCTAGCCACGGAAATTTTGCAAATATTAGGCATAGCCGCAGTGCGGCAAGGGAACGTCATTGACCTGGGAGTAAGGCAGTTGCAAATTGTCTCAGCTTGCAGCGGCTTGCGGTATATCCTGGCCCTTTTGGCCCTGGGCATCATCTTTTGCTACTTCTATCAGCGCCGTCCCTGGAAGGCGGCGCTCCTGTTGTTATCTCTCATTCCGGCGGCGACCATAGCCAATGCCCTGCGCGTCGCGGCCATGGGGATCTTCCCGGCGCTGTTAGAGGGATTCTGGCACGGTTTCTCCGGCTGGCTCATCTTTTTATTCTGTTTCGCCTTCATATCTCTGTTTAACTGGCTCCTCTCCTGGGGCCAGCCCAGGAACGAGGCCTTAGCTGTCAAAGAAGCGCCCACCACAGGAAGGTCGAGCAACGCCAGGCCGGCTTTTTTCGCTCCCCTGCTGGTGGCGATCATTATGGTTCTGGGGGCCGGTTATTTGACCCAGACTGCCGGTAAGATTTCTCCGGTGCCGTTGCGGCAGAGCTTTGATAATTTTCCCCTGGAATTGGGCGCCTGGCATGGCAAGCGGTCTTATATCGATCCGGCTATGTTTGAGGCTACCAGTGCGAGTGCCTATCTTAATGCGGATTTCCAGGCTGCCGCCCAGGGCTCGGTATCGTTGTGGATTGCCTATTATGAAAACCAGAAGGGCCACGGCTCCGTCCACTCCCCCTTTACCTGCCTCACCGGGAGCGGTTGGAGTCTGGTGGAATCGGGGATTACCGAAGTGGCCCCGGGGGTGCCGGTGAGATCTATGTTGATGGATCAGGGAGGGACCAGATATCTAGTTTACTACTGGTACTTGCAGCGCGGGCGCTGGCTGACCAGCGAATACTTCAATAAATTCTATCTCAGCTATGATGGCCTCTTTAGCCGCCGGGCGGACGGCGCCCTTATCCGACTGGTCACCCCAGCCGCACCGGATGTCCAAGCGGCCCGGGAACGGCTTATCTCTTTTACAAGGTTATTAATTCCCCTGCTACCCCAGTTCATGGAAAAGTGATGAGGCGTTGCCTGCGCAATATCCGGAGGCCGGCGGACGCCTAAGAAACCAGGACCCAGAGCTTCCTTCTCCCCCGCAAATTTAATCAAAAATCAGGGAACTGGAGGCGAAAAACCGGGTATACCCTGATTTACCCGACTAATGGAAAAGGAGTAAAAAGGAACCACGATGAAAATGCAGGAAAAATTTAAGTCGGGAATCAAAAGAGCCGATTGCTTGAAATAAGCTGCAAGTCTTCTCGTGAGAAAGATTGGGCCTCTTTTAGGCGGTTAACGAGTGCCTCTTTAACCTAACGTGCTGACGAACAAGGAGTGTTCAACGCATGAAATTATCTGACATCTCAGAGTGACAAGAGCAAACCATTCCGCAAGGATGGGACGCAAAGCCACGGGTCTTGCCGTTGAGGCAAGATAGCCGGGTTACCAAACCTGAGGTAACGCCGAAAGCCATTATTTCCAAGCGGTAATGCGACTTTTTCTGGCAACCTCAGATTTTAAGGAGAACTGCCATGAAAAGAATCAATTTATCGCTAATTTCATCTTTTGTTGTTATCCTTCTCTCCCTCTTGACCATATCCGCAACTTCTGCCTGGGCGGCAACGTACTATGTTGACGCGCTTTCTGGCAATGACGCTACCGGAAAACCCGACAACAGTAATCTTCCCTTTAAGACCATTAACAAAATCAACACATTCTTTCAGGCTGGAACGATAGTCCACGGCGACTACATCAAATTCAAGATGGGGACTACTCCTACCGAGCAGACTTTTCAGGGCCGGATAAACTTGTATAATTGCTCCGGTATTGCCGGGGCTCCCATAACCATAACCAATTATGGTTCAGGTTCGTACAAACCCCAATTCAATTCCGCCGATGTTGTGACCGACCATTTGGCTGTTGGTTGGACGGGGCCGAATGGGAACGGAGTCTACACCTATAATGTAGGTGGCAATTCTTTTTTCATCTACGAGGACGGCTACGCTTTAAGGGAGGCCAGTTCGACTGCCTGCAGCGATGGCCAGATATTCTTTAGCGGCAGTACCGTTTACTACAAACCCAGCTCTGGCGGGCCAGCCAACCATTTAATCGAAAGGTGTCTGCACGGTAGGACCATTTACAGTGCAGCCAACGATTACATTACTATCGACGGCTTGAGTTTCATCAGAGAAGGGCTCTATGCCGCTGCCGATGCCTCGGGGAGCAACAGGACTGGATGGATCGTCCAGGACTGCGACTTTGTTAACCAAGGCGTTCAATTCTGGCAGGGATCTGGAATAACTTGGGTTAACCTTACCGTTCAAAACTGCACATTTGATCACTGCCATAACTGCTCCATCGTCCTGGAAGGAGGAGCCTCAGATAATGCAAGTTTTAATAATATGCACATCCTCAACAACACCATCACGTGCAACAATACGTTGCTGAAAGATGGTTTAGAA
>JBIOJX010000046.1:0-14091 GCA_044451265.1 Desulfobaccales bacterium
CGTTGCGCACCGCGTAGAAGTCGGTGTGGCCGCAGTGGATGGAGAGCGAGCCCTTGTTGACCTCCCGGGCCATGACGGTCATCACCACGGGTAGGCGTTTGCCGGGCACGGAGAAGAGGTTCTTGGTCTTCAGCACCAGGCCCTGGGAGGAGGTGTTGTCCACGTACCTGCCGCCCTGGCAGGCCATGGCCTCCACCGCGGCGATGGCCGAAAGTTCGTCCGAGGGCTGGAAATACATGAGTTCATGGCCGAACAGGTTCTTCACGCCGTTGGACGCGGCCTTGGCGAAGTTTTCGGCGATGGGGGTGGAGGGGGTGATGGGATAGCCGCAGAGACCGTCTACGACCCGGGTCAAGACCGACAGGGCCGCCTGGTTGCCGTCCATCAAAACATCCTGGCGCTTTTGCAGGTTCTCCAGAAGTTTTGCCGGGATGGCGCCCAGGTCGAAATTACCCAGATCGGCCGCGTCGAAGCGTTCCCATTCGGTCTGCCAATCGACGGGAACGATCTGCTCCTTTTTGACCTTGCGGAGTTGGTGGTAGGGGAGTTGCTGTCGTAGGGTGTCAATCTCGGTGGTGGGTCTCATGCCCGGTCTCCTCATCAGGGGATTAATGTTAACTCATTATCTCAAAAAAAATAATCACTGCCAATGAAAAAGCAATTGACAAAAAATATTATCCTTCATATATGATAAACATATCTAATGAAGGATAATGAATGGCAGGCGGTTCCCTATATCATGAACTGACCGAGGGCCAACGGCAAATCTACCGGACCGCGGCGGAGCTCTACCCGGCCTATCTGGAAACTCTCAGGCGGGGCCTGGCCTTCAAGGGCGGGATGCACTGGAAGAAGATCCGGGGCCGGGAGTACCTCTACCGTTATCGGGACCGCCTCGGCCACGGCGAGAGCCTGGGGCCGCGCTCGGAGCAGACGGAACGGCTCTTCGGCGACTTCACCCGCCGGCGCCAGGAAGTGAGCGCTCGCCTCCGGGCCCAGCGTCTGCGGCTGCAGGAGCAGGCCAGGTTTTGCCGGGCCGCCCTGATCCACCGGGTGCCCCGGGCCGCCATCCTGATCTTGCGGCGCCTGGAGCAGCACGACCTGGGGCGGAATTTGCTGGTCATCGGCGCCGCCGCCATTTTTGCCTATGAATTCGCCGCCGGAGTTTTTTTGTCAGGTGCGGCCGGGGGGGCGAGGCTGGCTGACGCCCAGCGCCGCCTTACCCTGGCCGGTGAGGGCAAGATCGCCTGGGAGGAGTTGCTGCGGGTCTTGCAACAGGCGGACCGCTCCTTTGCCGCGCTGCCGGGCGAGGGCTGCCTGGCGGCCAACCGGGACGGCTTTCTGGTGCGTCTTGCTAAGTCCGAGACCCGGCGGCCCGGCCGGCAAAAGGCCGTTACCGTGCCCGGGGCCCGGGAACCGCTGCCGCCGGAGGCCGGCCACCTCCAGTATCTGCTGGCTGCGCCCCGGTTTTCCCAGGTAGTCATCGGGAGGGATGGCGGGCCGGCCACCCTAACGGCCCCCGACCCCTGGGCCTTTGCCCTCAACCAGCTCTGGTGGAGTGAGCAGGAGGACCGGGACCCCGCCACTCGCGGCCGGGAGCGCAGCCAGGCCCTGGCCGTGGCCGGCCTGGTCCTGCGCTACCTGCCTCAATACGATTTTTCTCCCTCGGAGCTGGACATGTTTCCCCGGGACCTCGGGCGCAACACGGAAGACGTCGAAGGAATGGCTTCGATCGAAGAATTTCAAAGGTATGATTAACTGGTTTTGAATACCATAAAATTGGATATTGCTGATTGAAAGGGTTAGAATTAGCTTGTGAGTAAAACTCTCGAGAAGATTCTTGAACTCGTTCGCCAGAGGCAGGTCGTCATATCGAACCACGGCTATGATGAACTGGCTGCTGATAGTATTCCAGTGAGAGACATAATGGTTGCCGTTGCCAAGGCAGTCTTGGTTGAGGATTATCCCGAGTATCCCAAAGGTCCCTGTGTTCTTGTGCTGCAGGAAGATAGCCGGGCTAACCCAATCCATGTGGTGTGGGGAATACCGAAAGGAAGATCAACTCCAGCAGTAGTGTCACCGCATACAGACCAGAACCAAGGCGATGGTCAAGAGATTTTCTGAGGAGAAAATCATGAGAAAAAGGCATCAAACAAAACTGGTCCACGAAGGCGAATATGTGGCCGAAGTCGAGGTAGAATTTATTTACACCGACGAGGGTTGGTCGCCCTATTTATCTCTGGATGATGCTCAGAAATTGGATGAGGTGCGAGAAGCGTTGCAAAGGGGGGACTTAAAAACCGCGTCACAGCGCGCCCGCGTCTATTCCTTAACTCCGATCGCACTCTGAGTCGCGGTCCACAGAGACCTGCCCTACCAACCGCTTTAGTCGTCCCAAGTTGCAATTGAGAACCAGTGGCTTAGTGGCACAGGCCTCCGGCCGGTGAGGGACACAGGCTGGAAGCCCGTGCCACTATTGAACCGCCGAGGGCGGCGGTTCTACATGTTAATCCTTTTCTTTTCCCTCTGGACGCCCCGCCCGCCAGTACCTATCTTTTTTTAAAGTTTGCCAGCAAGAGGCCTTATGGAAACCTGGTTCAATCCGGTCATGCTTTCCCGGTTGCATTTTGCCCTGACCACGATGTTTCACATCACCTGGGCGGTGCTCTCCGTGGGCCTCAGCCTGTTCCTGGTGGTCCTGGAGGCCTGGTGGCTTAAGAGCGGCGACGACGACTATTACCGCCACGCCCGCTTCTGGGGCAAATTGTTTTTGCTCAATTTGGCCGTGGGGGTGGTGAGCGGCGTGCCCCTGGAGTTCCAGTTCGGCGCCAACTGGGCCCGCTTTTCCGTAGCCACCGGCGGTTTCTTCGGCAATATCCTGGGCTTTGAAACGACCCTGGCCTTCATGCTGGAGGCCGGCTTCCTGGGGGTGATGCTCTTCGGCTGGTCGCGGGTCTCCCGGCGGATGCATCTTTTCGCCACCGGCATGGTGGCCCTGGGCGCCAGCCTCTCGGCCTTCTGGATCATGGTGGCCAACTCCTGGATGCAGACCCCGGCGGGGGGCTCCTGGCAGGACGGACGCTTCATCTGTACCAGCTTCTGGCAGTCCCTGTTCAATCCGGATATGCCCTGGGGGGTCACGCACATGTGGTTTGCCTGCCTGGAGACCACCCTGTTCGTCATCGGCGGCCTCAGCGCCTGGTACATCCTGAAGAACCGGCACGCCGCCTTTTTCGCCAAATCCCTCCAGGTGGCCCTCCTGGCCGCCCTCGTCGTCGCCCCGGTCCAGATCTACCTGGGGGACGCCTCCGGCCGGCTCGTGGCCCAGCACCAGCCCGCCAAGCTGGGGGCCATCGAGGCCCTCTGGGACACCAACCCGCCGGGCGAGGGGGCGCCGCTGAAGTTGTTTGCCTGGCCCAACCGGGCGGCTCAGAAAAACGACTGGGAATTGGGGGTCATCCCCCATGGCATGAGCCTGCTGATCACCCATACCTGGAACGGCACGGTCAAGGGCTTGAAGGAGTTTCCCCCGGAGGACCAGCCGCCGGTCCACCTGCCGTTCTTTTCTTTTCGGATCATGGCCGGTATCGGATTTCTCATGTTCTTTCTGATGCTTTGGACCGCCTGGGTTTGGCGTCGGGGCGGGCTCAAGCCTGAGGCCATCGGCCGGCAGCAGTGGTTGCTTTATGCCTGGATCGCCACGGCGCCCTTGGGTTACCTGGCGGTGGAGACCGGCTGGCTTATCCGGGAAGTGGGCCGCCAGCCCTGGATCATCTATGGCCTGATGCGCACCTCCGAGGGGGCCAGCCCGCTGCCGGCCGCCACGGTGTTGACCTCAGGCCTCGTCTATTTGGCGCTTTACACCCTGGTGTCGCTGGCCTTCCTGGTTTTTGCGGCCCGCCTTATTAAGCAGGGGCCGGATTTCGCCGGTCCGGTTCCCGGGAGAAGTGCACCATGAGCCTCGGGGACGTCTGGTTTGCCCTCCTGGGTTTCATTCTGTTTCTGGCCCTGGCCCTGGACGGCTTCGATCTGGGGATCGGCATCCTGACCCTGTTCTGCCGGAACGAGGCCCGTCGCAGTGCCATGATGAACAGCATCGGCCCGGTATGGCACGCCAACCTCACCTGGTTGGTGGTCCTGGGGGGGCTGCTGTTCGGGGCCTTTCCCCTGGCCTACGGCCTGCTCCTGTCAGCGCTGTATATCCCCCTGGTGCTCATGCTCTGGGGCCTCATCTTCCGGGGGGTGTCCTTCGACTTCCGGGCCGAGGCCCGCCGCCAGCGCCCCTGGACCCTGGGCTTCGGCCTGGGGAGCCTCCTGGCCGCCCTGGCTCAGGGGTTTATCGTGGGCGCCCTGGTCAGCGGCTTAAAGGTTGAGGGGCGGGAATTTACCGGCGGGGTTTGGGACTGGCTTAATCCCCTGGCGGCCCTGGTGGCCTTGGGGGTGTTGTGCGCCTATCTGCTGCTGGGGGCCGCCTATCTGATCCTGAAGACCGAGGGCGAAGTTCGGGAAAAGGCCTGCCGCCAGGCCCAGGTGGCGGCCTGGTCGCTGCTCACCGTCTCCGCCGGCCTCGGGTGCTGGGGCCTCTGCAAGTATCCTTTCCTGGCCCGCCAGTGGTTCGTCTGGCCGACCTTGTGGCTTACCACCTTTCCCATGCTGCTGGCCGCCCTCGCCCTGGTCATGCTCCTCGCCAGCCTGCTGAGGTCCGATGACCGGGCCCCCTTGGCCTGGAGCCTGGCCGGCTGCTTTTTTGCCTTTCTGGCCATGGCTGCCAGCCTCTATCCCTACGTCATCCCGCCGGCGATCACCGTGGCCGAGGCCGCGGCGCCACCGCTGATCCTGGCGATCATGTTGGCGGTAACGGCCCTGATCCTGCCGGTGATGCTGATCTACAACGGCTACCAGTATCTGGTCTTTCGGGGCAAGGCCGGCGGGGGCTACGGCGAATAGGTTGATTGTAGGGGCGGTTCTCGAACCACCCCTATGAGGCCACGAACCATAGGGGCGCGCTTTGCTGGCCGTTAGCGCCCGCGCCCCGAAGGAAGTGGCGGAGCTTCTCAAGTAAGGCCCAGGCAGCTATCAGGCAACTTCCCCCCGCCGGGAGATACGGCGGCCCTAGGCCGGATTATCATCTATTATAACTGGACAATTCGTGCTATTTTGTCCAGTGATAGGAGTGACCCTCAAAAAAATTTATTGACCGTAAAAATAAAATGAATTTTAGGAGGTTCAAAAAATGCAGGTTAATCCTGTCGATGTTGCTCAAGTAAACCTGAGTAATATTATATCTGTAATTGCCGTTGTAATTTCGTTTATCTCATTACTTATTTCTTGCTATGCAACAATGAAAGCATCGAGGCTAAACAATTTGTTAATTGAAAAAGAGAGTAGATAAGCTCTTAAGAACAAGCAAGCAGATTTAGATGCATCCTTCACTATTACGGAAGGCAAATTAACAATCTTTAATAAAGGTAAGGCCGCCGCCCGTTACATTCGGATCGAATTCCCTGAAGGAAATGATCGTTTAATACAGTCAGATATTGATAGAAAATTTCCGCTTGAGTTATTGGAGCCAAAGCAGTCTGTTGAATTGATAGACGCTGGCAACTCGGGAACAAAAGGAAAGCTTCCAATTCGCATAATTTGGTCTGATGATTTCGCCAAGGAAAACGAAAAAATCGTATATCCGTCAAGATAAAAACAGAAGTTAACCGCCTTTATGTTCTATTGGGTGAATATATCGGATGATACTTAAATGAATGAAAGTATAAACTATAACGCTGATCCTTACAGGACAGCACCCAGAACATGGCGTTCTGTCCCTAGTTTTGAAAGCCTTTCGAAATTAATGGGAAAAACTCTGCAAGATGCCCTTAGTAATGGAAATCTTGTTAATTGTAAAAAAAGCACTACAAATGCTCTTATAAGACGTGGCTTATGTGATCAAAATAGTAAGTTGACTGATAAGGGCAGGGTTGCAGCAATTGAACTATCGTCTCTAAAGCAACAAGCAAGGGCGCTTTCGTTGCCCATTAACAATATCGAATTAATTATAGCTAATAAAGAACGGCCAGAAATCGCAACAATGACATATTTATTAAATGAATGCAATTACAAAGCAGTGTGCTATGCAGAAGGTGGTGATATACTAACCCTTTTAGGATGTATGTCCTTTGATCAAATCCGCAATGCATGGAAAGAACATTGTCTGACGCACCCACTTTATAGGAGTTATCATGAGGATTTTGGGGAGAGTTCCGTTGAAGATACGATAACGGACAATATGTATGCTAGCCCTTTGGGTAGTATAGATTTATTGGATTTAATGGAAAACAGACCTAACACGTGCCCTGAAAATCGTCCAAGTCCTTATAAATACCTTATGCCTTCTATTATGGAGGCAATTACTAATGCTAAAAAGGATCATATTAAAAAAGCTTTTTGCACACTTAAACAATGGCACATTGATATGGGCTGGACGGGAGATAATTGGCCGTGGAGGAATTACGTGGGCCTAACCTTATCTTTTGTTCTTTCTCTATACGAAGCATTAGGAAACAAGGTCCTTGCTAATATAGCTAAAATGTTTTTCATGGACCTTGCTGCTTTCGGCAGTGGCTGGCCGGACATAACAGCCATAGATATAAACAATAATGTCAAACTGTTTGAGGTAAAAACAACCGATAAACTTCATCGGTCTCAGATTATAACAATCTTGGCAATGGCTAATTTTTTCCAGATAGAATTGATTATGGTTAAAAGAATTAGTCCGAAATATGAGGTGTTAACAAGATATGGGCAATTATAAGAATGCACTTTCTGAAGTTACGAAAATTGGTAACTATGCGATACCTGCATTTAGTGCATTTTTGACAGCTTCATTTGCTGTGGGATCGTTTCCTAAATCAGCTGAGTGGCAAGCAATTATAGTGAATTTTGCGCTCTATACAGTGGCAGCAGCTTATGTGAGTTATGCTCATCGCATTTTATATCTTCGACGGCGGCGTGCTCAACAAGAAAAAGGTGAAAAGCAAACTAATCTTTGTTTATGGTTCGTGTTAATATTCCTAGTTCTTCATTTGGCACTGGTAATCTTCCTTTCCATCAGGCTTTGGCCTCTTGGCTCATTAGAGAGACATTCCTATAGCGCGCAAAAAGAGACTGCAAGTATTAGCCTATCCATAGCCGGAGGAAAAAAATAAAAACTGGACAAAATCACGTTAATTGTCTAGTTTGAATAAGCGTACCTCTGATTGCACGCGGCTTTCCCCTGCCCAAAAATTCTGCGAACTAGACAAAAGGACAATGGCTGGTGGATAAAAGGAAAGGCTGGTCCGCCGGCCTGCGGCGGCCAGGAGCCGCCCTGAGATCAGCTCCTGGGGGCGGTTCGAGAACCGCCCCTACGATTCCTAATTTACCGTTCTTTCGTTACCACGGCCAGGATGCCCAATTGTTTTTGCTCCAGGCAGCGGTGTAGGGACAGGCCGCACTCTTCCAGGCACTGGCGCAGGTCGTGGCTGTAAAAGCGGTCGTGCTCCGGGTGCAGGAAAATCCGCCTGGCCAGAAAGTTCTGGTAGAGCTGGGGATAAAACTCCTCCAGGAAATAGAAGCCGCCGGGTTTCAGGACCCGGGCGATCTCCCGCAGGCCGCCCCGCCAGTCCGGCAGGTGGTGCAGCACCCCGAAGCCGAAGACCCCGTCCAGGGCGCCGTCGCGGTAGGGCAGGCGGAAGACGTCGCCCACGTAGAGCGAGATGCGGCGCCGTTGCTCCGGGTTCAGGTAGGCGTGGGCCTGGCGGATCATGC
Source organism: Desulfobaccales bacterium (assembly GCA_044451265.1). Lineage (GTDB taxonomy): Bacteria > Desulfobacterota > Desulfobaccia > Desulfobaccales > 0-14-0-80-60-11 > JAPLJC01. The sequence continues at coordinate 7,801 of JBIOJX010000046.1, forward strand.
GCTGGTCCAGGTCCAGGGCGTGTAGAGCCGCGGGCCGGAATTTCTCCAGGATGAGGCAGGCCCCGGCGCCGCGGCCGCAACCCACTTCCAGGACCTGCGCCTCCGGGTCCGGGGCCAGGCTCCGGCCGATCCATTTGACGATGAGGCGCTGGATCATGACCCGCACCGGGTTATTGACTATCAGCCGCTCGGCCCAGTTGACCTTCATGGCTTCACCGCCAGGTGGATCACCGCAATGCCGTTGGTGAGGCGCCGATAGCGGATTCGGGTGAAGCCCAGGCCCGCCAGGGTGGCCGAGACCTCCTCGGGGTGGGCGAACATGCGGATGGATTCCGGCAGGTAGGTATAGGCCTGCCAGGAGCCCACGAAGAGCCGGCCCATCAGGGGCATAATATAAAAAGAATAGAAGTCATAGAGCCGGCGGAACCAACAGGTAACCGGCTGGGAAAACTCCAGGCACATGAGCCGGCCGCCGGGCTTCAGGACCCGGTGCATCTCCTTAAAGCCCAGTTCGGGATGGGTCAGGTTGCGGATGCCGAAGCCGACCATGGCGGCGTCGAAGCTGGCGTCCGGACAGGAGAGGTGCTCGGCGTCGCCCTGGAGCAGGGCAATGCGGGAGGCCAGGCCCGCCTTGGCCAGCTTGGGCCGGCCCGCGGCCATCATGGCCCGGTTGATGTCGTAGACCACCACCCGGCCGGCGGGCCCGATCCGCCTGGCGGCCAGGAGGGCCAGGTCGGCGGTGCCGCCGCAGACGTCCAGGACCCGATCTCCGGCCTGCAGCCCCAGGAGGCGCACCGCGGTCCATTTCCACGGATAGTGCATCCCGAAGCTTAAGAGGGTGTTCATGAAGTCGTAGCGGGCGGACACCGTGTCGAAGTGCCGGTGCACCAGCTTCTCTTTTTCGGCGGGCGCCACCGGTTGATAGCCGAAATAGGCGAATTCGTCCAGGCCGGCGCGGGGTGTTGAGGTCTTTTCTTCAGCGTTCATTAGTCTTCCGAGGGTAGCGCAGGCTAAAAGCCCACGACTGCCAAATGATTTTCAAATAAATAGTTTATCAATTCTCCAGCCGCCGGGCCACCTCTGGTTTAACTTATCCTCAGGGCGATGCGGCCGCGGGATAGGTGATCCGGGTGCCCTCCACCCGGGCAAAGGGCGTGAGGCGGTGCTCCTGGAGTTTTGGTGCACTGATGATATGCTCCACTTTGAGGCCCCGGATCGTCAAGGCGTCCGCGATCAGCGAGCGATGGCAGCGCCAAGGCACGGTTTCGGCGCACATCAGGGCCAGGCGCGCCTCTTTGGCCAGGTCGATGAGAGCCTGCAAATTCTCCTCAAATTCAGGCGTTTGCATATAGTCGGCGAAACCCCGGAAGGAGTCGTTGCGCCAACCCAGATTGGGAGAGTCGCGGCGGGGATGGCGCAGACCACCCAAACCCGGCAGGTGCACATAACCGATCCCCACCTCGGCCAGGGACTGGGGCAGAGTTTCCTTATTAAATTGAGGGTTGTGCCGGGAGCGGGGCACGGTGCGGATATCGGCGACTTTCTCCACCCCCTGAGTCTTTAAAATCGTCAAAAAATCAGCCAATGGCCGGGTGGAGTGGCCGATGGTCAGAACCGATATTGCGCGGTTCTCCTGGCTCATTGGGCCTGCCGTTTGCTGCCGGCCAGTTGGCCCTCCTCGGCCAGCTGGCCCAGCAAAAAATGAAAATAGATGAGGCCGCCGAAGGGCTGGAAGCCGGCCAGGACCCGGCGCACCCCCTGGTAATCCAGGGGTTCTTTGAGGTCCAGCCAGGTTTCCAACTTGCGGCGGGCGCCCACGTCGTCGCCGGGAAACAGGTGGGTGCGCCCCAGGCCCCGCAGCAGGGCGTATTCCGCCGACCAGCGGCCGATGCCCCGGGGTCGGCTCAAGGTCTCAATTGCGGCCTCGTCGTCCAGGGCGTCCAGGTTTTCCAGCCTGAAGCTGCCGGCCTCCAGGCTTTGGGACAGTTCGATGATGGTGCGGGCCTTGTTGAAGCTGAAACCCAGGTCGCGCAGGGCCGGGGGTGAAAGCCCCGCCAGGTTCCGGGGCTGGGGGAAGGCGTGCGCCGGCCCGGTCTTTTCCGGAAAGGGCTCGCCGAAGGCCTGGGTCAGGCGGTTGAGGAGATGAATGGCCACGGTGAGGCTGATTTGCTGGCCGGCCACGGCGTTGACCAGGGCCTCGAAGAGGCTGGGAAGCCGCGGTGGCTTGACGCCGCGAAAGTCCCGGATCAGGGTCTGCAACCGAGGGGTTTTAGCGGCAAAGCGATAGAATTCAGTCAGGTCGACATCCAGCCCCAACATCAAGGTCAGGATGGCGGCCAGAATTTCGCTGGTCTCCGGGTCAGGCTCGACGCCTCCGGCTGCCACCCGGAGTTCCGGAGCCTCGGGCGGTCCGCTTTGGCTGATGGCCACCGCTACCGGCTGATCTCCGATCAGCAGCACGCGCCGGTAAGTTTCGCCGTCCCAGCGGTCCATGAGATTGTGGGGCCGCCGGCGCAGGACCCAGACGGTCAGGTCCAGCCGGAAGGGCGCGACCGGCTTGAGTTGCAAGACGAGGCTGGCCAAAAAGGCCCCCGAAAGGCATAAATGGATAACTTGCTTCTATGGAAGGTAAGGCCCTTAAGGAAGGTGTCAAGAATAAAGGGATTAGGGATTAGGGAGAGCCAGGCTTTCTTTTCCTGACCCCTAATCCCTGATCCCTGATTTTAAACCGCCTCTTCTCCGATCTCGCCGGTGCGGATGCGGATGACCTCGGTCAGGGGATAAATAAAAATCTTGCCGTCACCCACCTTGCCGGTGCGGGCCTGGGCGATGATGGCGTTGGTGATGGCTTCCACCTGCTCGTCCGTGCAGACGATTTCAATCTTGACCTTGGGCAGAAAATCCACCTGGTATTCCATGCCCCGGTAGACCTCCCGCAGACCCTTTTGGCGCCCGAAACCCTTCACTTCCGTGACGGTCATGCCCTTAACCGCCAGTTGGTGCAGGGCCTCTTTGACCGCCTCCAGCTTATAGGGTTGGATGATGGCTTCGATTTTCTTCATGGATAACCCCCTGAGGCAGGAATCTGACAATAATAAAGAGTAACCGGATCATACAATAGATAATTTGCCAAAAGCAAGAGGGTGAGGAGAATGACGCGATCTTAAAAATGACCGGTCAAGACCCCAAGGGCCTTGGCCTATAATATATTTCTCGTAGGGGCGCACCCAGGTGTGCGCCCTAAAAAGGGCGGACACACAGGTCCGCCCCTACAGTCGCAGAAAACTATTTTTGCAGTTCATGGAGGCGCCCCAGGGGGTCGAAGGCCAGATCTCGGCGCAATTCCTCCGCCATAGGCAGCTGATCCAGGCGCAGCAGTTCGGCGATGGCCGCCATCTGGGCGCCATGCTCCAGGCCCACCGCAGCCAGAACTTTATTCCCTTTGGCATAGAAGGCGACGAAATTCCGGGCCGCCAGGTCGCCGTGGATGATGACTTCGTCCCAACTGGCGGCGTAGCCGACGTATTGCGGCATCAGCTGGAAGAGTTCGCTCCAGAAGAAGGGCACGCCGCGAAACTCCACGCCCTTTCCCAGCATATTGCGGGCCGCACCGCGGCCGTGTTGCTGGGCCAGCCGCCAGTGCTCGATGCGGATCGGCTCGCCGCTGCGCCAGTCGGGAAAGCGGGCGATATCTCCGGCGGCGTAGAGGCCGGCAGCGACCCGCAAATATTTATCCACCGTAACGCTGCCGTCGGCATGGCGGGGTACGCCCTTGAGGAAATCGGTGGCCGGCCGCATCCCGAGGCCGGCTACCACCAGATCGGCCGGAATTTTTTCGCCGGAGTCCAGGACCACGGTCCGAACCTTCCCGTCGCCCTCCAGCAGGGCGACCCTGGCCCCCAGGCGGAAGGCCACGCCCTGCTCCTCGAAGACCTGTTGGATGACCCGGCCGACCTCCGGGCCCAACTGACGCTGGAAAGGAACCGAGCCCGGAGCGACCACGGTAACCTTCAGGCCGCGCTTGGTGAGGCTGTAAGCCGCCTCCATGCCGATGAAGCCGGCCCCCACTACCACGGCTTTGGCCCCCTGCCTGGCCGCCTTGATGATGTGGGTGGCGTCTTCGATGATTCTCAGGGTGAAGACGTTGGCCAGGTCCGCGCCGGGAACCTCCAGGGGACGGGCCTCGCCGCCGCTGGCCAGGAGCAGGGCGTCATAGGTCTGCTGGGTGCCGGAACTGAAGGTGACGGTCTTGGCTGCGGCGTCCACTTCGGTCACCCGGTGGTCGAAGAAAATTTCGATGTCATGGTCCTGGTAAAATTTCTCCGCCCGCCAGGGGAGGGAATCCAGAGTGGCGTCGCCATTGAGATAGCCCTTGCTCAGGTTGGGGCGGTCGTAGGGCAGACTGGTTTCGTAGGTGATCATCACCACCCGACCTTGGAAACCCTCTTCCCGGAGGGTTTGGGCCGCCAGGTTGCCCGCGGCCCCGGCTCCCAGAATGACCAAGGTGCGTTGGTCCGTGGCGGGATTATATTGGACCATATCCGGGACCCGCCGATCGCCGGCCCCTTCCGGCACGGTGACAATGATATTCGTGCCCTCTACCCGCACCGCAAATCGCGGGACCGCGTCCAGGGCCGGCGGTTCTTCCAGATCCCCGGTGATCACGTTGAAGCGGGACTGGTGCCAGGGGCAGTAGACCCCGGTCCCAGAGAGACAGCCTTCATGGAGCGAGCCGCCATAGTGGGTGCAGATGTTGCCGATGGCCTGAAATTTTCCTTTGATTTTGGTGAGCAACACCCTGGTCTCGCCCACCATGACTTCCTGCATGTCGCCGTCCGCCAGATCGCCTACCTGCGCCACGATGGCTTCCATGAGATGCCTCCTTGCCGGACTTGAATTGACTGTGGTGTAAGCATAAACTAGTTCCTGGCGGCAGGGCTGACAACCGTGACGGTCAAAAAATCGTCCGGGTATTTGGAATTGCCGGCGAGCACCGTCTGCCGAAATATGACGCTGACCCCGCTTGCAGCGGCGTTCCGCGTGATTATTTAATGAATACGAGGGCTCCCGGATCGCCCCGGCCCCGGGCAGAAAAACGGGAAAAGTAATTGCCGAAGTTGCATTCCCAGGTTAACTTGGGACATAATAAACAGATAAATCAGCAGCCATCTTTCAACAGCGTACAGATAACCATTTCCCGAGGAGGTCGAACATGGCAAAGGTCGCGATTAACGGCATGGGAAGGATCGGCAGGGCGGCGTTAAAAATTATTATGGATCAACCGGAACTGGACCTGATTGCAGTCAACGATCTGATGCCCATTGATAATCTGGCCTATTTGCTCAACTACGACACCGCCTACGGCCGGTACAAACATCGGGTGGAGATCACCGGCGGGACCCTGCAGGTGGCCGGGAAGACCATCAAATATCTGAGCGAGCGGGACCCGGTCAACTTGCCTTGGAAGGCCCTGGGGGTAGATATCGTCTTTGAGTGCACCGGCCTCTTCACCCAGTCCGAGGGGTTGGCGAAACACCTGACCGCCGGGGCCAAATACGCGGTGCTATCGGCGCCCCCCAAGGGTGGCGACGTCTGCTGCATCGTCCACGGCGTCACCAAGCCCGGCGAGGCCGACCGCGCCATTTCCTGCGCCTCCTGCACCACCAACTGCATCACTCCGATAGTGGAGATCATGGGACGGCGCATCGGCATCAAAAAGGCGACGATGACCACCATCCACGCCTATACTTCTTCCCAGGCCATTGTGGACGGGCCCAGCAAGAAATTTCGCCGGGGCCGGGCCGGGGCCGCCAACCTGGTGCCCACCTCCACCGGCGCCGCGGTGGCCACCACCAACGTCCTGCCGCAGTATAAGGGCAAATTCGATGGCGTGGCCATGCGCTGCCCGGTGGTCCTGGGTTCCGTGGCCGACCTGGTCTTCCTCACCGAGCGGCCTACCACGGTGGCGGAGATCAACGCCATCTTCAAGGAAGAAGCCGAAACGACTTATAAGGGCATCGTCGAATACGCCCGGGATGAAATCGTCTCCTCGGATGTCATCGGCAGCACCTATGCTTCCATCTTCGACCCCAGCATGACCCAGGTGGTGGACGGCGACCTGGTGAAGGTCTTCAGCTGGTATGACAACGAATGGAGCTACACCAGCCAGATGATCCGGGAAGGGGTGCGGCTGGCCAAAGAAGGCTGAGCTGCTGAGCCAGGCGATTATTAGGATTTTACTGAATTTCCGGCATCTTTAGGGAATCCCCCCTCCTGGGGGAGGGGGGATTC
>JBIOJX010000047.1:0-13968 GCA_044451265.1 Desulfobaccales bacterium
GCCCACGGTAATAATGATCAAGACGATGGGTGAAGGGTCGCGGACCGGGCGCAGGGCCAGGCGCTCAAAGGCCAGGCCCACCAGGGAGACGATGACGACGCCGCCCAGAAAGGCCAGGGGCAGGGAAGGGATCAGATGATAGATGCTGATGGCGCAGAGGGCACCCAGCATCACCATTTCGCCCTGGGCGAAATTGATGATGGTGGTGGAGTTATAGATGATGCCGAACCCCAGGGCAATGAGGGCGTAGATGGCCCCGCTGGTCAGGCCGGAGATGAAGTATTGCAGCAGTGCGGCAAGGGTTGGCATCAGTAGTCAGTAGCCAGTAGCCAGTAGTCAGTTTTTACTGGCCAGTGACCACTGGCGATGGTCGTGTTTTTGGCTCTCCAGTCTGAGCTTGGGCCATGCCAGGGCCAAGCCAAGCTTGGCAACGCGAGGAGAAAATAGTGGTTAGTGCCGGTAGTCAGCAGCCGACTTTTCACCGGCTACTGACTACTGGCAACTGGCTGCTGCTAATCGATCAGGGCAAAATTGCCGTCATGAATCTTTACCATGACGAAGGCGTCCGGGGTCAGGCCATTGTGGTCTTCAGGACTCATGTTGAAGACGCCGCTGACGCCGGCTAAGTTCTTGATGCCTTCCAGGGCGTCACGGATCTTGGCCTGATCGCTGCCGCCCTTGGCCAGGGCCTCATTCAACATGCGCTGGGCGTCATAGGCATAGCCGCCGAAGCTGGACTCAGGGGCCTTGAACTTGGCCTTGTATTTTTCAGTGTAGTCCTTGCATACGGCCTTTTGGGGGTCGGTATCGGGGAGTTGTTGATAAACCACCAGTTTGCCGGCGGGCATAATGATGCCTTCGGCCGCGTCGCCGGCCAGTTCGATGAACTTCTTAGAGGCGGCGCCGTGGCTCTGGATCAGGGGGATGGTCAGGCCCAGTTGCTTCATGTTTTTAGCCACGAGTGCCGGAGCCGGACCGACTCCCCAACAGATCACCGCCTGGGCCGGAGTGGACCGAAGCTTGGTGAGCTGCGGGGTCATGTCCGTGTCTTTATCCCCGAAGACTTCCTGGCCCACCACTTCCATGCCATACTGGGCGGCTTGGCCGAGCAATTGTTCCTTGCCCGCTACCCCGAAGGCTGAGGACACGGTGAGGATGGCCACCTTGGCGATGCCGTGCTTCTGGCAATACTGGTAAATCCGGCTCACCGCCATCTGGTCGGTTTGGGCCGTTTTGAAGGTCCAGAGGCGGTCCTTGGCCGGGGCGGTGATGGCCGCAGCGGCGGCACAAGAGATCAGGGGCATCTTGGCCTTTTGGGTAATCTCCAGCACCGTCATGGAAGCAGGAGTTATGCTGGGGCCAACGATGGCCAGGGCTTTATCTTTTTGAAGAAGTTTTTCGGCGTGGAGGCGGGCCTTGGTGACATCGCCTTCGTCATCGTAGATGACCAACTTCAAGGGGTGACCGTTGATGCCGCCTTTGGCATTGATTTCCTCGGCTACCATCTCCAAGGAATTGCGCTCCGGCTCCCCCAGGTAGGAGGCTGGGCCGGTGATGGAAAAGATGCCGCCGATGACGTAGGGCTCCGCTTGGCTGCCCTTGCCGCAACCCGCCGCCAGCAGCATCAGGACGGCCAGGACCAGGACCAGGGCCAATCCGATCTTTTTCATAAAATCTCCTTCGACGCAGGGAATTTAGAGCCGGTAGACTTCTTCGCCCTTGTAAATGTGAATGCCTTCCTTCTGAAGCAGGCTGATGGCTTGCTCCAGGTTATCGAAGCGGAAGATGATCACCGCGTTTTTACCGCTGTGCTGCACAAAGGCGTACATGTACTCCACGTTGACGTCGGACTGGGCCAGCACCTGGAGCACCAGCCCCAGGCCGCCGGGGCGGTCGGGAACTTCCACCGCCACCACCTCGGTCTTGCCCACCGTGAAGCCTTTGGCCTTCAGGACCTCCCGGGCCTTGTCGTAATTGTCGCAGATCAGGCGCAGGATGCCGAAGTCGGTGGTATCGGCCAGGGACAGGGCCCGGATGTTGATGCCGGCCTCCCCCAGGACCCGGGTGACTTCGGCCAGGCGCCCTGCCTTGTTTTCCAGAAATACCGAGATTTGTTCGACTTTCATGGTGGAGTACCCCTTCAGTTGCCAGTGGTCAGTGGCCAGTGGCCAGTAGAAAAAACCAGGAGAAATCTTTTCCCATATTTTTTCATAATGTCCACCTGCTATTTTTTATTTCTGAGCGAAGCCAGGAGCCCGTTTAAAATCCGTCCGACCTCTGCCGAGAGATTCAAAAGACGATTTACACCTTCGCCACCGATGTAACCGAGGTTGCGAGCGATTACAACCTGCGTTTCCACCTCCGACAAAGAACCTTTGGCATTTCCCAAGAAGTATAGAAACTCTTTTGTTGACGATCTTCCCTGCCCCTCGGCGATATTGCTGGGAATTGATACTGCCGCCCGACGAAGTTGGCTGGTCAGTGCAAAGATCTCTTCTCGCGGAAATTTATGACTTATCTCATAAATTTTTGTAACCAAATCCATGGCCTTCTGCCAGGCCATCAAATCCTGATAGGACCGCACTGGCTTATCCAAGCAAGCCTCTTCTTTTACTGACCACTGACCACTGGCCACTGATTACTACAGCTGCCGCTTATCAATTACCCGTTTGGCCTTGCCTTCGCTCCGGGGGATGGTTTGGGGCTCCACCAGTTTCACCTTGACGGACACGGTGAAGTAGTCCTTGATCTTCCGCTGGATGCCCTGGGCCAGGGCCTGCATCTGCTTGACTTCGTCGGAGAAGGTGGCCTCATCGACCTCCACCTGGACCTCCAGGGTGTCGAGCTGGCCTTCCCGGTCGACAATGAGCTGGTAGTGGGGCGCCACTCCGGGGGTCTCCAGGAGCACCGACTCGATCTGGGACGGGAAGACGTTGACGCCCCGGATGATGAGCATGTCGTCGGAGCGGCCCTTGAGGCGGTTCATCCTGAGGAGGGTGCGGCCGCATTTGCAGGGGGCGTAATTGAGCGAGGTGATGTCCCGGGTGCGATAGCGCAGCAGGGGCACGGCCTCCTTGGTCAGGGTGGTGATCACCAGTTCGCCCATGGCCCCGGGGGGCTCTTTTTCCAGGGTGGCCGGGTTGATGATCTCCGGGAGAAAATGGTCCTCAGCCAGATGCAGCCCTGCTTTGGCTTCGATGCATTCGACGCTGACGCCGGGGCCGATGATCTCGGAGAGGCCGTAGATGTCCACGGCGTCCAGGCTGAGGCGTTTTTCGATTTCCTGGCGCATGCCTTCGGTCCAGGGTTCGGCCCCGAAGATGCCCACCTTGAGCTTCAGGTTGGCGAAATCGACGCCCATCTCCTGGCCCACCTCCGCCAGGTAAAGGCCGAAGGACGGGGTGCAGACCAGGACGGTGGGGCCAAAATCCTGGAGCAACATAATCTGGCGGCGGGTCTGGCCGCCGGAGACAGGAATTACCGCGGCCCCCAGGCGTTCGGCGCCGTAATGGAACCCCAGGCCGCCGGTGAACAGGCCGTAGCCGTAAGCGTTGTGGACAATATCGCCCGTGGTGGTGCCGGCTGCGGCCAGGGTGCGGGCCATCAGCTCGGACCAGGTCTCCAGGTCACGCCGGGTGTAGGCCACCGGGGTGGGTTTGCCGGTGGTGCCGGAGCTGGCGTGGATGCGGACGATCTGTTCCATGGGCACGGCGAACATGCCGAAGGGATAGTTGTCCCGCAGGTCCTGCTTGGTGGTGAAGGGCAGGAGTCTGAGGTCGGCCAGGCTGCGGATGTGTTCGGGTTTGACTGCCAGTTCGTCCATGCTGCGGCGATAGAAAGGCACCAGATGGTAGACGCGCTCCACTACCGCCTGTAGACGTTTAAGTTGTATGGCCTCCAGGGCTTCCCGTGGCAAGGTTTCGTGTTCGATATCGCGGATCATGGGGTCCGGCGTACCTCCCTAATGAACATTCAAGAAAATTATCACAAACATACATCAGGGGTCAATGAGAATATAGAGGGGGTTAGCCCCGCGCCGGATCAAGCGACGGCAGGTCATCCTGGTAAGCAGGAGGCCGACCCAGGTCGGCAATTGCCCATCAGGGCAGAGAGGCCTGGTGCCTTCGTCTATTAGTCATCAACGTTTGGGGGTTAATTTAGGTTAGGCGACTTTTAACTCCGAAGTACAGTGAGCGCACCGCGTAGCCTTGACCGGGACCGCGGAGAGGCAGTAGGGACATTCTTTGGTGGTCGCGGCCGCCGGCGCCTCTTCTGGTTTCTTCATCCGGTTGATACTGCGGATGAGGAGAAAGACCGCAAAGGCGACGATGAGAAAGCTGATAATGGTGTTGATGAACGCCCCATAGTTGATCGTGACTGCGCCAGCCTTTTGGGCCTCTGCCAGTGCCAGGTAGGGACCGGGCGGGTTGCCTCCCTTGATTAAAATAAACAGGTTGGCAAAATCCACGTTACCCAAAAGCAGGCCAATGGGTGGCATAATAATGTCCGCGACCAGTGACTTGATGACCGTACCGAAGGCGGCCCCAATTATTATGCCCACCGCCATATCCACCACGTTGCCCCGCATGGCGAATTCTTTAAATTCTTTAAACATATTTGATACTCCTGTGTAAAAAACTAAGTATTCCCTGCGGCATTGTCAAAGGATTAGTGATCCAACCCTGGCGGAATTCTAATCTGCTTGGGACCGTAGCCAGCGCCGCGGCAACCGTAGCATTCGCCTCTGCCCCGACTGGCAGACCACTTCCAGGATGCCGGCCTTGGTCAGGGAGGCGATGGTCTCTTCCCGGCGGGCGGCGGTCGGCGAGATGGGCCAATGCTCCTCCCAGAGGGACTCGCCGGCGGTGGCCGCCAACTCCTGGGCCACCTGCGCCGCCGCGGCTGAGGATAAGCTCGTTAGCGCCAGGGGCACCTGCTGCTCCAGTGCGGTCAGTTTGATCTTGAGGAAATGATCCGCCAGGCGGTAACGCACCGCGGCGGAACGACCATGGTTGTGGATCAGGAGCCCGGCTTCCTGGAGTTTTTGCACATATTCCCAGGCGGTCTTGCGGTCGATGTCAAAATACTGGGCGAAATCCTTCCCTCGGAACCAGCAGCACTGGGCCAGCCGGCAAAAGTCTGCCAGCCGCTCCGGCTGGACCTTACTTTGGGGCCGCCGGGGCAAAATCTCGCGGGCGGCCTTTTCCAGCCAGGCTTTCAGGAGGTCTTGGCGCACCAGGGAAGGGGGCCGGGCGCCGGCGGGCGCCGCGGTCCTACCGGCAGGGCACTCATCCCCCTCTTGCGCCCGTGGCAAAGCTGGCATCAGGGGATAATAGAAGGGGAACCAATCTTGCAGGCGGTGCATCAGGCTGCGGAAGCGGTCCAGGGTGATGCGGCCGGCCAGATGTCTCACCATGGAATGAGTCAGTCTGGACTTAAGGTCTCGTCGGCGGACCTGGGGGTCGACCGGCACGGCCGGGCTCTCCAGAAACACCTCGAGCATCAGACCGGCCACCAAGGCCCGGTCCAGCCTTTCTTCCATCGGGGTCGGCCATCCCTGGCAACCGGCGCGGGTCGTGCTCCGGGTACTAACCGACATCTACTGGCTCCGTATTGCCGCCGGGTGGCGCTGCTACCGGCCTGTTGCTAAAGCCCCTGGAGGCAATGACTACTGCCTCTTCGGGTGGATACGAAGCGCAAGATTAAGGCCAAGAGAATCAATAGGGTATCATGCTAATAATATTGGAAAAATTAAACTAGAACCCTATTCCATACTCCACCCTGTCCCATGACATGTCCCAATACGCGCGGATTAGTCCCGGGCGCCCGGTGGAGTGCTATCCGGCGGGTGGGGAAGAGTAATCAGCCGGCCAGGGCGACGATGATGGCGTGGCAAAAGGCCGGCAGATCGCCGGGTTGCCGGGAGGTGATGAGGTTGCCGTCCACCACTACTTCGGCATCCCGGTAGTGGGCCCCGGCGTGGATCAGATCGTCCTTGATGGCGTAAAAGCTGGTAACGGTCCGACCCTGGAGCACCTCGGCGGAGGCCAGCATCCAGCCGGCATGGCAGATGGCGGCCACCACCTTGTCGCTTTGGACCGCCTGCCGGACCAGGGCCACCATGGCTGGATGGCGGCGCATGCGGTCCGGGGCATAGCCGCCGGGGATAATGACGGCGTCGAAGTCAGCGGCGCTGACGTCTTTCACGAACTTATCCACCCGCACCTCGTAGCCGTGCTTGCTGGCATGGGTCCGAGCGGGGCCGGGCCCCACCACGCTGGTTTCGGCCCCGGCTTCCCGCAGGCGCAGCAGGGGATACCACAATTCCAGGTCTTCATACAGGTCTTCCGCCAGGACGGCGATGTGTTTGCCCTCCAACGATTTGGCTGACGGCATAGGAATGGCCCTCCCTGGCAGTAAAGATAAGGGCGGTCGGGAGAGGGAGCAAGGTGAGTTGCGAGTTTCGATTTTCGAGTTTTTAGTTTTTGGTTTTTCTGGCTACTGGCTACTGGTCATTCCAACATGGTGCCGGGGTGGGGAAATTCCGGGGGATAGACCCGCCGGGGCGTCTGGCCGCTGGGCCAGCGCCAGTAGGGGCGCTGCTGGGCCAGGGGCATCGTCAGCAGGCGCCAAAAGCGGTTGTCAGACGGCAACAGATAGCCGGGCACGCCGATGACCACCTCGGCTTGCGGCACATTCAGGCGGAGACTGCGGTTCAGCCGGTCCCAGCAGCTGAAGACCACGGAATAGTTGGAGTTGGTTTCGGGGCCCAGGGCCGAGTGGTGCACGCCGTGCATCCGGGGGGTGACGATGATCTTGTTGAGCAGGCGCTCCAGAGTCACCGGCAGGCGGACATTGCTGTGATGGAACATGGTGGCGCAGTTGAATAGGAATTCATAAAGGAGATACGTGACCGGAGAGATCCCCAGAAGGCCTACCTGCAGGACCCGAAACGGGGTGGAATAGAGGACTTCCCCGAAATGGAAGCGGAAGGAGGTGGTCACGTCCAGGTCCGGGTCGACGTGGTGCACGTTATGAAAGCGCCACAGCCAGGGCCGCAGGTGGTTGAGGCGGTGCCAGTAATAGAAGGTGAGGTCCAGCCACAAGACGCTGAGGGCTAATTCGGCCCAGAAGGGGAGGGGCAGGAGGTGGAGCAACCCGAAGGATTGGGACTGGGCCCAGAAGGCCAGCCCCAGGGCGGCGGGGCGGACGGTTAAAGACCCGGTGACGAAGCCCAGGGCGGTGACCGCGAGGTTGATCGGCAACCGTTGGCCGCGAGTCCTTTTGCGCCGGCGTAAGGGACGGAGAGCTTCCAGGCTGAACAGCAGCACAAAAAATATGACTACGCCGAGGGCATACAAGTTCGGGATTAGGCTGGACAAATTATTCATGGGCGCTCTGTTTAATAACTGGGGAGAAAGGGGGAAAAGGCGAAAAGGGGAAAAGTGGAAAAGGAAAAGATGAGGCATTTGCAAAAGGCCTTTGTTCATCCTGAGCGAAGCGAATGATCTTGAATTTTCGCCGGTTTATTGAGATTATTCTGTCGTTTCGCTCCCTCAGAATGACAGGAAAGGGGGCTTTTACACGGGACTCAAACTTCATTTTTAAACCTTTCCCCTTTTTCCCTCTTCCCCTTTTACCCCCAAGGATTGAACCTTCTCCCAGAAGGACCAGGATTTGAGCCCTCGCCCCAGGTGATGGAAGAGGAAGGTCTTGAGGACCGCCAGGCTTTGGTCTCGCTGGGGCCGGGGGAAGCGGAGGCGGGAGAGTTTTTCCCGGTCCATCTCCTGGGCCAGGCGCAGCAGCTTCCAGGTCCCCGGGTTCAGGGGGAGTAAAGGGCCTGGGGCTCCGGCGCGGCAGGCGCCGCACAATATCCCGCCCTGGGGGATGCTGAAAAAGAGGGGCGGGGCCGGCTCCCGGCCGCACTTGAGGCACTGGCCCAGGCGGGGGCCGTAACCCCCCAGGGTGAGGAGGCGCAGCAGAAAAGCGGGCAGCAGCGAGTCCGGCGGCAGGCCCTGGTCCAGCAGGTTCAGGGCCTCCACCAGGGTGGCGAAGATCTCGCCGATGGCTTCGGGCGGCCCGGACAATAAGCCGGTTACTTCGGCGAGCACCGCCGCGGCCCCCAGGCGAGGCAGGTCCCGGCGCAGGGACGGAAAAGCCCGCACCAGTTCGCCCTTTTGTAAGAATTCCAGGTCGCGGCCGGGGCGGGAAGTGAAGTAGAAGACCACCCGGCTCAGGGGCTCCAGGCAGTAGGCAAAGCGGCGCCGGCTTTTTTTGCCATGCTTGGCGATGCCGGTGAGGCGGCCCTGCTCCGGGGTGATGAAGGTCACCAGCAGGTCGGCTTCACCGTAGTCGCGCACGGTCAGGACAATGGCTGGGGTTTGGCGTTCGGTCATGAGATCCAGTTTTCAGTTTGCAGTTTCTGCTCTGAAAGCGTTCAGAAGCAGGCCAAATGTAGCGCCGGCGCCCTCGCCGGCGGGTGAACCGCCGAGGGCGGCGGTTCTACATTTTTATGAGCTCGAGTGTCCCTTGGAACATGAATGGCTGGTTAAAAATCATCATAATCGATTCCAGGGTCAATCCAGCTGATACTTTTCCCTGAGGTGCTGCGACACCTGGCGGAGCCAGGCGTAAGCCGCAGTCACCGTCTTTTCCCGGTCCGGGTTGATGAGGCAGCAGGTGGCCGGGGCCAGCAGGCTCTGGGCCAGGAGTTGGTCCCGGTCGATACCCGCGGCCAGAACCGTGGGCCACAGGGTCTCCAGGTAAGCTTCCAGACGTTCCGGGGTCTCCTGCTCGAAGGATTCGAAGCCGGTGGGGATGATGCCCCAGGCCAGGACCCCGCCCCGGTTCAGGAAGGCGCGGATGGTCTTGCCGTAATGCTGGAAGATCTCGCCGTTGGCATAGATGTCCATGGAGAGGATGTCTAGATCGCGGTTCAGCAGAAATTCCCAGTCTGGGTTGCCGCACAGGTGGATGCCCCGGGGCCGGTCGATCTGGGCCAGGAAGCGGTCCAGGTCCTCTCGGGCCCTCTGATCGGGATAGCCGGAGACCGAACTGAAGATGAATTGCAGCCCGGGTTCGTCCAGGAAGAGGAAGGCCCGGGGGTGCTTCTGTTTGAGGCGGGTGAGTTGGGCCTGGGCCCGGCGGGCCATGAAGTCCAGCAGGACAGGCCGCACCTCGTCGCTGAAGATGATGGGGCGGTCGTTTTCATCCAGGACCTTCAGGCCGAAGCTGATGGGGCCTTCCAGTTGCCCGCGAATGGCGACATATTTACTGAGATCCAGCTCCAGGAAGCGGTGGTAGACCGCCGAGAAGGCCGGCGAGATGTCAAAATAGTCCAGGTCGTCCCAGTGCTCCCACATCTGAGGCAGCTCGTCGTAGAACCTGGCCGTATCGAAACGGATCTGGTTGGTTTCCGGGAAGAGCACGAGGCCCGGGAAATGCTCGCCGGCCTGAACGTACATGTCCTCATAAAAACCGACATGGGGCAGCTGCGGCCAGAAGGGGATATCCAGGGACAGGGCCAACTCCAGGGCCGGCTCCGGCTGGTCATGGGGCAGAATAGCCATCGCGGTGGTGCGCAGATTTCCAGGGATTAATGCAGGCATAATTTAATTATCCTGATTTATTAAAAAAATATTTTACCGGCAGATAGGTACTTTTACCTTCTTTAAAATGAGTAATTTTGCTCATATCACTTTTGGGGGATGATAACTATAATTTAACAAAACTAACATGGACAGACTGAGATGCTCCAGGATGGAGGATTGACAACAATGGCCACAAAAAACCCTTACAAATATAATATTCTGCTGGTAGATGACTATGCACCGGTGCGCCGGATGATCAAGGAAATTATCGAAGCCAACCCGGACATGCAGGTCATCGGCGAGCTTAACGATGGCCGGGACGTCTTGAAATTCCTGGAAGAATCTCCGCCGAACTTGATCCTCATGGATATTTCCATGCCCTATCTGGGCGGCTTTGAAGCCACCCGGAAGGTCAAGGAGGGTCATCCGGAGGTCAAGGTCCTGATTCTGACCATCCACAAGTATATAGAGTATGCGCAACAGGCCATGTCCCTGGGGGCCGAAGGCTATCTCCTGAAAGAGGAGGTGGACGATGAACTGCTGCCGGCCATTAGTTGCCTCAGGAAGGGCGGGACTTTTATCTCCCCAGGGCTGGCCGTCTGACCTGAGGCATGGATAATATACCTTCTTCTGGAATGGGCGCGGGCAGCCGCGCCCATTTTTTTGGTTAGGGGGCATCAGCAGCCGGCGCCACGCAGCTCTTTGCCTTAATCTCAGGCCAGCTCCTGCATGATGCGCACGATGGTGCGCTCCACCTCCGCGGCCACCGGCTTCAGTTCCGGGTTAGGAAACATGCCGAGCAGGGCGGTGGGCAGGATGGAGGCCATCCTGGTTTTGCCGTTCTCCTGATAGATCGAGATGCGGCAGGGCAGGACGGCGGAAATGGCCGGGTTGTAGTCCAGGACCTGTTTGGCCGCCTGGGGATTGCAGACTTCGAAGACCAGGCACTCCCGGTCAAAGACCAGGCCCTTTTCCTGGAGTTTTTGGCGGATATCGATGCTACCCAGAACTCCGAACTTGTATTTGGCGCAGACTTCCGGGAAGGCCCGCGCAATTTCGGCGATGCTCTTGGAGCTCTCCATCACTTTGATGGACATGGCGGTTCCTCCACAGGTTTCTTAGGCGGCGGCCGCAAAAAGTTTAAGTGGCCTGTTTAAGAAAATAAGCATCCCGGGCCGAATGTAAATCCCGAGAGCACCAGGTGATGGACTCCAAAAAGTTCAGGGGCACGGCCTGCCGTGCCCCTGAAGACGCTATTGCCTTTCTGGTATGATAAAGTCAGCGGCACCCAGGCTCCACCACAGCAGTTCCTATTGGGGTTGCGGTCTCCCCTGGCCCCGCCACAACGGCAGACCCTGGTCATCCCTGAGCCGCAAGGTTTTGCCGCCCACCTTCACTTCCTTGGCCAGCAGCATGGTCCTGCCGCGCATCTCCACTTTGGAGCCGGTCACCTCCACGCAATCCCCGGGATTGAGCTGAATCTGCTGCTGGTTAATATACGAGGTGGGTCCCAGGTGAACCATGATGCTGCCCTGGTCGGTCTTGATAATCCGGGACTCGTGCTGCATGCGAGGGCCTTTGGGACCCAGGCTCTCCACCGTGCCCTGGATGGTGGTGACGGTTTGGAGATTGTACATCATGCCCCTGCCGCCGCCGGGCCCCATGCCGCGGTCCTTGCCAGTTCCTCCCATCATACCCTGGCCGCCGCCTGGTTGGGCCAGCGCCGGGCCAGCAAAGGCCAAACAAAGCCCGATTACCAAAAGGCTTTTGATTATTCTCATGGTTAATTCCTCCTATTCTTTTTAAACCCTAAACTGACATTTTTCGGCGCTTAAAATCGGTATGCCGCTTCCAGAGCAGGTAAATGGCCGGATAGATGAGCAGTTCCAGGAGGTAGGAGGTGGCCACGCCGCCCACCATGGGGGCGGCGATCCGCTTGGCCACTTCGGAGCCGGTGCCGGTGGCCCACATGATCGGCAGCAGGCCCAGCAGGTTGGCCAGGATGGTCATGTGTTTGGGCCGCACCCGCATGACCGCGCCGTATTCGATGGCGTCATGCAGGTCCGCTTCGGTCTTGAGGCGGCCTTCGGTCTTCCATCGATCGTGAGCAATATCCAGGTAGAGGAGCATGAGGACCCCGGTCTCGGCGTCCAGACCGGCCAGGGCCAGCATGCCCACGAACACGCCGACGCTGAGGTTATAGCCCAAGATATAGAGCAGCCAGATAGCCCCCAGCAGGGAAAAGGGCACCGCCAGCATGATGATGCCCACCTTGATGAGGGACTGGGTGTTCAGATAGATGAGCAGGAAGACCAGGACCAGGGTGAGGGGGATGATGACGCGCAAGCGTTTGGCCGCGGCCTCCATGTATTCGAACTGGCCGCTCCAGATGAGGGAGTAGCCCGCCGGCATCTTGAGGTGGGCGGCGAGGGCTTCCTTGGCCTTCTGGACGTAAGTGCCCACATCGATATTGGCGATGTCCACGAAGACCCAGGCGGAGCGGCGGGAGCCCTCGCTCTTGATCATGTCGGGACCCTGGTGGACCTTGATGTCCGCCACCTGCTCCACGGGGACCTGGGAGCCGTCCGGCGTGGGAATGAGCAGGCGGCGCAGGGCCGGCAGGTTCTGGCGGTAATCCTGAAAGTAGCGCAGGTTCACGGGGTAACGTTCCAGGCCCTCCACCGTCTGGGTGACGTTTTCGCCCCCCATGGCGCTGGAGATGATCTCCTGGACGTCGCCCACCGTCAAGCCATAGCGGGCCGCCTCCTGGCGCTTGATCTCAAAGTCGAGATAATAGCCGCCGGTGACCCGCTCGGCAAAGGCGCTGGTGGTGCCGGGCACCTTTTTCAAGATGCCTTCCGATTCCACGGCCAGGCGGTTCAGGACGTCCAGGTCGGGGCCCAGGAATTTGAGGCCCACCGGGGTCTTGATGCCGGTGGAAAGCATGTCGATGCGGATCTTGATGGGATAGCCCCAGGAATTAGCCAGGCCGGGGAACTTCACGGCATCGTCCATTTCCCGGATGAGGGCCTCGGTGGTGAGGCCCTTCCGCCAGTATTTGCGATCCTTGAGGCGGATGGTGGTTTCCAACATACTGAGTGGCGCCGGATCAGTGGCGGTTTCGGCCCGGCCGGCCTTGCCGAAGACGTACTCCACTTCGGGGAAGGTCCGGATGATGCGGTCGGTCTGCTGCAGGACGTTTTTCGCCCCGCTGATGGAGATGCCCGGCATGGTGGTGGGCATGTAGAGCAGGTCGCCCTCATCCAGGGGCGGCATAAACTCGGAGCCCAATTTGCTCAACGGATAAAGGGTGACCGCCATGGCAATCAAGGCCAGAAAGATGGCGATCTTGGGGAAGCGCATGATCACCCGGACCACGGGCTTATAGACCACCATGGTGGCCCGAGCCACCGGGTTTTCCATGTCCGGGATGATCTTGCCCCGGATGAAATAGACCATCAGGATGGGGATCAGGGTGATGGCCAGCAGGGCGGCGCCGCCCATGGCAAAGGTCTTGGTGAAGGCCAGGGGCCGGAAGAGGCGGCCGGACTCGCCACCCAGGGCGAAGATGGGCAGAAAGGAGACGGTGAGCACCAACAGGGCGAAGAAGAGCGACGGCCCCACCTCTTTGGCGGCCTCCAGGATGAGGGGTTCACGGGGCGCGTCCGGCGGGGCGTGCTCGATATGCTTGTGGGAGTTTTCCACCATGACCACCGAGGCGTCCACCATGGCGCCGATGGCGATGGCGATGCCCGCCAGGCTCAGGATGTTGGCGTTGATGTTAAAATAATACTGTAAAATCAAAGAGATGAGTACGCCCAGAGGCAGGCTGATGATGGCCACGATGGCGCTGCGGACGTGCAGCAGGAAGACGAAGCAGACCAGGGAAACGATGACCATTTCCTCGGTGATGGTCCGTTTCAAGGTGTCGATGGCCCGCTGGATCAGGCCTGAGCGGTCGTAAGCCGTCTGGATGAGCACCCCGGGCGGGAGTCCGGATTTGAGGTCTTGCAGCTTTTGCTTGACGCCCTCGATGACCGTCCGGGCATTCTCGCCGAAGCGCATCACCACGATGCCGCCCACCACCTCGCCCTGGCCGTTGGCCTCGGTCACCCCCCGGCGCAGTTCCGGACCCAGCCGCACCAGGGCCACGTCCTTGATCAGGATGGGGGTGCCCTTGGGGTCGGCGCCCACCACGATGTTTTCCACGTCGGCCTTATTCTTGATATAGCCCAGGGCCCGGACCATGAATTCGGTTTGGGCCTGTTCGACCAGGGCGCCGCCGCTGTCCTGGTTGGAGTTCTTGATGGCCATCTTGATCTTGGAAAGCGGGATTTTATAGGCCACCAACTGGTTGGGGTCCACCACCACCTGGTAC
>JBIOJX010000048.1:0-13931 GCA_044451265.1 Desulfobaccales bacterium
GAATGAGGCCCTGGAAATCGGCCGGGCGGATTGGGGCGAGATTGCCGAGGCGGGTTTATAACCAGTCCCTGCCTAAAAGGGAAGTACTGGCGGGACGCCGGCGCTACCATTGGCCTTTACATATCGGGCCGGAGGTTATAACTTAGGGTAGATTCCACCTCCGAGGAGAACCTATGCAGCCAGCCAGACTGTGGGAAGGCCTGGAGGACCAGAAGGTCCACTGCTTTCTTTGCGCCCATGAATGCAAGATCGACCCGGACAAGCGGGGCATCTGTTACGTGCGGGAAAACCGGGACGGCCAGCTCTTCAGCCTCAATTACGGCAAGATCATCGCCGAGCACATCGACCCCATCGAGAAGAAGCCGCTGTTCCACTTTCTGCCCGGCACCCGCTCCTACTCCATCGCCACGGTGGGCTGCAATTTCATGTGCCTGCACTGCCAGAACTACGACATTTCCCAGTATCCCCGGGTGCACGGCGGCCTGATCAAGGGCGATGAGCGCGACCCGGAAGGCATCGTGGCCTATGCCCTGGCCTCCCATTCGGCCAGCATCGCCTACACCTACACCGAACCCACCATCTTTATGGAGTACGCCCAGGACGTGGGCAAGCTGGCCCACGAACATGGGATGAAAAACGTCTTCGTGTCCAACGGCTTCATGACGGAGGCCTCCGCCGCGGCCCTGGCGGAATTCGTCGACGGGGACAACGTCGATCTGAAAAGTATGCGGGACGACTTCTACCGCAAGGTCTGCAAGGCCCGGCTGCAGCCGGTGCTGGACACCATCGTCCGCCTCAAGCAGGCGGGGGTCTGGCTCGAAGTCACCACCCTGGTCATCCCCGGGCACAACGATTCCA
This sequence comes from Desulfobaccales bacterium, assembly GCA_044451265.1. Classification (GTDB taxonomy): domain Bacteria; phylum Desulfobacterota; class Desulfobaccia; order Desulfobaccales; family 0-14-0-80-60-11; genus JAPLJC01. The sequence goes on from JBIOJX010000048.1 coordinate 859, forward strand.
CCGAGGAACTCACGGAAATCGCCCAGTTCATCAAGGGCGTGGGGGTGGACATTCCCTGGCACGTCACCGCCTTCCACCCCACCTTCAAGATGATGGACCGGCCCGCCACCCCAGTGGCCACCCTGCGCCGGGCCCGGGAGATCGGGCTCAAGGCCGGGCTGCGCTATGTCTATACCGGCAATATCCCCCCCGGAGAGGGCGGCGAGAACACTTACTGTTACGGCTGCCAGGAGCTGCTCATCGAGCGGCTGGGCTACACGATCCGGCGTTATCACCTGAAGGACGGCAAGTGCCCCAAATGCCAGACGGCGATTGATGGGGTGTGGAAATGAAGGGGGAAAAGGGGAAAGGGGTAAGAGGGTAAAAGGAAAGATACGATCGGCTTACATTTAACCTTCCCCCCAACCAGGACTAGTGGAATTTCGCTAATTTATCCTCAATATCCTGCAGTTTCTTATCCCGGTCCGGGACCTGGACCAGGTTATGCTCCAGAATATCGCGCGAAACCAGCAGGCTGGTCAGGCGCTCGCCTTTGAGGCTGAAGTGGGAGTTGGCCCGCCAGTAGAGGTCCTGGTCCGAGGAGAGATACTGGCGTGGGGTCTGGTCGGCATATTCCCGGAAGAACGGCAACAGGTCCAGGTAGTGGATGTGCTCCTCACGGAGATAAGCGCTTAAGATGCGGTTGGGCCGCTCCAGATCGATTTTCCGGCCTCCGGTGAGAAAGGGATAGACCTGGGTGTTGGTGGGAATCAGCACCACCAGCAGCTCCGCCCCCTGGCTGGCGGCCAGTTTCCGGAAGGCCTTCAGGTTCTCCAGGTGTTGGGCCCAGGCCTGGGTTACCCAGGGTTCATCCTGAAACGCGGCAAAATCCAAAGGGTTGGCATAGGAGGTTTTCGGCGGGAACAGCCGCGTCCCAGCATCATTAAACAGGTTGACCAGGATGAGGTGCTGATCCAGGAAATAATTGACCATCTTGCCAAGGCCCAAGGGGTAGCGCCCGGTCAGTTTATCCCACAGGGTGTATGGCTTTTCCAGAGTCTTCAGGTCGAGGCGGCCGGTTTTGTCCCGATATTTTTGGTCGCAGACCACCAGGAAGCCGTCCACTACGGTCAGGCAGGGGAAGGTGTAATCGTCTTGCAGGTCGTTCCAGAAATAGCCCACGATGATCAGGCGCGGGCTCCGGTGGATTTGGGCGATAATGTCCTGCGCCTTCAACAACTCCTGCCGGGTGCCATAGCCATTGACCCCGCACTTCAGGACCCGGTAGTTCAGGAGTTTTTCCAGGCGGGTGCCCCACTTGGCCTCGAAAGGGGCGTAGCTGTGGGTAAAGCTGTCACCCACCAGGAGGATGACGTCCTTTTCGTCCCGGTAGGGTGCATCGAAGCAGCCCAGTTCGTTGGACCAGAGGTCGTATTTCACTGAGCCATTGTCCACCGAGGTGCCGATCTTGCCGACGTTGGGCCGGATGTCGAAGCCCTTGGCGGCGTCGGCCTGGTAATAGTAGCGGATTTGCCGATCCCGGAGCAGCAGGCGGCGATAGGAGGTGAAGTGCAGGGCGACTTCCAGAAGGACCAGGACCGCCAGGAAGCTGGCCAGGACGAGACCCAGGTTAGCCACTAATTTGGTGAGTTTGCGGTTCATTGCTGGAGTTTTTTTCTGGTAACCAAACCGGGAACTTGCAACCGGTAACCGACGACTACCATTCAATGCCGCGGCGGGCGGGAACCCCGGCTTCGAAATAGTGCTTGAGGGGGCGCATTTCCGTCACCAGGTCCGCCAGTTCGATGAGTTCCGGGGGGGCCTGGCGGCCGGTGAGGACGACCTCCACCCAGGGGGGACGACGGCGCAAGGCCTCCAGGACTTCATCCCGGGGGAGGAGATCGAAGGCCAGCGCCACATTGATTTCATCCAGGATCACCAGATCGTGCTCGCCGGCCGAGAGCACCTGCCGGCCCAGGTCCCAGGCCTGGCGGATCAGAGCTAAGTCTTCGGGATCAGGACTCCTCAGGTTCACCAGGGCCGGTCGCCCAAAGTGGCGCAGGGTGAAGTCCGGGGCCAGGCGCTGGGCGGCGATCTGGGCCTCGCCGGTGCCCCAGCCCTTCATGAACTGCACCATGAAGACCTGGAACCCCTGGCCGATGGCCCGCAGGGCCAAACCCAGGGCGCAGGTGGTCTTGCCTTTGCCGTCGCCGGTATAAACCTGGATCAACCCCTGGGCCAGATGTTCTCGGGACATAAGTTTTCCTTCACCCAACGAATGAGAATTTTACGCACCGGCGCCAAGAGGCGCCGCCCTTAGGGGGCAAAACAAGCTGTGCCCCTACCTCCGGGCCGGGCCTTTTCCTGGACGCCAGGCTGCTCCGGTGATAAGGTGAGATTCGAGCCTGCGGCTCTCGGCGCCGGTGCGACTCAGGTTATCATTTCAAATTTGCCGGACCGGGTCAATGGTAAAGCTGCAACCGGTCCCGTCCGGTGTCAAGGCGCGCTTTAGATAGAACCTTGCTCACAGCTTTAACGGGCTTTTCAAGCAATTCCGGCCGAAAAGTCTAGGAAATCGAACTTTTTTTTAAAGGGGGTGGCTGCCCCTTGGCAGACGACGGCATTTAAGATAACATTGGCGGTTATATCTATAGGAAAGTCCCCCTGGATTGTGAAAATTTTTCATAATGGGCGCAATTTTGCAAGGTGAAAATAACGTCGGGTTACCGGAAGAATTCCGGGTAGCCCTGGTTCTGGGGGGCGCCCGCAGCGGCAAGAGCCGCTATGGCCTCTCCCTGGCGGAGCGCTTCCCGGCTCCCCGTCTCTTTTTGGCCACCGGCGAGGCCCGGGACGAGGAAATGGTGGCTCGGATCACCGCCCACCAGGCCGAACGGGGGCCGGGGTGGGAGACCCGGGAGGAGCCGCTGGACCTGCCGCAGGCGGTCCGCGACGGTCAGGGGCGCTACGGCGCCATTTTGGTCGATTGCCTCACCATGTGGCTGGCCAACCTGATGCTCCGGGAGGAGGTCTCGGAAGCGGACCTGAAGGCCGCGGGCCAGAGCCTGCTGGCCGCCCTGGACCGGGTCGCCACCCCCACCATCTTCGTCAGCAATGAAGTGGGCCTGGGGATTGTCCCGGAAAGCCCCCTGTCCCGGAAATACCGGGACTGGCTGGGCTGGCTGCACCAACAGGTGGCCCGGGCCGCGGACCTGGTGGTCCTGGTGGTGGCCGGGCTGCCGCTGACCTTGAAGGGGAAATAATTCCCTTAGTATGTTCGGCGGGAGAAGGTCTCTCGCCAGGGCGCAAGGACGCGATTCAGAAATTGCAAATCAGTTGGAAAGGTAATTTTAGCCATGATGAATGATTTATCCCAGATAATCGCCCAGATTGAACCGGTGGACCCCGCCTGGCTGGCCCGGGCCCAGGAGCGGCTGGACTCCCTGACCAAGCCCCAGGGCAGCCTGGGAAGGCTGGAGGAATTGGCGGCCCGCTACGTGGCCATCCGCCAGGACCCCATGCCGGACCTGCAGAGCAAATGGGTGGTGGTGTTTGCCGCCGACCACGGGGTGGTGGCCGAAGGGGTGAGCGCCTTCCCGCAAGACGTCACCTATCAGATGGTCCTTAATTTCCTCCGGGGCGGCGCCGGCATCAACGTCCTGGCCCGGCAGGCCCGGGCCCGGGTGGAAGTGGTGGATATCGGCGTCAACCACGATTTTCCTGAAGTTCCGGAGCTTATTTCCCGGAAAGTGGCGTATGGCTCCCGCAATATGGCCCAGGAGCCGGCCCTGACCCGGGAGGAGGCCCTGCGGGCGCTGCTGGTGGGGGTGGAGCGGGCGGAAGCGGCCACCGCCGCCGGGGTCGACGTCGTCGCCGCCGGCGACATGGGCATCGGCAACAGCACGCCGGCCGCGGCCCTGGCGGCGGTCTTCACCGGCCGGCCGGTGAGCGTGGTCACGGGCCGGGGCACCGGGATCGACGACAAGGTCTGGCAACACAAGATCGCGGTCATCAACCGGGCCATTTCCCTGCACCGGCCGGATGCGAAGGATCCTTTGGGGGCGCTGGCCGCAGTGGGGGGGCTGGAGATTGCCGGGATTGCCGGGCTCATCCTGGGCTGCGCCGCGGCCCGGCGACCCTTAATGCTGGACGGCTTCATCGCCACCGCCGGGGCCCTGGTGGCCGTGGCCCTGGCGCCGGCGGCGGCCGATTACCTCATTGCCGCCCACCGCTCGGTGGAGCCGGGACACCAGACGGTGCTGGATTTTCTGAAGCTGAAACCCTTGCTGAACCTCAATATGCGCCTGGGCGAAGGCACCGGCGCCGCCCTGGGCATGCTGCTGCTGGAGGCCGGGCTCCGGATCTACCGGGAGATGGCCACCTTCGAGGAAGCCGGGGTGTCGGAACAGGAAGAGGGGTAAAAGGCGAAAGGGGGGATAAGGTAAGAACTGGGCACGATTTTCCCCCTTTTTCCCTTTTCGCCTTTTACCCTTTTCGCCCCAGACCGTAAATCCCGGCCATATCTTTAGGGTAATCATAGTCGACCAGACTCAAATAATGAAAAACACCTTCCCGCTGGCCCTCACTTTTCTCACCAAGGTGCCCTGGCCCCGGCCAGTGGTGGCCGGGCCGGAGGACCTGGCCCGCTCCCTGTTCTGGTTCCCCTGGGTGGGGGCCATCCTGGGTCTGATCTTTCTGGGGGCCTGGTCCATCTTGCTGAAAGCGCTGCCGTACCCGGCGGCCGCGGCCCTGCTGGTCTGCCTCACCGTCTGGATTACCGGCGGCCTCCACCTGGACGGTCTGGCGGACACCGTGGACGGTCTGGGCGGCGGCCGGGACCCCGAAGCACGCCGGCGCATCATGAAGGACTCTCGGGTGGGGGCCTTCGGGGTGCTGGCCCTGATCCTGGCGCTGCTGCTGAAATTCGCCTTTTTCCTGGCCGCGGCGGATAAAGGCTGGCGGGGCCAGATTATCCTTTATCCGGTGCTGAGCCGCTGGGGCATGGTATATCTGGCCTATCTCTCCGACTATGCCCGGCCGGAAGGGGGCCTGGGGCAGGCCATGACCACCGGGGTGAGCCCGCGGGTGGCGGCCGGGGCGAGCTGCAGCGCCGTGATCCTGGCGCTGCTGCTGTACGGCTCTAAAGGCCTGGTGCTCTGGGCCGGGGCCGGGGTCCTGGTCTGGCTGGGGAGCCGCTATTTTCGCCAGGCCCTGGGCGGGGTCACCGGAGACGTGCTGGGCGCGGCCAACGAGATCCTCGAGGTGGCGGTGCTGGGAGGGGCTCTGCTCTGGAGTTGAGATAACCGCGGGTATCGTCCTAATTTTATATTGGATATGGTCTGAAATGTGTATATAAGCTATAATAGACAAAAAAGCTAAAACTCGAGGAAATATGTTTTTTGAGTTCTGGATCGGTTTGCTCGATTAGTATACAAAAATACCCACACCTTGGGGTAAATCTACTCATAGATGGTTGACGGCAAGAGGAAGAGATATTATTTTTTATTGACATCAGTTTGCGGAAAATGGTAAAGGTGCACCCAGTCACATTGCGCGATTTTTCACAAATATATCTTAGCTCTGGAACAGATTTTGCATATAAACTCATCACCCCATAGGTTTTAAAATTTATCCAATTAGCGACTTTTCTTTGATTTAGGCTCAACTAAATGACAATTTGCGTTAGCGTCAAAATCGCGGAAGGTCTAGTCCTTGCAGCCGATAGTGCTGTGATGGTTTTGGGGAAAATCAATACCCCCCAAGGTGAAGGAGAAGGTCTTATTCAATCATTTCAATTTGCCAATAAGGTAACTCATTTTAAGAATTATCCCATAGGCATAATGAATTGGGGCTCAGGAAGCATTGGTGACCGGTCTATACAAAGTCTAATCATGGAATTTGAATACGCTTATCCGGATAAAGTAGAAAACGAATCTTATACTGTTGCAGAGATTGCAGATAAGTTATTAACATTTATTAAAGAACGCTATGATGCTGCATATATTAGTGGTAAAAAACCCTCTTTAGGAATTTTTATTGGAGGATTTTCAGCTAAAGAGTTCTTTCCAGATACTTATTTTTACGAGTTTCCTAAAAGCCAAGCTTGGGCAATTGTTCGGCCAAATAGGGAAGATGGAAGACCTTCTTTTGGGTCTAATTGGTTTGGGCAGAGCGATGCCCTTATAAGGCTATTTAAAGGCTACGACATTAGATCACTAGAAGAATTGGTCAAGCGGGGTGCAGATAAAAAAATCTTAGAAAAATGGGTCCAAGATGCTGTAAGCGAATTATTAATTATATTTGACGGCATGCCGCTTCAAGATGCAATAGATTATGCCGAATATGCGGTGCAAGTTGTCATTGGCCGATTTAGGTTCGGACCTGGCCCGGCACTTTGTGGCGGCGACATAGACATTGCTGTGGTGACACCCGGCAATTTTGAATGGGCTAAACGGAAATTATGGGCGATTAAAGAATAAGGAGTCGTTAACAATGTCTGCCATACAAATTAGCAAAAAAGCATTATCAAATGTCAATGGTACGCGTGACCTTACTTTTTGGGTTATTGGAACTATTGAGCCTTGGTTAGCCCCTCCTGGACAAAGGCATGACACCCAAGAAAGGGTCCATGCAACGGTTCAAAAATATAAAAACCGCTTTAAAGAGGCTTGGGAAGAATTGTCAGATAAATGATCTACTTAACAAAGGAGCAAATCATATCGATAAACAAAGACATGGTTTTATCCTTTGGTGGCGCGTATTATGAAGGTAGCTGCAACATAAAAAATGACAATTCTTTTGGATATCTTTTGTCGGCTCCAAATCAAGAAGTATTTGGAATAGAGAGATATCCAAGTATTTTTGATAAAGCAGCAGCCTATCTGTTCTATATCATCAAGGATCATATTTTTTGTGATGGTAATAAAAGAACAGGCATGGTTGCTGCTTTTACTTTTTTTGACGTAAATGGGATCGAAATAAGCAATAAAGTGAATCGAAAAAGAATAGTGAATTATGCAGAAAGAATAGCTGGTTGTAAACCCAGCATTGAACATATCTCTAAGTGGTTAAAGAGAATTTCTAATATCCAATAATAGATTGATTATCCTCGCCGGGCTTATCATAATTTTCCCGCCTTATGATCGTCAACAATCGCCGCCAGCTGCCGCAATTACTTGCAGTTTCGTAATTTTCTGGTAAATTTATAAGATGTCTGGGGAAACCGTCGACGGCTGCCGGCGACTACATTTTTGAGCTGACCTAGTCTCATCTTTTTACCATCCCCTGACCTTGATCAAGCCAGCATATTGGAGGCGACTATGTTACCCGACGTCTTGGAAATCCGGACGAAGATAAAAGAATTTAAGGACCGGCTGGAAGTCCTTCGAGGTCATCTTTGATCTGGCGGGCAAACAGGTAAGACTGCGGCATCTGGAAGAGTTGATGGCGGCCACCGATCTCTGGGACGACCAGGCCCGGGCCGCCGAGATCCTCAAGGAACGGGGCGCCCTGCTCCAGTCCCTGGCGGAATGGACCCAGAAAGAGAGCCAGGTGGAAGACCTGGAGGTGTACCTGGACCTGGCGGTGGAAGAGGAGGACCACAAGGCCCTCAAGGAAGTGGCCGGCGAGCTGGCCAGACTGGAAGAGACCTTCCGGGATTGGGAGCTCAAGCTGCTGCTGGGGGCCGAGGAAGACCAGCTCAACGCCATCGTCACCATCCACGCCGGCGCCGGCGGCACCGAGGCCCAGGATTGGACCGAAATCCTGCTGCGCATGTACCTGCGTTACGCCGAACGCCACGGCTTCAAGTCCGAAACCATCGACCTCTTGCCCGGGGATGAAGCCGGGGTCAAAAGCGTCACCTTCACCGTTTCCGGGCCCTATGCCTTCGGCTATCTGAAGGCTGAGACGGGCATCCACCGCCTGGTGCGCATCTCGCCCTTCGATGCCAGCGGTCGCCGCCACACCTCCTTTGCCGCGGTGCAGGTGCTGCCGGAAATAGACGACCGCATCCAGATCGACATCCAGGAAAAAGATCTGCGCATCGACACCTTCCGGGCCAGCGGACCCGGCGGCCAGCACGTCAACAAGACCTCGTCGGCGGTGCGCCTCACCCACGTGCCCACGAACATCGTGGTGTCGTCCCAGACGGAGCGCTCCCAGCACCGCAACAAGGAACTGGCCATGAAGGTCCTGCGGGCCCGCCTCTATAACCTGGAAAAGCAGAAGCAGGAGACGAAGAAGCATGAACTGCAGGAGTCCCAGAAGGAGATCGCCTGGGGCAGCCAGATCCGCTCCTATACCATGCAGCCTTATCAGCTGATCAAAGATCACCGCACCAAGTACGAGGCCGGCAACGTCAGCGCGGTCCTGGACGGCGACCTGGATGGCTTTATCGAAGCCTTTATCCTGTGGGATGAAGAGAAAGCGGAGCCTGAGGCCGCGGCGAAGCAGGCTAACGACCGCTGAGATTGAAAAAAGATTTTGCGAGAGGGGGCCAGGGACTTTTTCGTAAGTGGCCCCTGCCCTCTCACCTAACCCCTGGAATTTTTATGACAGTTCTCTCTTGAAGGGGTACCGGGGTTGAGTTAAATTATAAGTACTTTCCCCTCCCTGCAAAAAGGATGAAATTTATGGAAACAGGCATTATGATCGCCATCATCATCTGCGTGATCGTCTTTTTCAGTCGCGGCGGCTGCTGAGGCAAGTGAGAAGAGCGGCTTAGGTTAAGCCGCAAGAGTGGGGCGGAGGACGCACCCTACATCTGTGAGGCTTGGTGCTGGGAAAATATTCCGGGGCGTGATTTGGTCACGCCTTTTTTTTTTGACTTTCTTTTAATCAAGGCTGCGGGCCGCGATGGTCATAAAGCGGTTTGAGGTTGATCTCCTTGGCCGCTTTCCTGACTTGGGCCAGGTCATACTGCGCCTGCAGCTGCAGCCAGCTCTCAGGACTGCGGCCAAAGGCCTGCGACAACCTGACGGCCATTTCCGGGGAAATGCCGGCGTGACCATTTAACAGCATCGAGAGGGTCTTGCGGGTGACGCCGAGTCCCTGCGCGGCCTGCGTGATGGTCAGGCCCAGGGGCTTGAGGCACAATTCCCGGATAATCTCGCCCGGATGCGGGGGGTTATTCATGATCATGTAGTTTTACTCCTAATGATAATCAAGCAAATCAACTTCGCTGGCTTGGCCTTCCTCAAAGCGAAAAATCACCCGCCAATTGCCGGAAACGGATACGGCATAAGAACCGGCTAAGTCGCCCTTGAGCTAATGCAGCTGCAAGCCGGGCAGGTTCATGTCCTCAACGGTGCCGGCCGTGGCCAACAAAGCCAGAATCTGCCGCAGCCGTTTGACCAGGGATTGTTTCAATCCCTTAGTCTGGTCGTCATAATAGAGGGCGGCTACCCCCTTATGTCGTATGCTGCCGATCATGCAAATTGTATCCCGTTACGTATCAGGTTACAATTAAATTCAGGTTTTTGCCAGAGAACATTTGATCCAAAAAGGGCACAGCAAGCTGTGCCCTTACTCCGGCAATAAAAAAGGGGAACCGGGGCGGAGCCCGGTTCCCCAGTCAATAGGAGAAAGGGTGTTGTTTACTGTTTGCTGCTTACGGATGAGAGGGCGAACACAAGGTTCGCCCCTACGGAAAATGGTCTGATCTACACCTTGGTCTGGGCCTCGGCGGCGGCGGAGGCCGGCACCACCAGAACCGGGACCGGCAGGCCGCGGTGGGCCACCTCCCGGATCACCCGCTCGGTGACCGAGCCGATGATGTGGCGGCTGACGAAGCTGTGGCCGTGGCTGCCCAGGACCAGGAACTTCACCGGACCAGCGCCTTCCAGGAAGGACAGGATGAGCTCGGAGACGTCCTGTTCGCCCTCCAGCAGGTGGGGGCGCACCTCCACCCCGGCTTTCCGGCCTTTTTGGGCCGCTTCCTCCAGAATTTTCTGGGCGTAGGCCTGCTGCTCCTCTTCCAGATGGCGGTCGATGAAGGCGAAATAGCCCGACTTGCGGTGTTGGAGCACGGTCATCACGTCCACCGGCCGGTTCAGCAGGGACGCCAGATAGAGGGCCGTATCCATGGCCTCCCAGCCCGGGGCGGAGCCGTCCACCGCCACTACGATCGGTTTGCCGTTTGCTTCGGCCATCAATGGTGCCCTCCTTTCTTGAAGATCATCCCCACCAGCAAGCCGACGGCCAGGGCGATGATCACCGCCATGATGCCAAATAACAGCGGGTAGTTCTGGGAGATGTCGGTCAGCCAGTGTTCCAGGCCCACCTTCTTGATCTGGATAAAGTCGCGGCCGTAACCCACCAGCTGCCTATCCTTGAAGGCGTAGGACTCCACCACATAGGTGCCTTCAGTGGCCGCGGGGGGGAAGCGGAAATAGTGCTTGAAGAGCCGGCCTTCGGTGACTTCCAGACGCTTGGGGTCGGCGATGATGTTATAGAGGTTGGCCTCTTCCTTGATCTTTACCAATCCCTTAAAGACCAAGTTGGCATCTTCGGGAGCGGCGTCGCCCCGGGCCAGATGCAGCTTCATCCTCTTCTGCACCGCCTGATACCCCAGGTCCAGTTCCTGGGCGATCTCCGGGGGGACGATCTGGTCAATGGGCTTGGTGCTGTGGATCTTGTACACGAAGGGGGCATTAGTGACCTCGTACTGCTTCACCGCCATCCAGAAGGGACCCACCCGGCCCTTCATGGAAAGTTTCACTTCTTCGCTCTTTTCCGCGGTGAGCCGGATGATCAAGTCGCAATCTTTGACCGGACTAACCCCGAAAAAGTGAATCTGGTCACCGCTGTAAGACAGGCCGATCTCGATGAGATTTTTGGAGGCCGAAGTCACCACTTTCTGCCGGTCTTCCGAGGTGGTCTGGGCATAGCCCAAGCCGGAGCCGGCCAGGATGAACACCATTAGGAGGGTCAAGAGCCGCTTCATCTTAGTGTCCCCCCTTGGCCGGGGCCAGGCTCACCAGATCGCTGGGAGTGAGGATCAGGTCAAAGAAGATCTTCACGGCCAGGATCAGGACGATGCCGGCCAGCAGAATCCGGATCTGCTCGCCTTTGAGCTTACGGCCGGCGATGGCCCCGAACTGGGCCCCGATGGTGGAGCCGAAGAGCAGGGTCAAGGCCAGCAGCAGGTCCACGGTCTTGTTCACCCAGGCTTGCTGCAAGGTGACATTGGCGGAGGTGAGGACGATCTGAAAGAGGTCGGTGCCGATGGCGGCGATGGTGGGCATGCCGATGATGTAGATCATGGCCGGCACCATGATGAAGCCGCCGCCTACGCCCAGCAGGGCTGCCATAAAGCCCACGATGGCGCCGATGCCGAAGGGGAAGAGGGCGGAGGTATGGATGCCGGAGCGGGCGAAGTTCATCTTCAGCGGCAGCTTCTGAAAGATCGAACCCAGCTTGGCGCCGCCCATCTCCTCGCCGGCTGCGGCCTCACCGCTCTTACTGCGCCGGATGGTGCGCCAGGACTCGATGAACATGGCGCCGCCCACCAGCCCCAACATGAGCACATAGACCACCTTCATAACGAATTCAAAGTTGCCCATGGCCCGGAGGTATTTGACGACCTGGACGCCGACGGTGCCGCCGGCGATGCCGCCGATAAGAATGACCAGGCCCATCTTGAAGTCGACGTTGCCCAGGCGCCAGTGGGCGAAAGCGCCGGAGGAGGCGCCGGCGACGATCTGGTTGGAATCCGAGGCCGCGGCCACGGCCGGCGGGATCCCGACCATCATTAACAAGGGGGTAAGCAGAAAGCCGCCCCCCACCCCGAAGAGACCGGAGAGGAAGCCCACCAGGCCGCCGGCCCCCAGGATGATGAAAAAATTGATACTCATACCTGCAATGGGAAGATAAATCTCCATGCCGCCTACTCCCTCCCGGTAAATTCGTTGGAAGATAGTATGTTAAAATTCTCACAAAGTGTCAAGCCATTTTCTGGATAAACTTATCACGTTGCATATTGCAGCGGAATCGACTAAAGTGAAGGTAAAATATCTAGTTGTGGTGGCAGCTAAGTGGCCTGTGGTAGAAATTATTTATATCCATTAAGGTTTGCAAGCGGGCAAAATTTCTCCCAGGATCAACTGTTGCAAAACCAAAACAGCCGTCCAGATATCCCTTGTTCCATGCGGCTTTCAACCAGTAAGGTAAATCTGGCGGTTAGATGCAGGGTAACGGGTGCGTCCTACGGCCCAGGCACGGCCCGCCGTGCCCCTGACCAATTATTTTTGGCGCTTGGGAACAATAAGAGCATTCCAGCGGCCCTGGGCCGCCCTATATCCGGTTGGAGGCGGCCGTGCATCTGAACATTCGCCAAAAGGTGATCATCGGTCTGGTCACCTGCGTCCTGGCCGTCGGGTTTATCGGCGGCTTTTCCTACCACTACCTTCGGGCCATCGAAGTGAAGCAGCACATCGTGCAGATCGCCGATGACCTGCGAGAGATCATTCTGGAAATCCGCCGGTATGAAAAGAATTACCTGCTTTACGGCCAGGAGGAGGATTTTCGCCAGAATCAGCGCTACACCCAGCAGGCCCTGGAGGAGTTGGCCCAGATCGTCCCGGATGTGCAAAACCTGCGGGTCGCCAGCCAAATGGACAGCTTCCGGAAGGAACTCCTGGCCTACCAGGAGTTGATGCAGCAATTGGCAGTTCGCCCCAAGGAACGCAGCCAGCCCGACAGCCGGAGTCTGGAGGAACAGTTACGGAGCCGGGGCAAGGCCCTGGTGGACCTGTCGGTGCAGTTGGTGACCTTCGAGCGCCGCCGCATCCTGGAGATCATCAACACCTTGAAGGGCCAGTTGCTGATCTCCCTGGCGGTCTTTCTCGGTTGCATGAGCTTTTTCACCCTGCTGGTCAGCCGCAAGATCCTCCGGCCGTTGGGGGTGTTAGAGAGCGCCACCCCCAGGGTAGCCCAGGGGGATTTAAAGCCGCTGCCGGTCCTGGACACCCGAGATGAGACCCAGCGGGTGGTGGAGGCCTTCAACCGCATGGTGGAGGAACTGGAGAAGCGCCAGGACCAGTTGGTCCAGGGCAAGAAGATGTCCTCCCTGGGGGTGCTCACCGCCGGCATCGCCC
>JBIOJX010000049.1:0-13913 GCA_044451265.1 Desulfobaccales bacterium
TCCACGATGCTGTCCACAATGTCCTTGGGGCCGGCCGCGGCGCCGGCGACAAACACCCCTGCCAGCTCAGTCAGGGTCGGAGCCAGCTTTGGTTTCACAGTATTAATGAAGTTATCCTTACCGGTAGAAAGGGCGCAGCTGCCTTCCGGGGTCCACCCCGGCAGCAGGCCCAGGGACAGCACCACCAGGTCGTGCTCGGCCACCTGCACCCCGCCCTCGGCCTCCTGGGATTCGTAGCGCAGCCGCACCGCCCCGTCTTCGCCCGGCTCCACATACGCCACCTTGCCTTTGACGAAATTGACCCCCATGGCCTGGGCGTTCTGGAAGAACTGCTCATAGCCCTTGCCGAAGGCCCGAATGTCCATATAGTAGATGGTTAGGTCCGCCAGGGGCAGCGAGCCGGACAGCAGCATGGCCTGTTTGATGGCGTACATGCAGCAGACCCGGGAGCAATACGCGACGCCCATGCTCTGATCCCGGGAGCCGGCGCACTGGATAAAGGCCACGGAATCGGGCTCCTTGCCGTCATAAGGCCGCAGCACCCGGTTATAAGGCCCGTGGGGCGCCAGCAGCCTTTCCATCTGCAAGGCCGTAATCACATCGGGAATCCGGCCCTGGCCATACTGCACCTTATCTTCCAGGGGCATCATCTCGAAGCCGGTGGCAATCACCGCCGCGGCGGCCGTCAGGCTAAAAGCCTCCGGTTCCTGGAAGTAATTGACCGCTCCGGTGGGGCAGGCCTTGGCGCAGCGGCCGCACAGAATGCAGTTCTCCGGATCGATCAGGGCCTTTTGGGGAATGGCGTTGGAGAAGGGGATATAAATGGCCTTCCGGCCTGCAAAGCCACCCTGCTCGCCATCGGGGACCAGCACCGGGCACTGATATTCGCACTGGCGGCAGCCGATGCACTTCTCCAGGTCCACGTAGCGCGGCTTTTGGGTGATCGACGCCACCAGCTCGTCGCCCCGGCGGGCCAGCGATTGCAGCTCGCAGTAGGTGAGCAGGGTGATCCTGGGATGGTGGGCCGCCGCCGCCATCTTGGGGGTGGTGATGCAACTGGAGCAATCCAGGGTGGGGAAGACCTTGGAGAGCCGGATCATCTTGCCGCCGATGGAGGCGTCCTTTTCGACGACGGCCACCGAGAAATCCTGCTCCGCCAGGTTCAGGGCCGCCTCCAGGCCGGCGATGCCCCCGCCCAGGACCAGTGCGTCAAATTTCAGGTTTGGCTGAGAACCCATGCCCACTGCTCCTAAACGGCCGCAACCGGCCGCTCCCGGCCGGGCGGTCCCAACTCCGAGACCAGGTCGTTCATCTGCCGCACTTCGTTCAGGAAGGCCCGGGTACAGACCGTGCAGATGGCGGTCAGCCGCAGCCGGCGAATATCCAGGCCGCTCGCCTTCATCAGGGGATAGACCCGGTCGATGCGCTGGGCCAGGGCGGCATACGACCCGGGGTAGGGCGACTCCACCCCGCAGGACATGATGATGATGCCGGCGATGCCCTTGGCGAAGCAGTCCAGATAAAATTTCTCGGGGAAGAGCACCGGGTCCTTGACCCGGAGGATGAAGGTATTGGCCGGATAGCTCTGGTGCCCCTGGCCCACGGCGTCAGCCCCCGGATAGGCGCAGGCATCCGTCGCCAGAATCAATATTTTGCCCGCGTACTTCTCGGCCCCCATGAGGCCTCCCATCAGCTAGCAAATCTCCCGGTTGTTGCCAGGCTCAGCGCGCCCTTGCCCTGAAATCCCGCCTATTTCTTCCGGACCACAAAAATCCGGTCGTAGCCATCCGCGGCCAGGGAGCCCAGGAATTCGTGACCAACTTTCTGGGCCCACAGCGGCATATCGCTCTTGGTGCCCGGATCATTGGAGAGCACCTCCAGGACCTCGCCCACCTTCACCCGGCCAATGGCCTTCTTGGCCTCCAAGAGCGGCCCCGGGCAGGCGCTGCCCCGGGCGTCCACCACCGCGGCGGCCTGCAGAGTCGTCAGATCGGTTGCCATCGTTTTCTCCTTCTAATTGTGATGATCCCGGTCTGGGCGCCGGGGCTTTCGGTTTTAATAAAGCAATATCAATGCCAAGAGCACGAATGCCACCTGCATAAAAATTAATCAAGAATTTTAATTAGTTGAATATTTCATCCCTGGCCTGGAAAAATTCTCTCCTTAACACTTGCTTAATCTATTTATCAGTTGTTAAGTGCCGGGAAAATGGCCCCGGAACAGCCCTTGACAACTTGTGAAAAATGATTAACTAATCTCTACCTCTAAGCCGATAATACAGGAGCCCGCCATGGGTATGCAGGAATACCGTGACAAGATGGAAGCCCAGCTCAAGGAGCTGACGGCTAAACTGGAAGAACTGAAGGGCAAGGCCGCCAAGGCCACCGCTGACGTCAGGGCTGAAATGACGAAGCAAGTGGAGGCCCTGAAACCCAAGCTGGAGGCGGCGCAGCAGAAGCTCAAGGAATTGCAGGCCGCCAGCGGCCCGGCCTGGGACAAGCTCAAGGAAGGTTCCGAAAAGGCCATGGCGGATTTGAAGAAGACTTGGGAGTCCGTCAAGTCGAAATTTCAATGACCCGGCAGCGGAGTCCGGCGTCATCAGGGCCGATAAGGGGTTTGGAGGTGCGGCATGAGAAAGTGGGTGATGGTGATCATTTTGGCATTGCTGATGTTGACGACCGGCTGAGATTGGGCCCCTAAAACCCAAAGTGGGAAGCCGGCGAACTTCCCCTCCGCCGCGCGGAAAAAATTCTCGCCAAATATCTTGCCGCCGAGCCGCGGCAAAAGAGAAGGCGGACTTTGAGTCCGCCTTTCTTTTTTTCAGGCGCGGCTCTAATCAGCGCCGCGCCCGGTTGTGCCTTAATTTTCCCGGCTCAAGCCGGCCAGTCCCGTTTGGCGGCAATGGCGTCGATCTCGATGGAAACGCCCCGGGCCAGGCCAGATACCTGCACGGTGCTGCGGGCCGGCGGATGCCCTGGAAAAAATTCGGCGTAGGCCCGGTTCATTTCCTGAAAATCGGCCAGATCGGTGAGATAGACCGTGGTTTTCACCACGTCTTTCAAGCCCAGGCCCGCGGCCGATAGGATGGCCTTGAGGTTGGCGATCACCTGGCAGGTCTGGACCACGATATCCCCCGGCACCACGTTGCCTTG
The DNA here is from genome assembly GCA_044451265.1 of Desulfobaccales bacterium. Classification (GTDB taxonomy): domain Bacteria; phylum Desulfobacterota; class Desulfobaccia; order Desulfobaccales; family 0-14-0-80-60-11; genus JAPLJC01. Next base: position 3,153 of record JBIOJX010000049.1, read on the forward strand.
GGGATTCACGGGAATCTGACCGGATACAAAGACAAAGGGGCCCACGGCTAGGGCCTGGGTGTAAGGACCGATGGCGGCCGGAGCCTGGTTGGTCTCAATGGCGATTTTCTTCATACGTTATCTCCTTCTCAGAGGTTGGCAAAATTGCCCGGAAAATTACTGAGTCCAGCGAAAGCCTAGGTTATTGAAGTCTTCACCAGAATGAATTTCTAAGTGAAGTAAGAGTATGAAATAGCTGGTTATTTGCTAATTGCCCACTGCTCTCTAGGGACGGCTAACGGTATAAAACTCTTGAAGAATGCCGCCGGTTTTGCTAATGATAATGGAAACCTAACAATGGTAATGAAATATTCAGGAGAATGCCCATGGGTCTGTGGTTGAAATGTCCGGGGTGCAACATCACGAATCCCCTGTCCCTGCGGGTCTGCCCCAAATGTGGGCGGTCCCTGGATAATCTCTCGCCGGCGGAGCGGGTTTACGTCCTCGGTCCGGCGGCCGAGGCCGCCCCCGCCGCCCACCCTGCGCCTCGCCCCCAGGCGGCGGTTCCCGTCGCGACGGAGGTCCCTGTAACCCCGAAGGCTCCCGCGGTGTCGGTGTCTAAGCCCAAGCAGCCTAAGAAGCCGCGCAAAAAGAAGGGCTAAGTTTTTTTCGACCTCACTCAGTCGTCATTCTGAACCAGGGCCGCGGCCTGCGTCCCTGGCTCAGAATGACGGTTGGCTCAACCCGAAACCTTTCCGCTAATCCGCCTCCTGCAACACCCCCAAGAGCAACTCCACCAACTGGGGCTCGGCCTGGGCCACGGTGGCGACGATCTCTTCCAGGGCGATGGGGGCCATGGCGTCCGGCAGATTGAGGTTGCTGAGGACCGAAATTCCCAAGACCCTGAGCCCGGCGTGCACCGCCACGATGGCCTCGGGCACGGTGGACATGCCCACCGCGTCGGCCCCGATGATTCGCAGCATCCTGGTTTCCGCCGGGGTTTCCAGGCTGGGTCCCTTGAGGGCCACATAGACGCCCTGGCGTAAGATCAGCCCTTGTCGCCGGGCCACTTCCGCGGTCAGGTCCCGCAGGGCCGGATCATATACCCGGCTCATGTCGGGAAAACGGGGCCCCCAGGCCTCGACATTCTCGCCGATTAAGGGGTTGTCCCACATAAAGTTGATCTGGTCGCAGATGAGCATCAATTCCCCGGCCCGGAAATGCGGATTGAGTCCGCCCGCGGCATTGGTGAGCACCAGGGTTTTGACCCCCAGAGCCGCCATCAGCCGGACCGAGAAGGTGGCCTGGGCCAGGGAATAGCCTTCATAGGCATGGACCCGGCCGTGGGACAGGAGGACCGGTTTCCCGGACAAATGGCCCCAATAAAGGGTGCCGCGGTGGCTGGGGCTGGTGGCCCGGGGGAAGTGGGGCAGCTCTGCATAGGACAAAGACCCCCCGCCCGCCATTTTAGACGGCATGACTTTCTGGCCGGTTCCTAAAATCAGGCCCCACTCCGGCGTCTCCTCCAGCCGGGGGGCCACGAAACGGGCGCATTCCTCCACCTGTTCCCGGTATGTTTGAGTCAATGGCGCTCCCTTGCGACGCTCAGTTTTCTAAGGATAAGCCCCTTTACCGGCCACGTCAATGTCCGTCGGCGCCGCGGGCCAAATTTCGCTTTGTCCTTGACAGGGGCCAGAATTGCTTTAAAAATACAGACAGAATTATTAACTTCAGGTAGGAAGTCATGGGCAGACCCAAAAAGTGCCGCTGGGTGGAGACCGAACCGGGGGTGACCTTCTTCAAGCCCCGGGGCATCCCCCTCAGGGCCTTGGAACAGGCAGTTATTACCGTGGACGAATTGGAGGCCATGCGTCTGGCCGATTACCTGGAGATGACCCAGGAGGAAGTGGCCCAGAAGATGCAAGTCTCCCGCCCCACGGTTACGCGGATGCTGGCCCGGGCTCACCGTACCGTGGCCGAGGCCCTGGTGCAGGGCAAGGCCATCTGCATTGAAGGCGGGGATTACCGCCTGGGGCAGCAGTGCGCCTCTTGCGGCCAGTGGACGGAGGCGGAGGGCGGCGAGCCCCGGCCCGAATGCTGTTGCCAGGCGGCGGCAGAACCGAAAGAGGATTAAAGTCCCGGCTACCGTCGAGACCAAATGCCGCCGGATTTTTTTAACTGACTAAAACTCGAAACTCGAAGCTAACTCAGGCATTCCTTTGAAGGGGGAGACAAAGGAGATGGCCGATATCATCACCTATAAGGAGGCCGGGGTCGACATCGACAAGGCGGACGCCTTTATCCACCAGATCCGCCCCCTGGTCAAATCCACCTACCGCACCGGCGTGCTGGGCGAGATCGGCGCCTTTGGGGGCCTCTTTCACCTGGGCGCGGACAAATACCGCGACCCGGTGCTGGTGTCCTCCACCGACGGGGTGGGCACCAAGATCAAGATCGCCATCCTGATGGAGCGCCATGACACCATCGGCATCGACCTGGTGGCCATGTGCGCCAACGACATCATCACCCACGGCGCCACGCCGCTCTTCTTTCTGGACTACCTGGCCATGGGTAGTCTCGACACCACCATTGCCACCCAGATCATCGAGGGCGTCACCAACGGCTGCCGGCAGGCCCGCTGCTCCCTCATCGGCGGCGAAACCGCCGAGATGCCGGGGATCTATCAGCCCGGCGACTACGACCTGGCCGGCTTTGTGGTGGGCGTGGTGGAGCGGGACCAGATCATCGACGGGTCCGACATCGCCGTGGGCCATAAGATCATCGGCCTCGCCTCCAGCGGCCTCCATGCCAACGGCTACTCCCTGGCGCGCCGGGTCTTCCTGGAACGCCACGGCTTCCAGATCAGCGAAGATTTCCCGGAGTTGGGCGGCCCCCTGGGGGATGAACTCCTCAAGCCCACCCGCATCTATGTGGAGACGGTTCTCAACCTCCTGCGGGATTTCCCCTTGAGCGGCATCTGCCACATCACCGGCGGCGGTCTCACCGATAATCTGCCCCGCATCCTGCCCAAAACCTGCCGGGCCGTGATCCAGCGCCAGTCCTGGCCGGTGCCGCCCATCTTCCATCTGCTGCGCGCCCTGGGCAATATCCCGGAAGAGGAGATGCTGCGCACCTTCAATAACGGTATCGGCCTGACCCTGGTGGTGGCCGAAGACCGGGTGTCCGACATCCTGCTCAGGCTTCAGGGCCTCAACGAACAGGCCTTCATCATCGGCGAAATCACCGCCCGCAAAGACGGCGAACTGCCGCTGGAATATGTTTAACCGCCGATAAACGCCGATTAACGCAGATGGTGGCGCAGGCGTCTCGCCTGCGCAATTTTTGGTAGGGCGGGCGTCCAGCCCGCCTCTTTTATGAAAATGTAGCGCCGGCGCCCTCGCCGACGGAGAAACCGCCGAGGGCGGCGGTTCTGCATTTTTTTCCTCTCGTTCCCAAGCTCCCGCTTTGGCAGGCCGTAGGGTGCGTTTTACACACCATCTTCTCTCTGTCTAAGATATTTTAATTTTTCCCTTATCTGTCATTGATCTTCCTTCCCCGGCTCCAAGCCATAGGCCTTCAGCTTCCGATAGAGGTGCGAGCGTTCCAGGCCGATTTTTTCGGCCAGAAGGCTGACGTTGCCGTGGCATTCGGCCAGTTTGCGGCGCAGGAACTGCTTTTCGAACAGGGCCCGGGCCTCCCGGAAGGAGGGCACCTGGAGGAAGGGGTCGAGGAGGTCGGCCTCGGCGCCCTCCGGGGCTTCGGCCGCGGCTGGGGCCGGCTCCCGGCCCGAGGCGGCCAGGGGCAGGTCGGCCGCGTCGATGACCGCCCCGGGGCTGAGGATGGCCAGGCGGAAGACGAAGTTCTTCAGCTCCCGGACGTTCCCCGGCCAGGGCAGGGAGGTGAGCGCCTCCAAGGCGGCGGGGGAGAAGGTCTTGGCCGGGGCGTCGCCTCCTTCGGAAAGTTCCTGCAGGAAGTGGGCCGCCAGCAGGGGGATGTCCTCCCGGCGCTCCCGCAAGGGCGGCACGGTGAGCGGCAGGACGTTGATGCGGTGGTAGAGGTCTTCCCGGAAGCCGCCTTTGGCGATTTCTTCCTCCAGGTTCTTGTTGGTGGCGGCCACCACCCGCACGTCCACCTGGATGGGGCGGCTGCCACCCACCCGCTCAAACCGCTGCTCTTCGAGGATGCGCAGGATCTTGGCCTGGGTCTTGAGGCTCATGTCGCCGATTTCATCCAGGAAGAGGGTGCCTTCGTGGGCCAGGTCGAATTTACCCCGGTGGCGGCTGGAGGCCCCGGTGAAGGCGCCCTTTTCGTGGCCGAAGAGCTCGCTTTCGATGAGGTCTTCGGGGATGGCGGCGCAGTTGACCTCCACGAAGGCGTGGGGGGCGCGGCGGCTCAGGGCGTGCAGGGCCCGGGCCACCAGTTCCTTGCCGGTGCCGTTCTCGCCGGTGATGAGCACCGAGGCGTTGGTGGGGGCGACCAGGGCCAGTTTTTCCCGCAGGCGGCCGACGGCGTCGCTCTGGCCGATGATCTCCTTGACCCGGGCGCTCTGCTGCCGGAGGCGGCGGTTCTCTTCGGAGAGCCGGGCCAACTCCAGTCCATTGCGCACCGACAGGATGATCTTGTCGGCATTGGGGGGCTTTTCAATGAAGTCGTAGGCCCCCAGGCGGGTGGCCTTGACGGCGTTTTCCACCGAACCATAGGCGGAAATCATGATCACCGGCAACAAAGGTTGCCGCCTTTTGAGTTCGCTGAGTACCTCCAGACCATCGAGGCCCGGCAGGTTGATGTCCAGGAGCACCAGGTCCGGAGGCTCCGCGGCCGCCAGCTTGAGGGCGGTTTCGCCATCCGGGGCCGTGGTAACTTCAAAGCCCTCATCCTGCAGGATGCCCGTCACCACTCGGATGATCTGAGGCTCGTCGTCAACTATCAGCAAGTTTCCCGGCATATTCGGCCCTGTGCATGGGAAGATCGATAATGAATTTCGCCCCCTGGGGGACGTTGTTTTCCACCCGGATATGCCCCTGGTGCTCGGCCACGATGGAGTTGACGATGGCCAGGCCCAGGCCGGTGCCGCCCCGCTTGGTGGAGAAGTAGGGCTCAAAGATCCGCACCTTGTCCCGGTCCGGGACGCCCACGCCGTTATCGGCCACGGTGAGTTCCACCCGGCCGTCGGCCGGATGTCTCCGCACCGAGACGGCGATGGTCCCGGCCCCGTTGATGGAGGCCAGGGCGTTGTCCAGTAAGTTGAGGAGCAGCCGTTTCACCTGTTCCCGGTCCACGAGGAGTGGGGGAAGCGTGGGATCGGGATGAAACTCCAGGGTCACCCGGGGCTGGGATTCGCGATAGAGGACCACGGTCTCCTGGATCAGGGCGTTGAGGTCCTGGGGAGCCAGGGTCAGTTGGGGCAACCGGGCGAAACGGGAAAAGGCATTGACCAGGTTCTTGAGTTCATCCACCTGGCTGACGATGATCTGAGTGCATTCCTCGAGGACCCGGCCATCCTCTCCCAGGCGGTCGGCGTAACGCCGCTGCAGTCGCTGCGCCGCCAGCTTGATGGGGGTGAGGGGATTCTTCACTTCGTGGGCGATGCGGCGGGCCACCTCCCGCCAAGCCGCCAGGCGCTGGGCCCGCTCCAGCTCAGTCAGGTCTTCGAAGACCATGACCACGCCCAGGTCGCGGCCGGCTTCGTCTTTGAGCACCGTGGTCTTGACCAGCAGATATAGGGTCTGGTTGGGCAGGACCAGGTGCAGGGGCCTCTCCACCGTACCCCGGGCCACGCGGCGGGCCGCGGCCACCACTTCGGCCAGGCGCTGGTATTCCGCTTCCGGCAGCAGCACCCGGGCGTCCCGGCCCAGCACCGCCTCCCTTTGGAGCTGCAGCATCTGGGCGGCGGAGTCGTTGATGAGAGTGACCCGGCCCTCGGCGTCCAGGCCGATCACCCCGGCGGCCACGTTCTTCAGGAGGATCTCCATGTCCCGCTTCTGGGTGGAGATGAGTTCGTGGGACTGGCTTAACTGGTGGTAGGCTGTGGCCAACTGCGCCTGGCTCTGCTGCAGGTCCTGGGTCATCTTGTTAAAGGACCGCACCAGGAAGCCGATTTCGTCCTGACCCTCCTGGTCGATGTGGATATCGTAGTCGCCTCCGGCCACCTTCAGGGTGCCTTCGGCCAGCCGGCGGATGGGAATGGTGATTTCCCGGGCCATGTAAAACCCTAGCCAGATGGCAGCCATCAGGGCGATCAGGGTGACGATGATCAGGGCCAGATAATGGCTCACCTTGACGGGGCTAAGCTGGAGCTGGCGCTGGCGCAACTCCTGGAGGCTACGGGCGGCCTCGGCGATGCGCAGCAGGTGGGTCTTGGGGATGCGCTTGCGCAGCAGCAGGTAGCCCTTGAGGTCGCCGGCGGCGTCGGTCACCGGCACCTGGAGATTTAAGAGTTCATCGCCCCCGACTTTCTGCCGGATGACCGCATTTTCCGGGGGAGCCGTTCCGGGCTCCGACGCCGGCAGTGCCGGCAATTTGCCCATCCGGGGGTCGTAGCTGGCGGCCAGGGGCGTCTGGTGGACATCGAAGACCTCCAGGCCGCTGAGGTGATAGGCCGAGCGGTTGCGGTCGGCAAAGGCCTGGAAAAAATCCCGGTCGCCGGTGGTCCATTTGTCTTGTTCCTGCAACTCCTGACTGAACATGCGGCCGAAGGCCCTGAGGTTGTCCTCCAGGTCCAGGGAGAAGGTGCGGGTCAGGTCAATGGCCTTGTCCAGGGATTCCTCCACCTGCCGGTCCCAAGAATGGTCCACCCGGCTGGAAATGAGCTGCCAGGCCATGAAGAAGAGGAACAGGGTGGGCAGCAGGGTCAGGGTGATGAAGGTGAGGACCAGGCGGGTGCGCAGCCGGAAGCCGAAGACCTTGCGACGCCGCTCCAGGAAAAGCTTGGACAGATGGCGGAAGATGAGGAAGGTGAAGAGCAGCAGGAGAAAGGTGTTGATATTGAGCAGCCCGAAGGCGAGTAGACTGCCGGTTACGGGCTGGCCACCCCGGTGCACCAGTTGCACTTCCAGGGAGGTAATGGCCACCACCAGCACCAGGGTAATGGCGATGAGGGCCCGTTCCCTGCGCTTCTTGCGGTCTGCCTTGAGCTGTTCTTTCGTTTCGGCGCGTTTAGCTTGCATCAGCTTCTAGCGGCAGCCGAATGGTAAAGGTGCTGCCTACGCCCGGGACGGTTTCCAGGGCGATGGTGCCGTTGTGATCGGTGATGATCTTGTGGATCACCGCCAGCCCCAGGCCGGTGCCCTTCTCTTTGGTGGTGAAAAACGGGTGAAAGACCTTTTCCTGGACCTCCGGGCTCATGCCTTTGCCGTTGTCCTGGATGGAAAACCACACCTGGCCATCCCCGGAGCCGGTGGACAGGGTGATGCGGTCACCGTTGTCCGTGGCCTCCATGGCGTTCTTGATGAGGTTGACCAGCACCTGGTTGAGCTGGTTGGGGTCGGCCTGCAACCGCGGCAGACGGGGGTCCAGATCATCTTCCAGGTTGAGGCCCTTTTCCTCGGCGGCCGGACTCATCAAGGCCTTAACTTCCAGAATGAGCGCATTCAGGTCGACTTCCTGCTTGTTGGGATGGACCGGCCGCAGGAAATCCCGCAATTCGCCCAGGAAGGACTCCAGGCGTCTCACTTCCCCCTGAATGATGCGCAATTTTTCCCGGGCGCCGGTATCCTCAATCAGGCGCCGCTCCACTTGGCCGGCCAGGCCGCCGATGACCATGAGGGGATTTTTAATTTCATGGGTGACATAGGCGGCGGCCTCGCCTACCGCGGCGAAGCGCTCAGAATGCATCAATCGCTCCTGGGAGTCCAGCAGTTCCCTGGTCTTGAGCTCCACCTGGCGGGCCAAATTCTTGTTAAAGGCCAGGGCGGCGACGATCAAGGCGGTACTGGCCAGCAGCACCACCACAAAGAAGAGCCCCGCCAGAAACAACTCCTGGTGCAGCACTTCCTTGACCTGGCCGGAGACTTCCTCCACCGGGGCGACCACGGCTACGCCCCAAAGGTTGTGGGTCGGGTCCTCCAGTTCGGTCACTCCCGTGATCAAGCCTTTGCTGAAATTGACGGGGGTGTAGGCCGCCAGCTTGGGCATCTGCCCCAATTTCTGCCGGTGCCAGCCGGAGTCGTATTCCGTCACCCCCTCTTTGCCTGCCAGGAGAGCGTTGTGGAGTTCCTGCAGCCCCCGGAAGACGATGCTGGGGTTGCGGGCCAGACGGATTTCCAGGGCCTTATGGCCGACAAAGTCCTTCTCATAATGGGCCAGCATGATTTCGTCCTGGTCGATGATCCAGGCATAGCCCGTCTGGCCGGAGCGCACCTCGGACGTGACTTTTTCGCAGATGAAGAACGGGTCGATGAGAAACTCCAGCACCCCGGAAAAAACCCGGTCCGGTCCCCAATAGAGCGGCGTGAGGAAGCGCATCACCCTGCGTCCCTGCCAGGGGGGGGCGGCATCAACAAAGGTCTTGCTCAGAAAGAGGCGGCCGCGGTGGGCCGGGTCCCGGGCCCACTGGAGGTAGGCAGGGGGTAGAGCCGGGCTGCCGCCAGGCGGCGCGCCTGCGGTGCTGAAGACCTGCACCGCGGTCCCGGCCGGATTGTAGCGGACAATGGCCAGGATGCCGAAGCGCTTGTGCCGGGAGAACCTCTCCGCCAGGGCCGCGTCCAGTTCCCGCTCCCCGGGTGGGGTGGCTTGAAACAATCCGGCATAACCCATGAGGGCGTTTTCCAGAAAGTCGAAATAGGATTCAATATTGTCGGCGATCTTCCGAGCCAGCATCAACTGCTGCTGGTTGAACTGGTCTTTCAGGATGACTTCAACTTTATTATTGAGCTTCTGCCAGAAGGAAAAGAAGAGCAGGGAGATAACCACGGCGCCGGCTATGATGACGGCAATGTTCACTGACAGGGTAAAAGTTCCCCGGTGCCGGCTTGGTTTCATCTTGGCATAACCCCTTAAACCATTTATGCTTATCATCCTTTGGGGGGCTTGGCAAGCAGTAGTCAGTAGTCAGGAGCCAGTTGTCAGTTTAATCGAAGCGGAAATCGGAAGGGAAGTGCCATTCAACCCCACAGCCTTCCCAGAGGGAGTTTATGGAAAGAACTCCTTGCAGATCAATATCTTGGAGCCAAAGCTATTCTGATGACGCCCCTCGGCCCCCCAGCCCCGCCGGCAACTGGCAACTGGCTACTGCCTCTTGCTGGCCTGCCAGATGGCCTCCATCTCCTCCAGGCTGGCGGTCTCCGGGGTCTTGCCTTGTTTGGTCAGGGTGCGCTCCACCACGTTGAAGCGTTTAATGAACTTGTAGATGGTGCGCCGCAGGGCCCCTTCGGAATCGATGCTGAGAAAGCGGGCCACGTTCACCAGGGCGAACAGCAGGTCGCCTAATTCCTCCTCCTGGGCCGGATTAGGCGGGCCGGTCAGGGTCTGGCGGAACTCCTCCCACTCTTCTTCCACCTTGTCCAGGGCCCCCTGGACATGGGGCCAATCGAAGCCCAGGCGGGCCGCGGCCTCGCCCAGGCGCTGGGCCTGGACCAGGGCGGGCAGAGCCGGGGACACTTTGCCCAAAGCGCCGGGAGCGGCCTTACCTTCCCGAACCTTGGCCTGCTGCCAGAGGCGGCGCAGATCTTCCTGGGTCCTGGCTTCCTCACCCTGGAAGACGTGGGGGTGGCGGTGGATCATCTTGGCCGCGATGCCGGCCACCACCTCTACCAGGGAAAAATTGCCCCGCTCCTCGTAAAGGTCGCTTAAGAAGACCAGGTGCAGGAGCAGGTCGCCCAGCTCTTCCTTAACCTTCTCGGGGTCACCACTGTCCAGGGCCTCGATCAGTTCGTAGGCCTCCTCCAGGACATAAGTCTTCAAGGTTTCCGGGGTCTGCTGGGCGTCCCAGGGGCAGCCGCCGGGGCCGCGCAGGCGCCGGACGATGGTGGCGAATTCATTGAGCCTGGCGCCGGGATCGCCGCTTTTGGAGTTCATCTTCAGGAGATTCCTTTCTAATTAGTCGTCGGAGGGGCCCGTTCCAGGGACCGGTTCTACGGCTCACCGTTGCAGATCTTTCAAGGAACGGGTGACGTCTTCCAGTTGCTGGCGGGTCCCCTGCACGGCCTCCTGAGCGCTCTTCTGGCCCCCTTTGCGCCACTTCTGCAAGGTGTCGTTGAACCGCTGCTTGAAATCCGGGGGCAGCAGCTCCAGGGATTGGTGGGCGAGGCCGATAAGTTTCGGGGCGGTGCGGGATTCTTGGAGCAGCCGCGAATCCTTGGGCATGACCAGGCCGACGAGCATCAGGCCGAAGCCGATGATCAGGGCCCCCTTAGCCAGGGCGAAGCCCGCCCCCAACAGACGCTCGAAAAAATCGAGATACAGATGATAGAGGAGGCGCTGGAGGTAATGGGCCACCAGGCGGGTGAGCCAGTAAACGGCCACCAGGATGGCCGCAAAGGCAATGATGCGGGCGTACTGGGGGTCGGTGACCCAGCGAGAGAGGAGCTCTGCCAGTTGCAGGTAGGTATGGGAGGCGACCACCACTCCCCCGACCAACCCCACCAAGACTGCCAGTTCTTGAAACAGGCCCCGAAAATAACCCCTGACGGTAACTAAACCGAGCAGGACCAAGATCCCCAGGTCTAACAGGTTCATGTGCGCCAGCCCCTCGCAGTTCAGGAACTATCAAAAAAACCGGGAACAGTCAAGCTTGTGGCAGTGAGTGGCTACTGTTTGAATTAGATGGATAAAAATGGCGAAGAA
>JBIOJX010000050.1:0-13878 GCA_044451265.1 Desulfobaccales bacterium
CCGGGAAGATGTAGACGTTGTTCCCCTGGGCCGGCACCAATTTTTTGCCATTGAAAATAACCGGGTCAAAGGGGCTGCCGCTGGCAAAAATGGCGCGGCCCTCGGTCGAAGTATAAGCTTCTTCGGCGGTGCATTCGCTCCTGGAGGTCGGGTTTGACAGAGAAAAGACGATGGGCCGTTCGTTGTGCCGGCCCATGGCTTCCAGGACCGGGCGGGCAAACAGCCCGTGCTTGGCGGAAACCCCGATCAGAGCGGTCGGTTCCAGGGCCTCCACCACTTCCGGCAGATCCCGGATGAACTCGTGGTCATGGGCATAGAGGAGTTTCCGGCCGGTCAGATCGCTGCGGCTCTTGACCACCAGGCCTTTGGAATCCACAAACCAGCAGCGCTGCCGGGCCTCTTCCACGGATAAGCCTTCAGCCGCCAGGGCGGCAACCGTCAGCGCGGCGGCGCCCTGCCCGGCTTCGCCGGCCCCCACGAACAGAAATTTTTGCTCGCTGAGCTTACCGCCCTTAATGCGTAAGGCTGAGTAGAGCCCGGCCAGGGCCACTGCGGCGGTTCCCTGGATGTCGTCATTGAAGGCGCAGATCTTGTCCCGATACCGCTCCAGGAGCCGGAAGGCGTTGATATTCCCAAAGTCTTCGAACTGCACCAGGGTGCGGGGAAAGACCTCTTCTACGGCCACAATGAATTCCTCGATGAACTCATCGTAGGCCGCGCCGCGCAGGCGCCGTTGTTTCAGCCCGATATATAAAGGATCGTTGAGCAAGTCTTCGTTTTCGGTGCCCACGTCCAGGGTCACCGGCAGGCTGAGGGAGGGGTGGATGCCGGCGCAGGCGGTGTATAGGGCCAGCTTGCCCACCGGAATCCCCATGCCGTCGGCGCCCAGGTCTCCCAGGCCGAGAATGCGCTCCCCGTCGGTGACCACAATGATGCGGATATCCCGATAAGGCCAGTTTCTCAACAGCTCCGGCATGCGCCCGCGATCTTTCGCCGAAATGAAAATGCCCCGCGGCCGGCGGAAGATATGGCCATATTCCTGGCAGGCCTGGCCCACGGTGGGCGTATAGATAACCGGCAGCATTTCTTCGATGTAGTCCATGACTACCCGGTAGAACAGGGTCTTATTGCGGTCCTGAAGACCGATCATGAAGAGATACTTTTCGATGTCGTTCGACTTGCGGCGAAAATTTTCCAGCACCCGCGTAACTTGCACTTCCATGCTTTGCACCACTGCCGGCAACAGCCCCCTGAGGCCCAAAACTTCTCGCTCTTCTTCGGTGAAGGCGCTGCCTTTGTTGAGGGCCGGATCTCGGAGCAAGGTTGCCCCGGTGGGCAGGTGCAGCATTCTGGCGAGAATTCTGGCTTTCGCATCGGCGAATCTGCTGTCCTCCAGAACGGCCGAGAGATTCACCAGATCCAGGAGCCTGGAGACGGTTGCCTGGTCCATCAGGTCTCTCTTGATCCGAATCACGGTGTCATCGCCTTCCAGGGTTACCTTGTACATGCCATTCCACCTCTGCTTCTTTGATTAACGGCCCCGGACCGTTGGCCCTGAACCAAGGGTATATTATAAGCTACTACCAAATAATTTAAGCGTGCTTATCTTCAATTCAATGCAAGAATTTAGGTGAAATTCCCATCGGAGCTTTTCATTCTGCCCATGATTCCCATCGATCCGATCCGCTACCCTAAACTGGTGCTGGCCCTGGGAGGCAATGCCCTGATTCGCCCGGGTGAGTCGGGCACGGTGGAGGAGCAGCGCCGCCGCATCTGCCAGGCCATGGCCCAAACCGCCGACCTGGTCACGGCCGGCTTTACCGCCGCGATCACCCATGGCAATGGCCCCATGGTAGGACATTTGCTGCTCCAGATGGAATGTGCCCGCGCCGTCGTGCCTCCCATGCCCCTATTCATTTCCGACGCCGACACCGAAGGCAGCCTGGGCTACCTGATCCAGCAATGCCTGGTGAATGAACTGCAGCGCCGCGGCCAGGAGCGGAGCGTGGCCACGGTGATTACCCAGGTGGTGGTGGCCGCGGCCGATCCGGCCTTTAGCAATCCGGACAAACCCATCGGGCCGTACTATACCGCCGCAGAGGCAGAGCGCCTGAAGCGCGAACGCGACTGGCAGCTGATGGAGGACGCCGGCCGCGGCTGGCGCCGGGTGGTGCCTTCCCCTCGGCCCTTGACCATTATTGAGCGGGAGGTCATCGCCTATCTGCTCCGGGGCGGGATCATCGTTATTGCGGCCGGCGGCGGCGGCGTGCCGGTGATCCGCCTACCCAACGGCGATTTGACGGGGGTGGAGGCGGTCATTGACAAGGACCGGTCTGCCGCTGTGCTGGCGAGGGAAATCGCCGCCGAGCTGCTGATCTTTTTGACCGCGGTGGAATACGTCTATTTGGATTATCGCCAAGCCCAACCGCGCCCCTTGACCACGCTGACCTGCTCCGAAGCTGAAAAATATCGGCAAGAGGGTCATTTTGCCCCCGGCAGCATGGGCCCTAAAATAGAGTCGGCCATCGAATTTTTATCCCGGGGCGGGCGGCGGGTGCTGATCACCCAGCCCGAAAGTCTGGCGGCGGCCCTGCAAGGTCGCACCGGGACGCATATATTTCCATAAATTGTAGCCGCAGGCTTTAGCCGGCGCTTTCTCGTTCCCAAGTTTAACTTGGGAACGAGAGAAAAAATCTGGCCACTGACCACTGGCAACTCATGGAGGTTTTCCCATGCCCTTCACCCTCCCGGCGTATCATCCCCCGGATTTCACCCGGCCGCCCCTTCAAGGCGCCCCGCTGGTGGTCTTCGCCCCGGTGGGAAAGAAAGGCGTCGCTCCGGACAACTACCACGCCACCACGATCTTTCCCGAATATTTTCAGCTCGAAATGGGGAAATGGGTGCTGCTGCAGAATTCCCGCATGGATGGCGTCGTGGTCCGGGCGCCGGATGGGTCGCTGTTGGTCAAAGAATTTCATCACCTGCAGGCGGGGGAGCAGGTGGCCCTGGGCCGCGGCGAAACCGGCGAGGAGGGCATCTATGTCCACCTCGAAGCCTTTGCCAGGCCCCGGCCGGCGTCGGAAAAATTTGCCTTCCGCACCCAGTTGTCCCGGGAGACCTCCTTCTCCATAGATTACGATGAGCTTAATGAACTGCTGGCCTATGAACGGGAACACGGCTTCATTCTGTGGGTCTTGGGGCCGGCCGCGGTCTTTGACCGGGATGCCAGGAACGCCCTGGTCGCACTGATCCAGGCGGGTTATGTCCACGGCCTCTTGGCCGGCAACGCCCTGGCGGTGCACGACCTGGAGGCGGCGTTGTTTCAGACGGCCCTGGGCCAGGAGATTTATGGCAAGCGCCCGGTGCATCTGGGGCATTACCACCACCTCGACGCCCTCAATCTGGTGCGCCGGGCGGGTTCCATCGCCCAGGCCATGGCCGGCGGCTTGATTCGGGATGGGGTGATGCACGCCCTGTGGCAGCAGCAGGCGCCTTACGTCTTGGCGGGGTCCATCCGGGATGACGGGCCGCTGCCCGAGGTCATCACCGAGGTCATGCAGGCCCAGGATGCCATGCGGGCCCTGACCGGGCGGGCCACCACGGTGATTGCCGTGGCCAGCCAATTGCATAGCATTGCGGCGGGCAATATGCTCCCCGGTTATCACGTCTTGCCGACCGGACAGGTCCGGCCGGTCTATTTCTACGTGGTCGATATGAGCGAGTTTGCCGCCGATAAACTGACCAACCGCGGCTCTCTGGCCGCCCGGGGTATCCTGACGAACGCCCAGGATTTTCTGGTGATCTTGCAACGAGGCCTTAACCAAAAGAGTTAAGGCGTTTCATAATCCACGGTGATCATCGACTGACGAACCCCCTGCAAATATTTCACCACCTCGACGTGAGCCGGATGACGTTGGTAGGCTTGCAAATCTTCCCTGGAGTCGAATTTGGCCTGCAGGGCCAGATCGTAAGAGCAGAAAGAATCGAGGAGGTTGACGCCCACCTCAAAAGCACGGAAATACGGGATCTTCCCTTCCTGACTGGCCAAGATCTTCCGGGCTTCTTCAACGGTTTCGGTGTTGGCGTGTACCAATTTATACAGAGCAAGGTGCGTGATCATTAATAAAAACTCTCCTTGGTGGAAAATTTTCAGGGAGTCTTATTCAAAAAAGCAGCCCTCGGCCAGGTTCGTCCCCTGGGCACCGCTGGAGGCCTCGCCACACCATTGCAATGATAATGCCTGGCAGGTTGAGGGGCTTATCCATTTGATCAGGATAGGACATCAACGAACGATCAGGGTCTGCTTAAGAACTGAACTTATGGAGAACGTCAGGTTTTTTTACATAGTGTAAATGACAATAATTTGTTTATCAACCCTAATTGCCCTTAATCCCGGCGCCGACCGGGCATTCTGAGGGTCTGGGCCGGCCCTCGGCTTCGGCTGCGAGCACCTTGAGCAAACACTGATATTGCGGAGAGGCCCGGAGGAGCTTAGGCCCGATGGCGATCAGTCTGCTTATCTGTTCTTTATCCAGACTGAAGGTAGTAGGCAAATCAAGATAATAGCGGGGGTTTTCTCCAATGAACTCCGCGGCCTTAAAGTTGATCTCCACCACATACATATCAACTTTTTTAAGTTCTGCGAATTTTGGCGCCCCTGGACAATACTGTTCCAGCCGGCGGTTGGCGGCCTCCAGATCCTCTTGGGTCTGGACCCGGCTATAGAGCTCCGAACGAAGTTGAGCGATGCTTTCGAAGCTGTAATTGTCCATGGCGATAGTGGCGGTTTTCCCCGCCACCGTAATAATCCATGGGGGGCTCGCCTTGCGGCTGAGCTGGTCTTCAGCCTCCGTGCGGGCGTTGACGACGATCAACACCAGTCGCTTAATGGCGCCCTGCTGGATTTTTTGGTCGATAAACCCGTGGTCGTAGGCATCGAGCAGGGCGCGTACGCCGATATTGTCGGCCAATCCTCCATCCATCAGATGCACGTAAGCGTTTTGCTTATCCTTATAAAAGTCCAGGTTCTTGGCGGCATCGTAACGCCGAGTAAACCAGTCTTTGGACTCCTCCGCCCCGGGATACCACCAGGGCGGTTTGTAAGCAGGTGCCAGCGGGTAGTTTTGCAGGCTTAGGGGAGTCAAAAGAAAGGGAAAGGCTGAAGAAGCGGCCACCGCTCGAGATACCGGATATGCTTCCAGGTCCGAGCCGATGGCATCGAAATATTCCTGGGTAAAGTCAAAACGCCTCCCGGGTCCTAAATTGGTGGCATTGAGGATCACCAAGGGCCGGCCGTTTTGTTCGAGTCGGGCAAAGGTGGCGGCAGCAAAGATCTCACTGTCATACAATTCCGCCGCCAGATCAATCCGGCCGAACCAGGGCGAGGCCACCCGGGTGAGGTTAACGGGGTTCAAGAGCCTGGCGAGTAATGCTCCTTGGATGTTGCGCTCCAGGAATTTGGTCCGGAAATCATCGAATAGCCTCTCCCGAAACAGGCCATAATAGGCGGCGGTAAAAGATCCACCGGATACGGAGGAGATGACGTCCACTTCATCCAGCAGGCTTTTTTCTTCGCCGTCGACCCGGATGCGGGTCTTCCGGAGTTCTTCCATGACCCCGTAAGCCAGGGCCGCGGCCCGCGTCCCGCCGCCGGAGAAAGCCAGGCAGACGAACAACGCATCCGTGTTGTGCGGGCCGCGTTGGAGATTTTCGAAGCGATAGCCGGCTTGCTTATCAAAGCTGTGGTTCGGCTGATTTAAAGGATAGCGGGCGCAGGCGGCAATCTGCAAGACCAGCAGCAGGACCGCAATCAGGCACCTGGAGATTCTCGCCCTCATCAAATCTCCTGGAATTCGATGGACAGCGGCGTCAGGGCAGAGGTATTGCGCAAATCAATCTTTTGCAGCGCCGGCGTGAAATCCGGCGGCGGACCAAGGGTGACCTCGTACTCTCCCCCCTCCAACGACAGGAGCTCGTTGGTTTCGCCCCGGCTCTCGCCGCTGATCAACACCTCACGCGGGTGCGGAAACGAGACCGTCAAATATTCAGGCATGACCGGACCCCCCGATCACTGTAGGATTGCCGGCAGATAAAATCAACGACAAATTGGACGCAGGTCATTTAAAACGCGGCCTGGCGGCCATCTGTTTCTCCAACACCTCTTGCAGGGTCGGCTCGCCGTAATCGGCATACTCGTAGCGGACCCGGATGGCCGGTTTATTCAGCGCCAGCAGACGGCGCAAGTGGATGGGGGTGGAAAAGAGGACCAGGTCGCAGGGGGCGTTATTAATGGTGGCCTCCAGCTCGCGGATCTGTTCCTGGCTGTAGCCCAAGGCCGGCAGGACCCGCTCGATGTGAGGGTACGACTGAAAGACTTCTTTTAACGTGCCCACGGCAAAAGGTCGAGGGTCCACGATGTCGGCCGCGCCGAAACGTTCCGCCGCCACCAATCCTGCGCCATAGGCCATGCCGCCATGCGTCAGGGTAGGGCCGTCCTCCACTACCAGCACGGTTTTGCCCCGAATGCGCTCCGGTTCTTCGACCAGCACCAGCGAGTAGGCCAGCAGGATATCCGCCCGGGGCGCGTAATCTTTAATATTGCGGCGTACTATCTCGATGTTGACCGGTTCGGCGGAGTCCACCTTGTTGATGATGGCAATGTCAGACATGAGCATATTGGTCTCGCCGGGGAAATATAACCGGCCATGCCGCGGCCGCAGGGGATCAAAGAGGACCACGTGGATGTCGGGTTTGAAGAACGGGGTGTCGTTGTTGCCCCCGTCCCAGACGATGACGTCGGCCTCTTGCTCAGCCTGGGCCAGGATCTGCCGGTAATCGATGCCGCCATAGACCACAATGCCCTGATCCACCAGGGGCTCATACTCTTCCCGTTCTTCAATAGTTAACCGCTGCCGGGAAAAATCCTCGAAACTGGCGAAGCGCTGCACCACCTCACGCCTAAGGTCGCCATAGGGCATGGGATGGCGCACCGCTACCGGCTTCTTTCCCAGGCTGCGCAAGATCTCGCAGATTTTTCGGGTCGTCGGCGACTTGCCGCAGCCGGTGCGGACCGCGCATACGGCAATCACCGGCCTGGCGGCCGGGAGCATGGTCCTGGCCGCGCCGGGGAGCAGAAAGTCGGCCCCCGCGGCGATCACCCGGGAGGCCTTGTGCATCACCTCCACATGGGCGACGTCACTGTAGGAAAAAACCACCAGATCGACCCGGTGGTCCCGGATCAGGGCGGTCAGGTCTTCCTCCGGGTAGAAAGGGATGCCTGCCGGGTAAAGGGAACCAGCCAACTCCGGGGGGTAGATGCGATCGTGTACCAGGGGAATTTGAGCGGCGGTAAAGGCCAGCACCCGGTAGTCGGGATTATCCTTGAAAAGCAGGTTGAAATTGTGAAAATCCCGGCCTGCCCCCCCCATGATGATGACGCGTTTTTCCATAGTCGCCTCGCGCCCTACGCCAGTTCAAGAAGGGCGGCTCGAGAGCCGCCCCTACAAATCAATAAATCGACCAGCGCTTGAAGGACATGGCCTTTTGCACGCGGGTCACGGCCAGATTCATGGCGGCCTCCCGGGGCAAGATATTTTTGGTCCGGGATTCTTCCAAAACCAGGCGAGTGTTGGTGCGAACCATTTTTTCAATAACTTCTATGGCTTCGCTTTCGATTTTACCCCGGTATTCCATGGCGGCGCAGATCACGCCACCCGAGTTGGCGATGAAATCCGGAATGCACAGAACCCCCTGCTCATGCAGGTATTTTTCCGCCTCGGGGGTTACGGGGATGTTGGCGCCTTCCACCACCAATTTGGCCTTGAGGGCCTGCATATTGTTCTTAGTCACCACGTCGGGGCGGGCGGCCGGGATCCAGATGTCGCAATCGAAGCCGACAATCGCATCCCGGTCGAATTTTTGGCCTTCGGGATAATCGACCACGCTTTTGCCGGCGTCTTTCAACCTGATGAGCTTGTTCACATCGAGACCGTCCGGATCATATACCGACCCCTGGGAGTCGGCGGCGCCCACCAGGATGACCTTTTGCTCGGCCAGAAAACGCGCGGCGTTTTTGCCCACCGCGCCGAAACCCTGAACCGCCAGCCTCGCCTTGGCCAGACTGAACCCTGCCGGGAAGCCGCAATACGGCAGGGCCACTTCTATGGCGTGTCTAATCCCCCAGGCCGTGGCGCCGATCTGGTCTATGGGAATACCGCCGGCTTCGGCAGGCAGCCCGGTGACACTGTGGTTAATTTCATCTTTGATCCAGGCCATGCACTCTTCATCGGTCCCCATGTCCGGCCCCATGACGTATTCCGGGAAATTCCGCAAGGCGCAAGCCAGGGCCCGGATCAGGCGTTCCTTCTGAGGCTTGGGCACCTTCGGGTCGGCATAGACCACCGTCTTGCCGCCTCCGTGCGACAGCCCGGCGGCGGCGTTCTTTAAGGTCATCGTGCGGGCCAGCCGGATGCATTCCTCAATGGAGACGTCGGGGGCCATGCGGATGCCGCCGATGGCCGGCCCCATGGCGATATTGTCTATGACCAGGACAGCCTTCAAATCAATCGTGGGTTCATACACCTGAATAATCTTTGCCGGCCCCAACTCATCGGCGAAGCGCAGGATATCAGCCATGTATAGGTCTCCTTCAGGTCTGTAAAGCGATTAAAGGGCATATGAGAATAAACATGATGGCTCTTTTTTCGCCTGTCAAGGCCCTCAGCCGGCGAGATGCGGCTCCAAGGCATTGCCAAAGCAGGCAAGGGAACTTAACAAATAACATTAAGGAGAATCGCCGCATGAGCCAAACCGTAATCGATTATGTCCTAAGTCGCTTGAAGCAATTGGGCATCAAGGATGTCTTCGGCGTTCCCGGCGACTACTCTTTCGGCATCAGCGACGCCATCTGCACTGACCCGGAAGTTCGCTGGATCGGCTGCTCCAACGAATTGAACGCCGCCTTCGCGGCCGACGGCTACGCCCGGATCAACGGTTTTGCGGCGTTGGCCACGACCTTCGGCGTGGGCGAATTGATCGCCCTGGGCGGCGTCGCCGGCTCCTATAGCGAACATCTGCCCGTGTTTCACCTGGTCGGCATGCCCAACCTCAGGACCCAGCGGGAACATCGCATCGTGCACCACACCCTGGGGAACGGCGAATTCGATCTGTTCATGAAGATGACCCAGCCGGCCGTTTGCGCCAGCGCCATCCTGACGCCGGAGAACACCGCCGCCGAGATGGATCGACTGGTCACTGCCGCCATCACGCACCGGCGCCCCGTTTATCTGGCTATCCCGGCCGACTATGCCGATGCCCCGCTGGCGGGGGAACCCGCCATCGTGACGCCCACGCCGGTCCCCGCCAGTGACCCGGCGACGCTGGCCGCAGCGGTCGACGCCATGGCCGAGAAGCTCGCCCAGGCCAAGACCGCCGCCATCCTGGCGGGCTACCTCATTACCCGCCTGGGGTGCAGCGCCGCGGCCCAGGCCCTGGTGGAGGCCACGGGCCTCCCCTTTGCCACCATGCTGATGGATAAAACGACCCTGGATGAGACCCACCCGCAATACATCGGCATGTACGACGGCCGGCTCATGAACCCCGAGATTCGGGAGTTCATCGAGGGTTGTGACTGTGTCTTGAACCTCGGCGCCCTGTGGAGCGATCTCAACACCGGCGCCTATACCGCCAACCTCAACCCGGCCAGGGTGATCGAGATCAGGCACCACTCCGTGCGGGTGGGCCATGCCTTCTTCTCCCACATCGAAATGCCGGACGCCCTGGCGGCCCTGGCCAGGCAGGTTAGCCGGAAGCGCGTGCCGGCCCCCCAGGTTCACGGGCTGGGCGAGCCCGTCGGCGCCCCTAACGATAGGATCACCCCGGACTATCTCTACCCGCGCTGGGAGAAGTTTTTTAGGCCCGGCGACCTCGTCGTCGCCGAGACCGGCACCGTCTCCTTTGGACTCGGTTTCGCCCGGATGCCGCGAGGCTCGACGTTTCTCAACCAGACGCTCTGGGCCTCCATGGGTTGGGCCACCCCCGCGGCCTTCGGCGCGGCGCTGGCCTCACCCCAGCGGCGCACCCTGCTCATCACCGGTGAAGGTTCGCATCAGTTCACCATCCAGGAGCTTAGCCAGATCTGCCGCTACGGCTTGAAGCCCATCATCTTCTGCCTCAACAACCAGGGGTACACTATTGAACGCTTGCTCTGCAAGGACCCGCTGAGCTGTTACAATGAGATCGCCCAATGGAACTACCAGCAGTTCCCCGGGGTTTTCGGCTGCACCGACTGGTTCACGACCAGGGTGACCACCAATGCGGAACTGGACGCGGCGATGGCGCAGGCCGAAACCTGTGGCACCGGAGCCTACCTTGAGGTGATGACGGACAAGATGGCGGCCTCGCCCCTGGCCCTGAAACTGCACGAAGCCATCCAGACCCTTTATGGCAACAAATGATTCTTTTTTCTGTTATTGGCTGAAAGATCTGTCATTCTGAAGGAGCGCAGCGACCGAAGAGTCTCGTTTATTGGTAGCACCGGCTTTCCAGCCTGTGCTTGGATATGATCTAGATGAACGTCGCCCAACTCATCGCCAAATGCCTGGAGAACGAAGGGGTAGAATACATTTTCGGTCTCCCCGGCGAGGAGATCATCCACCTGGTGGATGCCCTCAACGATTCGCGCCTGCGCTTCATTTTGGTGCGCTCGGAGCAGGGCGCCGCCTTCATGGCCGAGATGTACGGCCGGGTTACCGGCAAGGCGGGGGTTTGCCTCGCCACCCTCGGTCCCGGGGCCATCAACCTGCTGCTCGGGGTCGCCGACGCCCAGACGGACAGTACCCCTCTGGTGGCCCTTAGCGCCCAGGTGGGCCTGGGGCGGATCTACAAGGAGACCCATCAGGTGGTGGACCTGGTGTCCATGTTTAAGCCGGTGACCAAGTGGGCCGACACCCTCCTTACCCCAGGTGCAACCCCCGAGATGATCCGCCACGCCTTTAACCTCGCCCAGACGGAGCGGCCCGGCGCCGTTTATCTGGCCATCCCCCAGGACGTGGAAGCGCTGGCGGTCGAACCGACGCTGCGGCCTTTGCCCCTGCATCCGGTGCAGGCCTCGGCCCCTGACCCGGCCCAGATCGCCGAGGCGGCCAGGCTGCTGGAATCGGCCAGGACCCCCGTCATCCTGGCCGGACACGGCGCGGCCCGCCATCGGGCGCAGGAGGCTTTGATCCAGTTCTCCGAAAAGCTGCAGATTCCGGTGGCCACGACCTTCCATGGCAAAGGCGTCTTTCCGGACGACCACCCCAACGCCCTCGGGGCCATGGGCTTCATGGTGCACGATTATGTCAACTTCGGCTTCGATCAGGCGGACGTAATTGTCAGCGTCGGCTATGAATTGCAGGAGTTCCCGCCGGCGCGGCTCAATCCCGCCGGAGACAAACAAATCATTCATCTGCATAGCTTCCCGGCCGTGGTGGATGCCTATTACAACGTCGCGGTGGAGGTGCAAGGCGACCTGCCCGCGGCTCTTGCGGCCCTGGCCGCCAGGGTCTCACCCAAACCCGGGCTGGTCGCCACCGAGCGGCAAATCCGCTGCCTGCTGCGGCAGGAACTGGAGCGCGGCCGGCGCGATGAGTCTTATCCGGTGAAACCCCAGCGCCTGGTGGCGGATATCCGCGCCGCTCTGGGACGGGACGACGTCGTCCTGGTGGATAGCGGCGCAGTCAAGATGTGGATGGCCCGCCTCTATCCCACCTATCGGCCGAATACCTGCCTGGTTTCGAACGGGCTGTCCACCATGGGGTTTGCCCTGCCCGGGGCGTTGGGGGTCAAGCTGGCCTATCCCGGCCGCCGGGTGCTGGCGGTCATGGGAGACGGCGGCTTTTTGATGAACTCCCAGGAAATCGAAACCGCCCTGCGGGAGAAAATTCCCTTCGTCATCCTGGTTTGGGTGGACGGGAGCTACGGCCTGATCAAGTGGAAGATGGCCATGCAGTTACACCGCTCGTCGCAGGTGGACTTCGGCAACCCCGACTTCGTGAAGTACGCCGAAAGCTTCGGAGCCCAAGGCCACTTTATTCAGGCGGCCGGCGACCTGCTGCCGACGCTCACGCAGGCCCTGGCCGAGGACACGGTCTCGGTCATCGCCTGCCCGGTGGACTACTCGGAGAACACCAAACTCACCGAGAAGCTGGAGCATCTGAGCCAACCGACTGAGCTCAGGTGCCCGGATAACAACTAATGGCAAACCTTTAACGGAGAGAGCCGCATGGGGCCTGAACCGGGAAAAACGAGACGGGAAAGCGACAGCCTGGGAGAAATCGAGGTCCCGGCAGACCGCTATTGGGGGGCGGGAACCCAGCGATCGCTGCTCCACTTTGCCATCGGCGACGATTTAATGCCCCTGGAGGTGATCCGGGCCCTGGCCCTGGTCAAGAAGGCCGCGGCCCTGGCCAACCGGGAACTGGGGCGGCTGCCGGCAGATAAAGCCGGGCTAATCATTCGGGCCGCGGAAGAGGTCATCGAGGGCAAACTGGACGACCATTTTCCCCTGCACGTCTGGATGACCGGGAGCGGCTCCCAGTGCAACATGAACGTCAACGAAGTGATCGCCAACCGGGCCATCGAGCTGGCGGGCGGGGTCCTGGGGAGCAAAGCGCCGATTCACCCCAACGATCACGTCAATCTGGGCCAATCCTCCAACGACGCCTTTCCCGCCGCCATGCATCTGGCCGCGGTCACTGCGATCCAGGCGCGCCTCCTCCCTGGGGTCAGGAAGTTGAGAGACGCCCTGGACGAGAAGGCGCAGAGCTGGGCGGAGATTGTCAAGATCGGCCGGACCCACCTGATGGACGCCATACCCCTGACCCTGGGCCAGGAATTTTCCGGCTACGTGGGGATGCTGGACGACAATTTGGCGAGAATCCAGGCGGCCCTGCCCGGGCTCTACCGGCTGGCCCTGGGCGGCACCGCGGTGGGCACCGGCCTCAACGCCCCCCAGGGGTTCGGGGACCTGGCGATCCGGCATCTGGCCGACCTGACCGGGCTGCCCTTCGTCCCGGCGCCCAACAAGTTTACGGTCCTGGCCGCCCACGATGCCCTGGTTATGGTTAGCGGCGTGCTGAAGACCCTGGCCGTATCCCTTTACAAGCTTGCCAACGATATCCGGCTGCTGGGCAGCGGCCCCCGGGCGGGGCTGCACGAACTGGAACTGCCGGCCAATGAGCCGGGGTCGACGATCATGCCCGGCAAGGTCAACCCGACTCAATGCGAAGCGTTGACCATGGTGGCCGTGCAGGTCATGGGGTACGACGCCGCGGTGGCCTTCGCCGGGGCCGGGGGCTACCTGGAGCTGAACGTCTATAAGCCGCTGATCATTTTTAATGTCAGCCAGTCCCTCAAGCTGCTGGCCGACGCCTGCCATAACTTCACCGACTTTCTCGTGGCGGGCCTGAAGCCCAACCGGGAGCAGATCGACGCCTACCTGCACCGCTCCCTGATGCTGGTTACGGCCCTGAGCCCGGTGATCGGTTACGACCAGGCGGCCCGGATTGCCCATCTGGCCCAGGACCAGGGGCTGACCCTCAAGGAAGCCGCCCTGCAGCTCGGTTACATCTCGGCAGAGGATTTCGATCGCCTGGTTGATCCCTATAAGATGGCCCATCCGGAGTCCTGATGCCGGGTAGCGGGCCAATGACTATTTTCCTGGCGGCCACCTGCCGGCGTCGAAATCCCCCCTGCCCCCCTTTTTCATAGGGGGGTTTTAAAGTCCCCCTTTAGCAAAGGGGGATTTAGGGGGATTTGACTTTCACGGTAAAACCTGCGGCTAAAAAACCCGTTTGAATGCGAATCTGTGTCAGTCCTACTGCAACTGCACCTCCACCA
>JBIOJX010000051.1:0-13751 GCA_044451265.1 Desulfobaccales bacterium
GGGGCCACCGGTGTTTCCCCGCTGGATGGGTGGGCCAACCCCCGGGTCCGCCCCTACGGTTAAGGCGTCTCTGCGCCTTTAGACATTACCTTCAGCCGCTGCCAGAGGCGGCCGGCCAGCTCCGCCGGGTCGCCGGTCCAGACCTCGGATTGGCCCCGGGCCGGCGGCGGAAAGACCTTCACCACCTGGGTGAAGGAGCCGTTCAGGCCCACTTGCTCAGCGTCCAGTCCCAGGTCGGCAACGCCCCAGACCGGGATGGCCGCTTTCTTGGCGCTAAGTTTGGCCTTAAAGGAGGGCACCCGGGGTTCGTTGATCTCTTTGACCACGGTGATGAGGGCCGGAAGCCTAACCTCCACGGCGTCATAGCCGTGGTCCAGAAGACGCTCCACCGTTAACGTCCCGTCCTCGCCGAAGGTGAGCTTACGGGCCCAGGCCGCGAAAGGGATATCCAGGATGGCGGCCAGCATCGGCCCCACCTGGGCGGTGTCGCCGTCGATGGCCTGCTTGCCGGTGAAAATCAAATCCACTGCGCCCAATTTTTCGATGGCCTTGGACAGGGTCAGGGCCGTGGCCCAGGTGTCAGCCCCGGCGAAGGCCCGGTCGGAAAGGAGCACCGCGGCATCGGCGCCGTAGCCCATGGCCTCCCTCAGGGCCGCTTCGGCCTGGGGCGGACCCATGGTGAGCACCGTGACCTGGCCGCCCTGGGCATCCTTCACCCGTAACCCTTCCTCCAGGGCGTAGAGGTCAAAGGGATTGATGATGGCCTTGACGCCCTCCCGCTTCAGGGTATGGGTCACCGGGTCCAGGCGGATTTCCTGGGTGTCGGGCACTTGTTTGATGCAAACGATGATTTTGAACATGATTATCGAGTCAGGAGGATATGGCCTGTAAAACCCTTTCCCTCAGGAAATTATTTGTTGACCTCTTATTCATATTTTTCTAATTCAGTAGTACTATAGCTTGAATCGGAAAGGTTGAAGATAAATTTTACTGAACCAACTTCCGGGGCAAACCATTCTGTTTTGGTCTGGTTAGGATACGTGGTCTTCACCCTTAGGCAGTGATGAAAGGTTCCTGCCGGAACGCTAACGTCATCATCGACGCTTTCAATAATGCCAGTGGTAGGACCACTCTTCCATTCATTCCCAACTTTAATGGGCTTTTTAAAATAATAAATAGGGGGATATATCTTAGGTTCTTTAGCTTTAGCCGCCTGAATTGCAAGATAATAGGTTCCCTCAGATCCACTAACAACGAAAATAGTATATAAATTTGAAACACCATGTTCTGTTACATGATCCATTTTCAATGGGGTTACTGTTTTTCCATTTAATTCTCTTTTAGGTAAGGTAGTTAAGATAAAAACTGCCTTTCCTCTTGTTGAGTGGATACTCGTATAGTGTCGTATTTTAATTTGTTTTAAAGGATAATATGCTTCGATTTCGGCGGACTGAGTGTTTTCGCTTGCCGAGGGCAATGGCTCGATTTTCTTCTCAACTATAGCCTCTTTTGAGAAAAGAACCTTCTCAATTTCTTTCCCGTAATCAGTAAATAAAATTATTAAAGCGATGAGAAAAAAGAGAGTTATTACTATCTTTTTGGCCATCCGTTTGCCCATAACCATTTAACTCCGATTCCGGAGCAGATGTTCAGGTCTCAGAAGGAGCCTAGGGCCAGTTAAAAATTGGCGCAATCTGACGCCTATTTCTTCCTAGAGTATTCCTTATTCAGCGCCAACCCGATGATATTGCGCATGATCTGGTTGGTGCCTTCGAAGATCTGGAGGATCTTGGCGTCCCGCATCATCTTTTCCACCGGGTATTCCCGCATGTAGCCGTGGCCGCCCATGACCTGGACCGCGTCAATGGTCACCTGCATGGCCATGTCGGTGGGGAAGAGCTTGGCCATGGCCCCTTCCTTGGAGTAGTCCTTGGGCTTGGTGTCGACGAAGCGGGCCACGGAGTAGACCAGGGCCCGGGCCGCCTCGATTTTGGTGGCCATGTCGGCCAGCATATGCTGGACCGCCTGGAAGGAGAAGATGGCGGTGCCGAACTGGTGGCGTTCCTTGGCAAAAGAGGCGGCTTCGTCCAGGGCGCCCTGGGCCAGGCCCACGGCCAGGGCCCCGGCGCCGGGGCGGGCGTTGTCCAGGGTCCGCATGGTGACGATGAAGCCCATGCCCTCTTTGCTGATCAGGCGGTCTTTGGGGATGCGGCAGTCCTCGAGGATCACCTCCCGGGTGACCGAGGCCCGGATGCCCATTTTTTTCTCTTTTTTGCCGAAGGAGATGCCGGGATCGCTCTTTTCCACCGCGAAGGCGCTGGCGCCCCGGGCCCCCTTGTTGCGGTCGGTGAGGGCGATGACCGTGTAGAATTCGGCCTCGCCGGCGTTGGTGATCCACTGCTTGGTGCCGTTCAGGACGTAATAGTCGCCGTCTTTCACCGCAGTGGTCAAAATCGCGCCGGCGTCGGAGCCGGCCTGGGGTTCGGTGAGGCAGAAGGCGCCCAGGGCCTCGCCCCGGGCCAGGGGCGGCAGATAGCGGCCCTTTTGCGCCTCAGTGCCGAAGAGCAGCAGGGGATAGGCCCCCAGGAAGCTGGCGGCATAGGTGGTGGCCACGCCGACGCAACCCTCGGACAGGGCCTCCAGGACCAGGCAGTTCTCCATGCAGCCCAGCCCCAGTCCGCCGTAAGCCTCGGGGATGATGGTGCCGCAGAGGTCGGCCTGGGCCAGATCGGCCAGGATATCCCAGGGAAAGGTCTCTTCTTCGTCCAGTTGGGCCCGGATGGGCTTGATGCGCTCCTTGGTGATCTGGCGGGCCAGATCCTGGAGCATCGCTTGCTCCTCGGTGAGCAGGTAATCCATGACCCCGCCTTACTCCGCGACTTTCGGCACCACCAGCCGACCCTTGTAAAAACCGCAAGAGGGGCAGACATGGTGCGGCAGGCGCGGCTCGTTACACTTGGGGCAGTTGGACAACTGCGGCGGAGTCAGGAAATCGTGAGAGCGCCGCGTGTTCCTTTTCGAACTGGATGTCTTATGCTTGGGTAAAGGCATGGTTTTCTCCTTATTAAAGTCTCTATCAGGTGTAGGGGCGAATCTTGTATTCGCCCGGGCGAACACCAGGTTCGCCCCTACGGCTATACTTTCAGCTTCGCCAGTTGGGCGAAGGGAGAATCACTCTTTGCCGCCTGGCAGGAACAGGGCTCCAGGTTGAGGTCGGCCCCGCAGTTGGGGCACAAGCCCTGGCAGTCCTCCCGGCACAGCGGTTTCAAGGGCATCATCAGGATGATCTGCTCCCGGATGATGGCCTCCAGGTCCACAGTCTCGTCCGTGTAAAAATCGACATCCAATTCTTGGGCCGATAATTCTTCGTCTAGCGGGCCTGCGCCCGTGGGGGCGGGCACCAGCAGCAAGTCGAAATCCGTCTCCCCCGGGGCGGTGAAGGGCTCCAGGCAGCGGCCGCAGGTGAGACCCAATTCGCCTTCCAACCGTCCCCGCACCAGGATGTCATGGCCGTGTTTGGACAGATTCACGGTGCCGCGTATGGCCGCCAGGGAGAATTCCAGACCCGGGTCTTCCTCTCGCCAACGCTTAAACCATTCTTGGCCCAGGTCCAGGCTCACGTCCTTGCCGGTCTCGGGAATGGCTTTGATGGAGATTTGCAGGGTTTTCCTGGCTTTCATCTTGAGTCAATGGGTGCGGCTTTGGCCATGACTGGCAAAATATTTAATATAAAGAAGTATATCAGAGTGTCAAGATATTTAGGGAAAAACCTTCCTATCTCAGGAACCTGAGCGCCGGGTCCGCTTATTTTTCCAGACCAGAGAATATTTAATTGCAATTGAATATCAGTAAGGCTAAACTTAAGCATTGATCAGAGCCAGTTTCCAAGGAGAGGCTGAACTACCGGCCAATACCCTATGAAAATTGCCTTCATCGGCCAGCCCAATTGCGGCAAAAGCACCATTTTTAATTATTTTAGCGGCTATAAGGCCGCGGTGTCCAATTTTCCGGGCACCACGGTGAAATATACCGTCAGCCAGGTGGTGTTCGAAGGTGAACAGATCACCTGCGTGGACCTGCCCGGGGTCTATTCCCTCACCTCCACCGACCAGGCCGAGCTGAATTCCCGCAACTACCTGCTCTCCGGCGAGGCCGACGTCATCGTCAACGTCATCGACGCCTCCCTGCTGGGGCGCAGCCTGGAGCTTACCCTGGAGCTGATGAGCCTGGAGCGCCCCCTGGTGGTGGCCCTGAACATGATGGACGAAGCCGCCCGCAAGGGGACGGTCATCGACGCCGGGAAGCTCTCGGAACTGCTGGGGGTGCCGGTGGTGACCTGCGTGGCCGCCGTAGGCCGGGGCCTGACCGAGCTGTTGGAGACTGCCATCCAGGCCGGTCATGGCGGGGTGCAGCCCGTCCAGATGCTCTTCAGCGCCGACGTGGAGCAGGAGATTGCCGAGCTCAGCAACCACCTGGATGAGAACCGGGCCTGTGAATTGGGCCTGCCGCACCGCTTCATGCTGGTCAAACTTTTGGAGGACGACCCGTACTTGCTGGAGGAGGTGGGCCGACGCCACCCCGATTGCGTGGCGCTGGTGCGGCACCGGCAAAAGATTTTGGCGGAAAGCCACGGGCGGCTCCCGGAGACCGTCATCTCCTCCGAGCGCCACGCCCTGAGCGTCAACGTCTTCGAGCAGGTGGCGGTGGTCAGGCCCGCGGGCAAGCCCGATTGGCGCAAACGGCTGGATCACATCGCCACCCACAAATTCTGGGGCTACGTGCTGCTGGTGCTGACCCTGGGCCTCTTTTTCCAGGGGGTCTTCCGCGTCGGCCAAAACCTGGAGAATTTCCTGACCTCGTACCTGGATCTGGCCCAAAAGGCCGGCCAGGCCTGGCTGGGAAGCCAAACCCTGGCCTACACCCTGACCGACGGACTGCTCATGGGCATCTTCGGCGGGGTGGCCATCGTTCTGCCTTACCTGTTGCCCTTTCTCATCGGCCTGGCCGTCCTGGAGGACAGCGGCTATCTGCCCCGGGTGGCCTTCCTGATGGACAACCTGATGCACCTCTTGGGCCTGCACGGCAAGTCCATCATCCCCTTCATCCTGGGCTACGGCTGCAGCGTGCCCTCGGTGATGTCCACCCGCATCCTGGAGAGTCCCCGGGACCGCCTGGTGGTGGCCATGCTGGCCATCCTCATTCCCTGTTCGGCCCGCTCGGTGATCATCTTCGCGCTGGTGGCCTACGCCCTGGGGCCGTACTGGGCCCTGGGGGTCTATTTCTTCAACCTGCTGGTCATCGGCCTCCTGGGTCGGCTGTCCACCTTTATTCTGCCGGAGGTCTCGCCGGGGCTGCTGATGGAGATTCCCGAGTATCGCCTCCCGACCTTGAAAAACGTGGCTCGCAAGTCCTGGCACAGCCTGAAGGAATTTATCGTCATCGCCTGGCCCATTCTCATCGTGGGCAGTCTAGTCCTGAGCCTGCTGAAATATTACGGCTTTGAGACTTACGTTAACCAGGCGTGCCGGCCCTTCACCGCGCTTTTGGGGCTGCCGGCCTCAGTGGGGGTCACCCTGCTCTTCGGCATCATGCGCAAGGAACTGTCCCTGATCATGCTCACCGAGGCCTTGGGCACCACGCACATTACGACGGCTTTAACCCTCACCCAACTCCTCACCTTCACCGTTTTCGTCATCTTTTACATCCCCTGCGCCGCCACCATTGCCGCCCTGAGCCGGGAGATCGGCTGGAAGGGCGCGGCCACCGCGGTGGTGACCACCCTGGTTCTGGCCACCGTCCTGGCCCTGCTCACCCGGGGCTTCGGGGCGTTAATCTTTTAGAAAAAGTTGTGGAGGGAAGGCCAGGGATACTTACAGAAATCCCTGCTCGCCCCCCACACCCCCATCCCCACCAGCATAAAAAAGGGCGACCCGCTGGGTCGCCCTTGCATCTCAGGTGCGGATAATCTTGCCAAGAGCGGAAAAGACCACTCTCGGAATATTCGGCTATCTCCAGAGTCTGAACAACACCTGGCCTTTCTTGGAATGGTCAAAAAGGCTGAGGATACAGCAGGTCAGGGCAAATACACTGGAAACAAGCATTAACGATGCTAAAGAGGAATTCATGGTCGTCACCTTTCTACCTAATCAAAGTGTGGAACAAACTTCTGGTCGCTCCTTGATTAATTAGACCCTGAGATTCCTAGGATTGTTAAGGTAAGATTCACTCGGAAAGTTCGATAGATACTTAAGGAAACGTCGCTACCGCGTCAGCCAGTGGCGGTCCCGGACGGTAACGAAGGCGTAAGGATAGATCCAGGGGAGCAGGAAGAAGGCGTAATAGCTGTAGATGATGCCGTAGACGAACTCCAGGTCGCGTTCCAGCCAGAGGTAATAGATCAGGTTGAGCAGGGAACCGATCCCCAGGAGCGCCAATAACTTCAAGAGCAGCGGGGGATAGACGGCCATCGAGGCCAGCAAGAGGGCGAAAAAGAGCAGGGTAAGGGGATATTCCAGTTGGGCCAGGAAGAATTCCACGATGGGCAGGAGGCGGTGTTTGGGGCGGTAGCGGGTGAAGAGGTAGCCCAACTGCACCGCGGATTCCCGCACGTTGCCGCGCTCCCAACGCAGGTACATGTTGCACACGCCCTTATAGGTCTCGGGGACCAAGGTGTAAACCACAGCGGGGCGCTGGTAACAGGTGTAATAACCGCCCCGCAGGATAAAATTGGTCAGAGCCCGGTCTTCGCTGTGGGGGCAAGGGGCGCCCAGAAAGGTTTGGTGCAGCCAGGCCTCCAAATGGGGCCGGAGGGCCTCCCGCCGGTAGGCCGACAGGGATCCCGGCGTGCAGATCACCGTGCGGTACCGGGACTGTGCGGCCCGCAGGTAATCCAGGTTGACAAAGCGGACCCCCTGCATCTTGCCGATGAGGCTCTGATGGCGGTTGAAGACCTTGACGTTGCCGGCCACCGCCCCGATCTGCTCGTCCTGTTGCAGCGGGGCCACCAAATGGCGCAGCGCATCCGGTTCGATGACGCTGTCGGAATCCACGGTGACGAAGACCTCGCCCCGACCCCGGGTGAAACCGGCATAAAGGGCCGCCTTCTTGCCCCGGTTCTCCGGGAAGCGCAGGGCCTTGACCAGGTGGGGATAACGCTTCTGGGCCCGTTGAATATAGAGCCAGGTATTGTCCCGGGAGCCGTCGTCGATGCAGATGATCTCCAGCCGCGCCGCGGGATAATCAGCGGCCGCCACCGAGTAGACGGCCTTTTCCACCATGGCCCCTTCGTTATAGGCCGGGATGATCACGGTCAGGCTGGGCAAAGGACCCTCGGCCAGGGGATAGGGCTGGTAGCCGGCCCAGAGGATGGTGCGCAGGAGCTGGAAGCCCAGCATCACCAGGGTATAACCGGCGGCCAACCCCGGCAGCCAGGCACTGTAGGTATGACTGCGCAGCAATTGCCCATAAGCGCGGCAGGAGCCCCAATGGTAGGCCATAACCAAGGCCGCGGCCAGAAGCAGGGGCACCAGCAGTTTGATGGCAAAATCGGCCCGCAGCCCAGATTTATTAGGTTTGGCAGATGGTATGCTAACTTCCGGCGAGGGGACTGCAGGCCGGGAGGCGATCGAAGCTGACTGCCGCATGTGCGTTAATCTCCACCACTCCAAAATTGGCAGCATTCTATCGAATTGGCAGTTATTTTTCAATTGGTTAAGAATATGGGATTCTTGGTGGGGCGGGCGTCTCGCCCGCCAACCTCATCGGGCGGCCGGGACGGCCGCCCCACCAATTACCTGCTAGTCGAATAAAGGCGCGTCCTGCTTGCCATTTTCCACCTCCGCCCAACCTGCCAGCGAGGGGAAGGCCGCGGTCAGACAGGCGGGCAGGGTAGGGCAGTAGGCTGGCTTCAGGATGTGGAGCAATTCCAGGGCGTTGGCCACGGCCTTGCCGGCGGGGTGGTTGTTGAAAATGACGTAGGCTGCCGCGGCCTTTGCCCTTAATGCTTGCGCTCGCCCCGCCAGTTCGGCTAATTCTTCCGGCCCATACAGGTAATCGTAGCGGGCGCCGCGGTCTTCCCCGAATTCAAACCATTTCTCCCCCCGGCGTCCATGGCAGCGGAGATACCCCTTCGTCCCCGTGACCCAGCGGGTGGCCCCCATGGGATAGGAGACCAGGGGCTGGTCGATGTTGCAAAAATCGAGGCCCGCCTCGGCCAAAAACTCGCGCACCGCGCGTTGCTGCCAGGAGCGGTGTCGCACCTCCACTGCCAGCGGATATTTTCGCAAGAGAGATTTGAGGCTCAATAAATAGGCGCGGTTTTCGGCGGTGTTGTGGAAGGAATAGGGAAATTGGGCCAGGAGCATCCCCAGGCGCCCGGCGTCGAACAGCGGTTCCAGGCCGGCCTGAAATTGGGCCAGGTCCGGAGCGGACAAATGCCGTTCGTGGGTGAAGACCTGCCAGAGTTTGGCGGTGAACCGAAACTCCGGCTGCTCCGCCACCGCCGCCAGCCAGCGCTCCGCATCTCTGGGACCCAGGGGCCGGTAAAAGGTGACGTTGATCTCCACCACCTGGAAAAGCGCCGCCAAAAAGGCCAGGCGGCCGGCGCCCTTAACCCCGGGGGGATAGACCACTCCCTGCCAATCGGGATAATCCCAGCCGGCCGGCCCGATGTAGAGTTTGCTGTTTGCTGTGTGCTGTTGGTCGTGGGGAAGTGGGGATGGGGGAAGGTCAGGCTTCAATTCTGGCATTGGGCGCAGGGGATGGCCGCCACTGAGAGCTCTTCGGCGGTATCCGGCTGCTTCTCCCGGGCCACCACTGCCTTCAGGGCCTCCAGGGCCACCTCCAGCATGGAGTCGTCCGGCTCCAGGGCGGTGAGGCGCTGGGTGGCCAGCCCCGGCCAGAGGAGGAAGCGGGCCAGGAAAGTGTGGCCATGTTTGCCGCCCCAGCGGATGATTTCATAGGACACCGCGGCAATGGGGAACATCAAGCCCACCTTGATGACCACCTGGAGAAAGTTGTTGGCCAGGCCGCGATGCGTCAGGCCGGGAAACAGCGGGAAGAAGATGGCAAAGATGAAGATGCTCACCAGGAGCACCACCAGGATAAAGGAGGTGCCGCAACGGGCGTGGGCCGTGGGGTGCTGCCGGGCGTAGGCCACTTCCAGGGGCTCCCCGGCCTCGAAGGTGCAGATGGACTTGTGTTCCGCCCCGTGATATTGGAAGACCCGGTGAATATCGGGAAACAGGGAGATGCCCCAGATGTACAGCAGGATAAAAGAGGTCTTGATGATGCCGTCGACGACGTGAAAGGACAGGTCCGCCGGAGTGATGGGGTGCCCGGACAGGCGGCCGGCCAGGCCGCTCAGCCAATGGGGCAGAAAGCCGAAGAACAGAAAGGCCAACAGAAAGGCGCCACCCAGGGTCAGGGTGATACTGCCCCAGCCCAGGGGCTGCTCCTCTGCCTCCTCCTCTTGTAGGGCGGCCTGGGCCGAGAAGGTCAGGGCCTTGACCCCGGTCACCATGGCCTCGATCAGCGTCAGCGGGCCGCGCACGAAGGGGCGCTTCAGGAGCGGATAGGTCTCCGCCAGGGAAATATAGGGCTCATCCTTGAGGAGGATGGTGCCGTCGGGACGGCGCACGGCGATGGCCAGAGCCCGTGGGGAGCGCATCATGACGCCTTCCAGGACTGCCTGGCCACCCACCGCCAGTTTGGTGTCCACCGGCTTCATTCAGCCGTGTCGGCAGCCGGTTTGTTCTTTTCCAGGTGAGCGTACTTGCGCCGGAACCGTTCCACCCGGCCGGCCGTATCCACCAGCTTCTGCTTGCCGGTGAAGAAGGGATGGCACTTGGAACAGATCTCCACCCGGATACCGTCAGTGGTGGAGCCGGTGACGAATTCGGTGCCGCAGGCACAGCGCACCGTAGTCTTATTAAATTTGGGATGGATATTCGTTTTCATAACAGCCTCATTCCGATCCTTGATCTGATTCAACTTGTAATTTTAACCCATAATTCTCAAAATGCCAGGGGAAAAAAGGACACCCGGCTTATTCTGTCTCCCAAGTCGAGTTTGGAAGCCTATCTGCACTCGGCACAGGCTGGAAAGCCTGTGTTACCAGACCGGTCGGTTCCGAGGTCTTAATCGGCCCTTCTTTGACAGGCCGGGCAAAAAAAGCTGCTGCGGCCCGCCTGGACCAGGCGGGAGATGGGGGCGCCGCAGCGGCGGCAGGGTTCGCCGGTCTTGCCGTAAACCAGGAGTTGGACCTGGAAGAGGCCGGCTTCGCCCTGACTGTTGAGGTAGTTGGAGACCGTGGTGCCGCCTTGGCGGATGGCTTCCTGGAGGATGCGCCGGGTCTCTTTGAGCACCAGGCCCCAATCCTTGAGGGCAAGGTGCGAGGCCGGGGTGGCGGGATGGAGCCGGGCGGCGAACAGGATTTCGCAGGCGTAGATGTTGCCGATGCCGGCCAGGATGCGGCCGTCCAGGAGAAAATTTTTGATGGGCCGGGAGCGCCCCCTGGCCTGCTCCGCCAGCCATTGGGGGGTAACCTCCCGGGAGAAGGGCTCCCGGCCGACGTTTTCGAGAGGCGCGGGCGCCGTTCCAGGCGGGAAAACCAGCACCTGGCCGAAACGCCGGACGTCCTGGTAGACGAGTTCTAGGCCGTCGTCGAGCTGGAAGACCAGGTGGACGTGCTCCAGGGGAGGGAGGGGTTTGGCCTCCGAACCCAGGAGCAGATGGCCGGTCATGCCCAGGTGCACCAGCAGGGTGGCGCCGCCCTCCAGGGCAAAGGCCAGGTACTTGCCGCGGCGGGTGAGGTCGAGGATTTGCCGGCCCACCAGCCATTTTCGCAGCTCCCGGACGGACGACTGCCGGCGCAGGGACTTTTCTCCCGCGGCGACCCGGAGAAAGCGGCGGCCCACCAGCCGGGGGGCCAGACCCTGTCGGATAACTTCTACCTCGGGAAGTTCAGGCATAAAGAGTTTCGAGTTTCGAGTTTTTAGTTTCGAGTTTTTAGTTTCGAGTTGGCTGGGGATCGGGGCCTTAGTGGATATAAATAGAGTGACTATGAATCGCTATTTTAGATTATTAATCTTCCCTGCGGCCTTGAGGCAATGGTTCAATCAGAAGGGCTCAGACCGGAAAACTCGAAACTCGGAACTTGGAACTTGGAACTAAAAAAGCATGTCCAGGAAATGCTCGTGGTATTCCTTGAGTTCCTTGTGGCATTCGCCGCAAAAGAAGCGCACTTCTCCTTGAATCTTCGAATCGTCGCTCACCGTGGAAAAGCTGCCGTCCTCGTTTTGCACGTAAAACGTAGTGATGGTGACGCCTTCGGCGACTTCATAAAAGTCGTCGTCATTGCCGCAATATGGACAGGAGACCTGCATCTTGGCGTGAGCTAATCCCGGCCGGTGGCCTGCTTGACATCCTGGCGATACAAGGGGTTACTGGGTTCCAACTTCCGGGCCATCTCCATTTCAATGGAGGCGCGCTTGAATTGCTGCCGGGCCTTGCTTTTCTTGCCCTGGCGTTCGTAAATCTCCCCTTCATTGGCGAAAAGCCTGGCCAGGTAGAAATGGGTGCGCCCATTTTTAGGGTTCAGCTCATTGGAGGCCTGGAGTTCCTGGCGGGCCGCCTTGTACTTCTTTTGGCTATAATGGATGATGCCCAGGTTGCGCCAGAAAACGGCGTGGTAGGCCTTGTCCGGAGACTTCAGGCTCTTGAGCAGGACCAGTTCCAGCCGGGCCATGTCTTGTTCGTCGACGAAACTGCCGGTGGCCAGGAGGCGGTCACTGAGCTCCGCCACTTCCCCCGGAGGCAGCCCTGGGCCGGTCAGGGCCTCTTTGAGTTTGGCATGGTCGGGATTTTCCGAACGCTCCGGGACCGCCGGCGCGGCCTGCGGTGCTGCCGGCAGCACCGGCGCCGAGCCGCAACCCGCCAGGCCTGCCACCAGGATCGCCGCCAACAACAGGCTTAATAATTTGTTGATACGCGCACCCGCAACTCTTTTTGTGTTTTGCACCGCCATAAGTATCCCATACCGGCAAACCGCGTCAACTCCTTTTTGCGCCGGACCCCGGTGCGCTGAGGGACCCAATTCCGGGTCCAACCGCCTGGGAGCTACCTGAACTAAACCCATGGGTTTACTATTTATAGCACCGCATTTTTGGGCGCGAGTGTCCCCGATAAGCTGAGCGCTTGCAAGCGGATAAAAAAATCTATTCGGGAAAAGTTACACTTTGGCAAAATCGTGAAGTAGTGGTATTGTATGCCGAAAAAGATCGTCGCCTCAGGATGGCGGCGGGTTATCATGCATCTGAATAGGTGCTGATTGACCAGGAAGGTGCAGGTTATGGAGCTCGTATTTCGTCCCCGGCGGTTGCGGCGGAGTGAAACCTTAAGGAAGATGGTGCGGGAGACGGTTGTGCGCCGGGAAGACCTTATTTATCCGATGTTCGTGGCTCCGGGCCAGGGAGTGCGTCAGCCGGTGGACTCCATGCCGGGGGTCTGGCGGTTCTCCGTGGACCAGCTCCTGAAGGAGGCCAGGGAGATTAAGGACCTGGGCCTGCCGGCGGTGCTGCTCTTCGGGCTGCCCGTGAAGAAGGATGAAACCGGCTCCGAAGCCGCTTCCCCCAAGGGCGCGGTGCAGCAGGCGGTGCGTCGTTTGAAGAAGGAAACGCCGGAGTTGCTGGTAATCACCGACGTCTGTATGTGCGCTTACACCTCCCACGGCCATTGCGGCCTGATCCATCAGGGAGAAGTGGATAACGACGCCTCTCTCGAGGCCCTGGCCCAGGTGGCCGTGTCCCATGCCGAGGCTGGAGCCGACCTGGTGGCCCCTTCGGATATGATGGACGGGCGGGTTGGCGCCATCCGGGAGGCCTTGGACGAACGGGGCTTCGAGATGGTGCCCATCATGAGCTACGCGGTGAAGTACGCCTCCAGCTTTTACGGGCCCTTCCGGGAAGCGGCGGAATGCGCCCCGAGCTTCGGCGACCGCCGCGCCTATCAGATGGACCCGGCCAACGCCCGGGAGGCCCTGAGGGAAGCGGCCCTGGACGTGGAGGAGGGGGCCGACATCCTCATGGTCAAGCCGGCCCTGCCTTACCTGGATATCATCGCCCAGTTGGCGGCAGAGTTCGACCTGCCCCTGGCGGCCTACCAGGTGAGCGGCGAATACAGCATGATCAAGGCCGGAGCCCAATTGGGCTGGCTGGACGAAACCGCGGTGATGTTGGAATCCCTCACCGCCATCAAGCGGGCCGGCGCGGACCTGATCTTGACTTACTTTGCCAAGCAGGCCGCGGCCTTGCTGAAGTAGGAGGATATTTTTCTGAAAGACTTGGCCAGGCGGGAACCTGGCTCAAACGTGAATTCGCCTTTTGTTTAGGTGGATTAAACCCGGCCGGGGGCGTCAGCCGAAGAACAACAGGACCATTGCCATGACGGCAGCGAGCTTCCAGCGGTGCTGACGCGGTTCCCGGTCCTGCCAACCTGGATCAGCTTCCATGGCCTCAAACCAACCTTGGGGTTCACTCACCGGCACATTCCCTTTGATCATCGACTCAGCGCGCCGGCTGCCAGCCGAGAGCTAGCAGCCAAAGAGTAATGGCGGATAAACAACTAACGGCCATGAGGTAAAGGGCCAACTGATCAGCGATCTGGCCTTCGGCGACCGCGACCTGGGCTTGGGCGACTGGGAGAAAGTGGGTCTGCATGCTGATCACCTCCATATGATTTATTTCTGCTTTAAC
>JBIOJX010000052.1:0-13697 GCA_044451265.1 Desulfobaccales bacterium
ATGATAATTAGGACTTCACCTTGGCGGACGATTTCCTCTTTCTGGCCAATTTGGAGATTTTACCCGAATGGGAGGCTGCAGCCCGGCGCTGGCTGGAAGAGGGCGGCGCGGCCCTGGTCCTGGGCGCCCCGGACACCGGCAAATCCACCCTGAGCCGCTACCTGGTCTACCGGGCCTACGCCGCCGGCCGGCCAGTGGGGCTGGTGGACCTGGACCTGGGCCAGTCGCACCTGGGGCCGCCTGCCGCCCTGGGGCTGGGCCTGTTCCCGCCCCTAATCCCTGGAAATGAGGTTTTATCCCCCCAGGAACTCTATTTCATCGGCCAGACCTCACCGTTGGGGGCCTTGCTGGAGGTGGCCGTGGGCTGCCGGCGGCTGGCCGACCAGGCGGTCTCGCACCAGGTGACCCGGCTGGTGGTGAATACCAGTGGCTTTTTCCAGGGGCCCGGGGCTCTGCGCCTGAAGAAGGCCCAGGTGGAACTCCTGCAACCCGGGCTGATCCTGGCCTTGCAGCGGGAACGGGAGTTGGAGCCGTTGCTCAGGGGGTTGGGAGGAGGAAGGGCAGTTCGAGAACCGCCCCTACATCAGGATGATTTCGAAGATTCCGGCTGGCAAATCCTGCGGCTGCCGGTATCATCCAGGGTCAGCCGCCGCGACCCGGAGACGCGGCGCCTCTATCGGGAAGAGCGTTTTCGCCGCTATTTTCAGGGGGCCGGGAAGTTGCGGCTTTCCTTACGTTCCTTCACCTGGGAGGGCCTGCCCCTGGGCCAGGGGTGGCCCTTACCACCCTGGCGACTGCGACAATTTGGCCAGAGCTTGGAAATTAAGGTATTATATGGTGAAGGCCAGAGACGCCGGGCGTGGCTCCTGACGGAACAGCCGCCCCCGGACCCCGCGGCCGTGGAGTCGGCCGGGCGGCCGGACTGGGACCACGTCCACTGGCTCTCCTGGGAAAGCCTGCAACTGCGGCTGGTGGGACTGCTGGACGACCGCCACCGCACCCTGGCCCTGGGCCTGATCCTGCCCTCCGCCTGGGACCGGGAGAATCTGGCCCTGTTGACGCCGCTGGCTCCCGAGGCCGCGGCCCGCGTGCGCTTCGTGAAGCTGGGCAAACTGCGCCTCAACCTGGAAGGACGGGAGCTGCCCTATGTGTGAACTCTTTGCCATGTCCGCGGGCCAGAATTACACGGCCCAGGAGTACCTGCCGGTCTTCGCCGACAAATCCCGGGATAATATCAGCGGTTGGGGCATCGGTTTCTTCCGCAACGGCCAGGTTTATATTGAGAAGTCCTGCGAGGGTATTTATGCCGGCGACCAAGTGCACGACAGTTTCCAGCGCCTGGCCCGGGTGGTGGACAGCCGCATCATCATCTCCCACATCCACTGCCCCAAGGCCGGCCACCAGAAGGAATCCCAGGCCCAGCCGCTAAGCGCCGAGTTTCTGGAGCATCAATGGCTGTTCAGCTTTACCGGGGAGTCCAAAAAGGGCAGCGCGTATTCAAGTCCCAGACCTATCCTGGCGGAGGACCTCCTGGCCGCCCGGGTCTTTGAATTTGTCCGGGACGGCATGGAGGCCGGCCTGCGGGATTGGCCCGACCAGAGCCTTTACCAGACTCTGGCCGTGACTTGCAAGAAGCTGATCACCGATTACCCCGGGGAGTATATTTTTTTTCTGGCCAACGAAACGGTGCTGTTCGCCTTCCTCAACCACGGCCAGGTGCTCACCTACCACCCGCCGGAGGCCCGAGGAGAATCCCTGGTGCTGACCACGGTCTCCGGGCTCACCCGGGACCCGGACCACTGGCGCGCTTACACTAATCCGGACCCGAGCCGGGGCCAGATTCTGATCATTTCCGGGGCGGACCTCCTGCATCAAGGACACCTGTAGATGTGCGACCTCTTCGCCCTGTGCGCCTCCCGCAACTATGGCGCCGCCGCCTCCCTGCCCTTGTTCGCCGCCCGGGGCCGCCGCAACGTCCATGGCTGGGGTATCGGCTTCTTTCGCCAGGATCACCCGGTGGTGGAAAAATCGGGAGAACAGGTCTTCCAGGACGGGCGGTTGCACGCTTCCTTCCAGCGCC
Source organism: Desulfobaccales bacterium (assembly GCA_044451265.1). Taxonomy (GTDB): domain Bacteria; phylum Desulfobacterota; class Desulfobaccia; order Desulfobaccales; family 0-14-0-80-60-11; genus JAPLJC01. The sequence continues at coordinate 2,081 of JBIOJX010000052.1, forward strand.
TGGCCCGGGTGGTGGCCAGCCCCATCATTCTGGCCCACATCCGCTACCGCTCCAGCGGCCAGGTAGATGAGTGCCACGCCCATCCCTTCAGCCTGGATTTCTGGGGCCAGTCATGGATCTTCGCCCACAACGGCGAAGCCCGGGCCATTGAACCTTATCGCAGCCGCCACACCCCGACTTTGGAGGCCAGCAGCGATTCGGCCCGCACCTTCGAATTTTTGCGGGACTTTTTCGTTGACGCCCTCCCCCGGCGCCAATACGCCCCGTTCCGGCAGATTCTCCAGGAAGCCCTCAGTGCTCTGATCCGGCAGTATCCCGGCCAATACAACTTTCTCCTCACCAATGGCCGCTTTCTCTGGGCCTTCACCAACCACCGGCAGTTTCTGCTGCTCAAGGGCAGCGAGAAGTTGGAAGACGCCCTGTTGCTCACCACCATCGAAGAGGGCCTCAGCCCGGAAAACTGGCAGAAAATTAATCTCCGGGAAGGGACCTGGGGCAAGATCCTGCTGATCGCCGGGGGCGACCTGGTCTGGTGCGAAGATCTGTTGCCGCCGGCCGATTTGCCGCCCGTTTCCCAGCAAGATTCCCCAGCCTGAGCCCGCGGAAATATTTTTTTTCAGGTCCGCTACGCCTCGGTTATTCACTTTTCAGTCCCATAATCCGATAAGTTCAGCGGGCCAGTGATCACGCCCTTGACATAATTCTGCAAATAACTAGTTAATATATTGAATTTGGTGACTATCTAATATAGGTAAACGGACCATGATGTTGTGGTGGAAATCTTAGTAAATCCGGGACTTATAGCTTGAAGGGCGCCGCCAACTGTGCCCTACGACAGCAGTCAGGCCCCTAAACAACTTTAAGGAGCAAGAAAATGACAAGCAAACGACCCCCGGGGTTCATCGTCATCCTGGCCTTGGGGCTGGCTCTCGTTTTGGGGAGCGGTTTCGTTCATCCGGCCAGGGCCGCCTCGGAAGATGTGGCCATGTTCTATGACGACCTGTCCCAGTACGGCCAATGGGTGGATTATGAGAATTATGGCCCGGTTTGGCGCCCCAGCAACGTGGATGACGAGTGGCGGCCCTATACCGACGGCCGCTGGGTGCCCACCGATGACGGCTATGTCTTCGAGTCCCAGGAACCCTGGGGCTGGGCCACCTACCACTATGGCAACTGGATGCCCACCGAAGGCTATGGCTGGGTCTGGACGCCGGGACGCACCTGGTATCCCTCCACCGTGGAGTGGCGCACCAGTCCCGAAACCGCCCCGGTGGATACCTCCTATGTAGGTTGGGCCCCCGTCCCGCCGCCCGATTATGTGCCGACGCAGTCTTACGCCGCTCCGGGGTATTATCAGGGGGCCCCGGTGGCGGATACCCTCTCCTCGCCTTTCTGGGTCTTCGCCCGGGCGGCCAGCTTCCTGCTGGGGTTTGGACAGCCTTACACGCCCGCTTATTCCTACGGCGGCTGCGGCTGTCTGGCCCCGCCGTCTTACGTGCCGATCTTCTTCCCCCAGACGATGTTCATTCCCAGCTATTATACGCCGAGTTATTACCCGCAGACTTATTTCGGCAGGGGTTTCGCCGGCGCTTATAGCTATGGGCCATCGGTGAATTACATCTCCCGGGTGACCAATATCAACCAGACGGTGATCAACCGAACCATCGTCAATAACTCCAACAATTTCAACAGGATCCACAACGTGATGCCGCCACAGGCGGTGTTGACCCGGAACGCGGGTCTGAGACAGATCACCCCGCCGGCCCTGCTGCAGGGCCAGCGGTTGCCGCCCGCCCAGCGGTTGACCAACGTCAACGTGGCCCGGGCCAACCTGGGCAAGCCCAACATCATCCATGCCCCGCAAAATGTGCCGCCGCTTAGGGCCCAGATTCCCAAGGCCCCGCCGCTGGCAGCCCAACCAGTCAGGGGCGGAGTCCCGGGAGCGGGCTTACCGTCCAGGGCCACCATGCAGTTGACGCCGCAACAGCAGGGGCAGATTCAGCAGCTGCCGCCGAACCAGCAGATCCGTCCGGTGAGACCCCCCCTGGCGGGGCAGCCGGCAGCCCTCGGGGCCCCGGGAAGACCCGGACAACTTCAGCCCGGGGTAACCGGCCGACCCGGCCAGGTGCAACCTGGCGCTCCAGCTCACCCCGCTGTAGTCCAGCCCGGCGTAACCGGCAGGCCTGGCCAAGAACAGCCTGCTCCTGTGAGACCCGGTCAGCTTCAACCTGGCGCTCCGGGCCATCCGGCAGCCCAGCCCGCCAGACCTGGGGTGCAACCGGCAGTGCCGGCCAGACCCGAAGAAGTGAGACCGGGGGCGACCCCGGCAGTTCCGGGCAGGCCTGGACCGGCACAACCGGCGGTCTCCCCGCGGCCTCAACCTCAGGTTCAGCCGGCGCGGCCGCAGCCCCAACCGCAACATGTGACGCCGCCTTCTCAGCCGGCGCGGCCACAGCCTCAGGTACAACCGGCGCGGCCTCAGCCGCAGCCACAACATGTGACGCCACCGTCTCAGCCGAGGCCGCAGCCTGAGGTGCAGCAGCCACGGCCACAGATGCAGCCAAGACCACAGCCGCAGCCGCAACCTCAGGTACAGCCACGGCCCCAACCTCAGCCGCAGATGCAGCCGAGACCGCAGCCACAACCTCAAGTACAGCCACGGCCTCAGCCGCAGCCCCAACCGCGGCCTCAGCCTCAGGTGCAGCAACCCCGGCCGCAGCCGCAACCGCAACCACGGCCGCAGCCTCAGGTGCAGCCACGGCCGCAACCTCAACCTCAGCCGCAGCGGGTAGCCCCGGCACCGCAGCCGAGACCACAAGCGGCGCCGGCACCCGCAGCTAGACCGGCACCGGCTCCGGCAGCTAAACCGGCACCCGCACCCGCAGCTAAACCGCAACCGCAGCAGCAGCAGAAAAAGCCAGGCGAACAATAATAGCCGGTTGCTGAGCTGAAATCGACTATCACCCCGGGCCTTCTCCAGAAGTGGAGGAGGCCCGGGCCTTTTTTTCCCAATCAATCGACCTCGCTCTCAGACCGCCCGGGGAAGATCAGCCTCCTGCCGGAAAAATATCTGGGCAGTACCCAGGCATAGCATTTGCCAAAATCAATTTCGTTTTGTAGTAGTAGGAGCATAGCTTGGCTATGCCCCCGGAGGTTTGAGGGTACTGCAAGCTGTGCCCCTACCATAAAATATCCTGGCCATTCGGAAAAAACTTTTGGCAATCCCGATAATTTTTCCCTGCCTTCTGGAAGAGAATGGAGCTTTTGGCCTCAGTCTGTTAGGATATAGGGCAGCCTGCAGGTCATAACCGGCTCCGCCGGAGCCGCACTCATATCAACGAGAGGAGGAACGCATGCCCGCTATCCAAGAGATTCGCGCCCAGGAGATCCTTGATTCCCGGGGCCAGCCCACGGTGCTGGCCGGCCTGACCCTGGACAACGGCCTCTGCGCCCAGGCCATGGTGCCTTCCGGCGCCTCCACCGGGGAAAACGAGGCCCTGGAGTTACGTGACGGCGGCCGCCGCTACCTGGGAAAAGGGGTGCTGCAGGCGGTGAAGAATATTCATGAAGTCATCGCCCCGAAGGTCAAAGGGCTGAACCCGTTGCACCAGGCGGCCATCGATCAGCTGATGTGCGAGCTGGACGGCACCGCCACCAAGAGCCGCTTGGGAGCTAACGCCATCCTGGCGGTGTCCATGGCGGTGGCCCGGGCCGGCGCCGCGGTGGCGGGCCTGCCCCTTTACCGTTACCTGGGCGGCACCGGCGCGGCCACGCTGCCCATGCCCATGCTGAACATCATCAACGGCGGGGCCCACGCCGGCAACAACCTGGACCTCCAGGAATTCATGATCATGCCGGTGGGCGGCGCCAGCTTCGCCGAAGCCCTGCGGATAGCCGCCGAGGTCTTCCAGACGTTGAAGAAGGTTCTGGGCGCCAAGAAACTGTCCACCGGGGTGGGCGACGAAGGCGGCTTCGCTCCGGACCTGCCCTCCCATGAGGCCGCCCTGGACCTCATGGTGGCCGCCATCGAGCAGGCCGGCTATCAGCCCGGGAAGGACGTGGTCATTGCCCTGGACCCGGCGGCCTCGGAGTTCTTCGATAAAGAGACCGGCGAGTACGTCTTCAAAAAAGGAGACGGCTCCCGCCGGGACGCCCGGGCCATGACGGATTATTACCGGGACCTGGCCGCCCGCTACCCCATCGTCTCCATTGAAGACGGCTTGGCGGAAGGCGACTGGGATGGCTGGGTGCACCTCACCCAGGAGATGGGGTCCAAATTGCAATTGGTGGGCGACGACATCTTCGTTACCAACGTGGCATACCTGAAGAAAGGCATTGAACTGGGCGCGGCCAACGCCATCCTTATCAAGCTGAACCAGATCGGCACCGTCACCGAGACCCTGGACGCCATCAATCTGGCAGTGCGCCACGGCTACCGGGCCGTCATTTCGCACCGCTCCGGGGAGACGGAGGACACCTTCATCGCCGACCTGGCCGTGGCCATGAACACCGGCCAGATCAAAACCGGCTCTGCCTCCCGCTCGGAGCGCATCGCCAAGTACAACCGTCTCCTGATGATCGAGGCGGAACTGGGCCCCACCGCCCGGTTCCGGGAGGACCGCTTTTGGCAGCGTTGAGCCTATGGTTGCTCCAGGGGCGGGTAACTCCGCCCCGGCTTTTGTTTTTGACAATACTGCGGCCCGGTGCTATGCTGGCGGCGGAAGATATTTACTGAGCCTGCATCAAAAGGGGGAGACATGGTGCGGCGAGTTTGCAAAACTTTGGCGGCCATAGCTATGGCCCTGGTTCTGGGTCTGCCGGTCATGGTCCAGGGAGCGGAATTCGATCTGAGCAAATTCAACCAGGAGGTGGGGCTCAACTTCGCCTACGGCAAAAACACCCATGGCGCCAATGTCCAAATTTACTCATTGCTGCCCCACTGGGGCATGTTTTTGGTGCGTCCCGGCCAGCAAATGGGCCCCTTCGGCATCTCCTTCCTGGTCGAAGGCATTATCAGCGTGGCTAGTGCCGAGGAGACCGGCTTCGAACTGGGCTTCACCCCAATGTTTAGGCTGAGCGCCCTGGTTTTTCCCGGCGTCCTGGCGCACATTGAAGGAGGCGCCGGGATGATCACCGAGAGCATCGACAGCCCGGCCATCGCCCATGCCTTTAATTTCACGCCCCAGGCGGGAGGCGGCGTTGATATCGCGCTCAACCCCCAACTGGCCCTCCAGGTGGCGTATCGCTTCCGGCATTCGTCCAACGCCGGGATTTACAAGGAAAACCCCGCCTTTAACGTCAATTTCTTTCAGGCCGGCCTGAATTACTATTATTAAAAGTTAAGGCAATTTGGGGACCGATGCAGAAACCACCAGGTTTCTGCATTTTTTTTTGCTACCAGATCGCCCCAAAAGCACCCGACCTGCCCGGCTTCTTCAACCCGGAATTTTCTTTTTTTGGCCAGCGCGATAGCTAACTCTCGCCTCTGCCTGGGTAATTTTACCTAGGCTGAAATAGGCAATTCTGCTAGTTGTCCTGTAATCCTCAGGTCTTATTGTTAAAGCATAGTCGACTCCCATGATTGCAGCGCAAACCCTGGCGTCCAGACTATCACGGCATTTGGGAGGATAACATGATGGGAATAATCTTCTTCGGCGGCTTGGTATTAGGTTTTCTCTTCGGGTGGATAGGTCTGGCCATTTTAACCATGTCCAGCCTGCAGAACCAGAACAGGGAGCTGATGGAACAGGCTGCTTCACTTAGCGAAGATTAGTTATTATTCATTTCCGGAACACCTGCTAATCTCGGAGACGCAGGAATCCGCGGCCTCAGTTTGTCCCCTTATGCTTGATCGCCGGCTGTCTTAAGGGGAAGGGGCCTGCGGCGACGGGCCCCTAACCACCATGGCCGGCCCGCCCGCCTTTGCCATCCCTGGAAAAAATGCTTTGAAACGACAATTTGTCGAATCGGACCTTGACATTCCAGTAACAATTATTAACTGGTAACTAACCTATGGAAGACCTGGTCCGAAAACTGCGAGCCCTCGGCATTGCCGTGACTCCTCAGCGTCTGGCGATCCTGGGCAGCCTGCAGGACCGCCATGACCATCCCAGTGCCGAGAAGATTTACCAGGAGGTGCGCCGGCAGCTTCCCGCCATCTCGTTCAACACCGTTTATAAGACCCTGGAAGTCCTTTACCTGAAGGGTCTGATCATCAAGGTGAACCCACTCCACGAAGTGGCCCATTATGACGCCGAAACGCTCTGGCATGCCCACCTGGTCTGCCGGCGCTGCCGCACCATCGTCAACCTGTATCGGCAGTCGGCGGCCCCACCGGCTTTTGCCTCGGAAGAGCTGCATGGCTTCCGGGTGGAACATCAGTCCACCTGCTGCTGGGGGCTTTGTCCCCACTGTCAGAAAGCGGAAGCCGACAAGTAAGGTGCGGCCACAGGTCAAATCAGGTCTGCCAGATGGTGGGCCAGGCCTCTAACACGGTTGAATCTAAAGAATACTGCGGAGGAAGATGACATGGAAAAGAGCATTCAGAATCTGAAGGCGGCCTTTGCCGGGGAATCCCAGGCCAATCGGAAATATCTGGCCTTTGCCGAAAAGGCCGAGAAAGACGGCTATCCCCAGGTGGCCCGGCTGTTCCGGGCCGCGGCGGAAGCGGAAACCGTCCATGCCCATAATCACCTCAAGGCCTTGAAGGCCATCAATGCGACGGCGGATAACCTCAAGGAGGCCATTGCCGGAGAGACCGCCGAGTTTCGGGAGATGTACCCGGGGATGATCGCCGCCGCCCAGGCGGAAGGCCATAGGGAGGCCTTGCGGAGTTTCGAGTTCGCCAATGAAGTGGAGAAGACCCACGCCCAGCTCTTTCAGAAGGCCCTGGCCAACCTGGAAAAGAAGGAAATGGTGGACGTCTTCATCTGCACCATCTGCGGCCATACCGTGGAAGGGGAGCCGCCTGACCAGTGCCCGGTTTGCAAGGCCCTGAAGAAATTTTTCAAGAAAATCGATTAGTCTCGGTGGGGCGGGCCTCCGTGCCCGCCATAATTCAGGCGGCCGGGGACGGCCGCCCCGCCTGGATATGAACTCGAAACTCAAGAGGAGTCTGCAATGGAATTGAAATTGTTCCGCTGCCGGATTTGCGGCGATCCCTATCTGGGCAGCGAGGCGCCCAGTTTCTGTCCCTTCTGCGGCGCGCCCCAGAGATACATGGCGCCGGCGGCAGAATACGTGGACTTAAACGACGTCCCCAATCTCAGCGCCCGCTCCCGGGCCAACCTGGAAAAGGCCCTGGACCTGGAGGTCAGGAACGCCGCCTTTTATATGTGCGCCTCCAATTGTGCGCCGGCCCCCTTGGACAAGGCCATGTTCAAGGCCTTGTGGCGGACGGAGTCGGAGCACGCCTCCGTGATCTGCAAGCTCCTCAAGGTGCCCAAGCCGGAGATCAAGCCGGATGAGCAGGCCTGCCTGAAGGACCCCCGGGCCAACTTCGCCGCGGCCCACGGCCGGGAGGAGCGGGCGGTGGCCTTCTACGCCCAGTCGGCCGCCGAGGCCACCGAAGACCGGATCAAAGAGGTCTTCGCGGCCCTGACGGAAGTGGAGGGCTATCACATCGCCCTGTCGGAGGCTAATAAGTAGGGAAATAGGCATAAATCTAAATATTTAGGGGCGGCCGGCGAACCGCCCTTTTTTTTTGTGCCGTTGGCCCAAAGCCAGGCGACCTGGCCTAATCACCCATCCCAAACCCCATTTATGGGTAAATTTAAAGATGGTTTTTTGATGAGGTTGGGACAGTCGACCTCAGCGCCGTTTCAGCAGATGGAACAAATCTTTAGAAATTATGATAAGGCGTTCAGACAGTGTGTTCAGTTTTTTAACCAATTAATGGCGACCTGGAGGTGTAGGATTCTACGGACTATTGAGTTAAATAATATATTTTATCAATAAATCTGGTAACAAATAAATTAATATGATCACTGGCATAAATATTGCTTCACCAATTGGCGTCAGAAAAGCCAAACCCGTCTGCAGATGAGGAGAAACAACATCATGAAGAAAATGGTTCTGATAATGGCAATGGCCGCCCTGGTTTGCTGGCTCCCGGGGCAAGCGTTGGCGACTACTAGCACGTTCACTTCTTACCTGACTTACAACTCTCCCAGCAGTAGCCTTCCAGGGTTAACAGCTGGTCAGAATTATGGCACCGTCACGGTTAATTTAACCGACGCACACGATGCGACGGTTACTTTCGCCATGAACGAGGGCTACCATACCGATTTTGACTTTGCCGATCAAGGTTCATCCCCCTTTAAATATTCGGCCTTCCTGAACACGGCCAGCACCGTGAATGTGACTGGCATCTCCACCACCGACGGCCCCGGTGGTTACGTCACTTGGACCTCCGCTGGGTCGAAAACTCCCGATAGCTTGGGGACTTTCAACCTCAGCGGCCGCGTGTCCGCTCCATACGATTACTACGGTAGCCCTTATGATGCGGACAACGTCACTTTCACCCTGTACAACAGCGGCAGCTGGGCCAATGCCGCTTCCGTGCTGGTAGCTAACGCCGCGGGCTTCGATGCTGGCGCTTATGTTTATTTTAATGATTGCCCTACTTACGGCTATGTTGGGGAAAAGGTCTCCGGTGTTCCCGTCCCGCCCAGCGTGCTGCTGCTGGGCACCGGTCTGCTGGGGATGGTGGGCCTGGGCTGGCGGCGTAAGAAAACCCAATAAGCTTTATCCTGTCAAGCTGAGCAAGCACCGGCAGGGCCGTTTCTGGCCCTGCCTTTTTGTGGCCTCTTGACCCTTTGAGAAGCACCCGGAGAGCCAATTGTGCGGCAGAAGTTTGTGTCGCTCACTTGCCAAACCCTTCCCTTATCACCGAGCCAGGGAAAACTGCAGATATGATCTACTAATCCTCCAGAGACATTTGTGGGGAGCATGATTTCCAGTTCCTACGAGAGAAAGAAGCCAGAACATCTTTGGTGAAGGGAATGGATCCTTCGGGCTAAAAAGGGAAGATATGATCCAGATAGGTTGAATTTTCAGCAGGTTGATAAGTCACTAGATATAGCAGTACCTGAAACTTTTATAGAACCTGTGCGAGCTCCATATCTGACCGATAGAACTAACCGCAGGGGTTCAAGGTGCCCGATAGGTAAAGATTATTAATCCGATACTTCTGACCATGATGCAGTTTCCTATACTTAATAATATATATATTAAATTTTTGGATATTGACAAATATAAAAATAACTTTTAAGTTTATTTAAAAAATTAAACCCGTCGTAAGGCGGGGCCGGAAAGTCAAGCGTCTCAAGGAAGAGGCCGGGTTGCCTGGGAATGGCGGCTTGGTCTTTTATTGTCTCCGGGCATTCAACCCAAACCCACCGTGAGGTGGGGACGGGAAGTAGTAAACCCAAACCCGTCGTGAGACGGGCGGGGAAAGTGGTAAAGCCAAACCCACCGTGAGGTGGGGATGGAAAGCCACGGGTCTCATGGAGACAGCCGGGTTGCCTAGTTAACAGGCGACCCGGCTTTTTTCTTGAGTGAGGATGGTGGCTTGCCATTGCGACAAGTACCCCGAGAAATCATGGTGGAACTGGCTCGAGAATAAGCCTAGTTTTTATTTTCCCATATGGTCTTTGGGGACGGTATTAACCGGTTCTGTGGCTCTTTATCTATTAATTTCCGCCAATAGAGGGTAATTCTCGGGAGTGGAGCTGTGCGGCAACTTAAATGGAGCCAAAACCAAGCCGGGTCGCTCAATGGCAAAATTGGGCATGTTACACTATTCGTCATTGCCTACTATCCAGAGCGAGGGTACTTTTTAGCTCCCAAATTACCTGGGTTCAACAAGACTATCCCGGTAAACTCTGAAGAAGACGGCAAAAGGAAGGCAGAGGTACTATACCAACGGTATTTTGACTTTTTGAGGGGAGCGGAATGGTACCAAGAAACTGGTTAAGCTTTCTGAGCAATTACTAGTAGTTGCAGCTTGACCTAATAGCCTAAAGCCCTGTTATTCCCCCACGATCCGGTCAAGTTTTTTTGGCCGGGTAAATATTGTTGTAAGGGACTCCGGTTTTTCTCGCTGGGGTAATGGGGGCAGAGAGGAAAGAGAGCAAAATTTCAAAAGTGGGGTGATTTGAAATGCAGTTATGATAACCATATCGAATACCTATTATTTTACTTGAAACTGCGTAGATATAGCAGATAGCCGCAGATTGGGGCCAGAGTTTCTTACCACGCCGAGCGATGGTTTGTGCTGTGCCCTCGTCTTTTCCTCTATCGCAGCATTACTTGGCGGTTATGGCCTCGGGTCCTTAGGGTCCCCAGCAGTGAGGTATCTTGGTTCTGAGGGTGTGGTATGCTCAAATTTTTGAAAAAATTTCTTTTTCAAGGAAACTTGTGCTATCATGGCGTCAACGAGAAACCAGCCAACAAGTACCTTGCCAACATAACCTCCCTAACGAACAAGGAGAGTTCAAACGGTGAGATTATCTGACTGCTCAGGGTGACAAAGGCAAACCATTCGGGAGGATGGGACGCAAAGCCACGGGTCTTGCCGTTGAGGCAAGATAGCCGAGTTACCAAACCTGAGGTAACGCCGAAAGCCATTATTTCCAAGCGGTAATGCGACTTTTTCTGGCAACCTCAGACATTCAGGAGAACTGCCATGAAAAAAGTCAATTTATCACTAGTGTCAATTTTCGTTGTTATCCTTCTCTTCCTGTTGACCCTACCAGCAACTTCATCCTGGGCGGCAACGTACTATGTTGACGCGGTCTACGGCAATGACGCTACCGGAAAATCCGACAACATTAATCTTCCCTTTAAGACCATTAACAAAATCAACACATTCTTTCAGGCTGGAACGATAGTCCACGGCGACTACATCAAATTCAAGATGGGGACTACTCCTACCGAGCAGACTTTTCAGGGCCGGATAAACTTATATAATTGCTCCGGGATTGCCGGGGCTCCCATAACCATAACCAATTATGGTTCAGGTTCATACAAACCCCAATTCAATTCCGCCGATGTTCTGACCGACCATTTGGCTGTTGGTTGGACGGGGCCGAATGGGAACGGAGTCTACACCTATAATGCAGGTGGCAATTCTTATTTCATCTACGAGGACGGCTACGCTTTAAGGGAGGCTAGTTCGTCTGCCTGCAGCGATGGCCAGATATTCTTTAGCGGCAGTACCATTTACTACAAACCCAGCTCTGCCGGGCCAGCCAACCATTTAATCGAAAGGTGTCTACACGGTTTGACATTTTACAGTGCGGCCAACGATTATATTACTATCGACGGTTTGAGGTTCATCAGAGAAGGGCTCTATGCCGCTGCCGATGCCTCGGGGAGTAACAGGACTGGATGGATCGTCCAGGACTGCGACTTTATTAACCAAGGCGTTCAATTCTGGCAGGGATCTGGAATAACTTGGGTTAACCTTACCGTGCAAAACTGCACATTTGATCACTGCCATAACTGCTCCATCGTCCTGGAAGGAGGAGCCTCAGATAATGCAAGTTTTAATAATATGCACATCCTCAACAACACCATCACGTGCAACAATACGTTGCTGAAAGATGGTTTAGAA
>JBIOJX010000053.1:0-13231 GCA_044451265.1 Desulfobaccales bacterium
CATCATCACCGACAGCCGGGGGGAGTTAGAGGACCAGCTCAACCGCCGGGGTCAGGTGGAAGTCACAGTACCGCCCCTGACCCCGACCCGAACCCACCACGCCGACCCCCCGGGGACGGCCGAGTTTTCCCGCGGCGATCTGATGTTCTTCAACGGGCTGGGTGGCTTCACCCCGGATGGACGCGAATATGTCATTACGACCACGGAGCAGCAGGTGACTCCGGCCCCCTGGGTAAATGTGCTGGCCAATCCGCACTTCGGCACCGTCATCTCAGAGAGCGGCCTGGCCTATACCTGGAGCGAGAATGCCCACGAGTTCCGCCTCACTCCCTGGGGGAACGATCCCGTGAGCGATGCGAGCGGCGAAGCCTTTTACCTCCGTGACGAAGAGACCGGCCACTTTTGGTCGCCCATGCCGCTGCCCAGCCGTGGCGCGACGCCTTACGCCAGCCGCCATGGCTTCGGCTATAGCGTTTTCGAGCACACCGAGGACGGCATTAGCTCAGAGGTGTGGGTTTACGTGGCCCTGGATGCACCGATCAAGTTCACGGTGCTCAAAGTGCGGAACGTGTCGGGCCGGTCGCGCCGGCTCTCCGCCACGGGCTACGTAGAATGGGTTCTGGGAGATCAGCGGTCGAAATCCACCATGCACGTGGTCACCGAAGTTGACCCGAAGAGCGGCGCGCTCTTGGCGCGCAACCCCTACAACACGGAGTTCAGCGATCGGGTTGCCTTCTTCAAGGTGGACGCTACGACCAGGACCGTAAGCGGCGACCGGACTGAATTCCTGGGACGCAACGGCACGCTACGCAGTCCTGCCGCGCTATCCCGGTCGCGACTTTCCGGAAAGGTGGGAGCAGGTTTGGACCCCTGTGCTGCGCTGCAGGTTCCTTTCGAGTTGGCCGACGGGCAGGAACGTGAGATCGTTTTCACACTCGGCGTCGGGCGAGACGTCGATGACGCCAGGGACCTCGTGCAGCACTTTCGAGGCTCAAAGGGAGGGAGCGACGCCCTCGATGCGGTGTGGCAGTATTGGAATCATACTCTCGGCGCCGTGCAAGTGGAAACACCCGACCAGTCCCTCAACGTGCTCACCAACGGCTGGCTTTTATACCAGACTCTGGCATGCCGTCTTTGGGCGCGCAGCGGCTACTACCAGTCGGGGGGCGCTTTCGGTTTCCGCGACCAGTTGCAGGACGTGATGGCGCTGATCTACGCCGAGCCTCACCTGGTGCGCGAGCACCTGCTCCTTTGCGCCTCCCGCCAGTTCCCGGAAGGAGATGTCCAGCATTGGTGGCACCCCCCCTGGGGCCGGGGCGTACGGACGCGTTGCTCCGATGATTACCTCTGGCTGCCGTTGGCGACGTGCCGCTACGTCCTGAACACCGGAGACACCGGCGTGTTGGCTGAGCCTATCCACTTCATCCAGGGCCGCCCGATAAACCCGGAAGAGGATTCGTATTACGATCTGCCCAATCGGACTCCAGAAACGGCCACCTTGTATGACCACTGTGTGCGAGCCATCCTTAGGGGACTCAGATTCGGTGAGCACGGCTTGCCGTTGATGGGGTCCGGCGACTGGAATGACGGCATGAACCTGGTGGGCGCACACGGCCAAGGGGAAAGCGTCTGGTTGGGCTTTTTCCTTTATGAAGTGCTCACGCAGTTCAGCGAGGTGGCCCGTGTGCATGGTGATGTCTCCTTCGCCGAGCGTTGCGCCAGGGACGCGGCCGGGCTGCGCCGCAATATCGAGGCGCATGGCTGGGACGGCGAGTGGTATCGCCGCGCCTACTTCGACGACGGTTCACCGTTGGGGTCGGCGCACAACCCCGAATGCCGGATCGATTCGATTGCGCAGAGCTGGTCCGTTCTATCCGGTGCTGGAGATGCGGGGCGGGCGCGCCTGGCCATGGAAGCCGTGGACCAGCGCCTCGTTCGCCGGGAACAGGCGCTCATCCAGCTCCTGGATCCGCCGTTTGACAAGTCGGATTTGAATCCCGGCTACATCAAAGGGTATGTCCCCGGGGTGAGAGAGAACGGCGGGCAATATACTCACGCGGCGATCTGGGCGGCGATGGCCTTCGCGGCCTTGGGCGACCGGGGGCGCGCCTGGGAACTACTGGCCATGATCAACCCGGTGAACCATGCCAGATCTCCTGAGGAGATCGCCATCTACAAAGTAGAACCCTACGTCGTTACGGCCGACGTCTATGCGCGCTCGCCTCATACCGGCCGTGGCGGCTGGACGTGGTACACGGGGTCTGCCGGCTGGATGTACCGGTTGATCGTGGAATCACTCCTGGGACTGAGGCTGGAGGTGGACAAGCTGCGGTTCACGCCGTGCCTCCCGGCGGAATGGTCTGGTTTCACCATGCACTACCGGTATCGGGAGACGGTCTACCACATCGCCGTCCAGCGCCTGCCGGCCGGGAAGGACTCGATGTGTGTGACCCTTGATGGCGTCGACCAACCCGATAACACCATTCCCCTGGTTGACGACCGTCAGGAACACTATGTCGAGGTGAGCATACCTATGGTGCGCAGTTAAACGCAGCATTGACCACTGAAAGGAAATGGCCGACTCGGTTTTACCCGGTCGGCCATTTCTTGCCCCGGCAAGGTAGGCACCTTGCCGTCTGGCCTTGCCTGACCGGGGGGACCCCGGCAGTTTAAAGCAGGCACCGTTGTCTTCGCAGCTTCACCGCTGAACGAGCGTTATGTGGAAGGACCCGGAGCGCCAACACCACAACACCTTCTGGGAGGTGACTTGCCTGGATACCGACCTGCTGGAGCGCCTGGCCCGGGAGAAAGACTTTTACTTCGTCGGCGAGATCCGGGACCCGCAATGACTTTGATAGCAGAATTAATGGTAGCCTTGATTGTTTGGGTGATCCTGAGGGCGTTAAGGGAGAGAGTTTATGCAAAGAGTGGCCTGCATCGGTAAGAAAGAGACGTCAACGGAAGAGCAGAATTTGCTCATCAAAATCGGCGGCTGGCTGGCTCTCCAAGGCTTCACCGTCTCCAGTGGCAATGCCGCCGGCAGCGAGCGGTTCTTTGCCTTGGGGGCCAATATGGTGAACCCCCGCCTGGTGAAGCTGCATCTGCCTTGGGAGGGCTACAACCCTGAGTTCATCTTCCTGTTGAACCAGGTGATTGTGGAGCCCGATACCCATGAGCGCCAGATGCTGATCAACCAGCTGCATCCGAAGCCGGAAACCCTGAACGACCGAACGGTCAGGTTGCACTGTCGCAATATCGGCATCATCGAAGGCACCAAGTTTGTCATTGCCCTGCCCAACTGGGACAAGCCCGAGGGCGGTGGCACCGGCATGGGCCTCAAGGTGGCCGAACACTTCGGCATCCGCATCTTTGATCTCAGCAAAGAGGAAGACCGTCAGCGTATCCTGGCCAAGATCGAAAATTTACCTCAGCCCCTAACTCTCTAGCACTCAGTCATCGAGCCTCTGGTCGTCAAAGTCAGGGGCTTTTTTATTTGGCAAATTCACCAAGGAGAAGGATTGCTATTATTCCCGCCAGTAACCTGGGGTTCACCCGGCACCAGTACCCGAAATCATCCTCCCCACAAAGGTTGGAGGATATGAAGGTCAAACATGCAGTTTTTGCTGACTTGTGGATAGGGGCAGGGTTTGGCAAGATATCAGCTATCTTGCATAAGCTCCCTTAGGTGCGGCCACCCCGGATGAGGCGAAGATTCAAGACCTGATAAGGGCTACCAGCACCGCTCAGGATAAACTCTTAACCTCTTTTGAAATGGAGCGGGACGAGGCCATGGCCCTTTTGACCCCGATTCAGCAAGGGCAATTTATTATGGTCATGGGTAATCGGTTCCAGGAGCTGATAGATGCAAAGAAAGGCCAAAAATAACATCGTTATCGGGAAGGCTCAGCCTATTGGTTAAAAGTTCAGGATCGGAGCGGTGTTTTTATGATGTTGGGGAAAGGGAACTCCTGGTCTTGCTGTCTTCATGAGATGGGCTTCCAGGGCCTAGGCCAGGGGCAGTGACCAGAATAATAAACGGGAACCGCCAGAAATCAAACCTTGCGGGGGACCTGGCCCTCACCCCGGTCCCGATCATTCACAGAAGGAAGGGTTAAACGATGCTAAAATTAATTATGTATGTCTTGCTGGCCGTGTTTAGCTATGTTATGCTCCTTATGATGAGATGATGGGGGTAGTGCAGTGCAAAATCGATTGCATGTATTTCTGAGGGTATAAAGAAAGGCATATTTCCAATAGACTGGCTGTTGGCCAAAGCATACTATGAGCGTACGCGGACGGCTTCCTTGACGTCAGGATCTCTGATAACTCTTTAAAGGCCAAGTGTAGAGGGAAGGTGCAGCACTATGAAGGACCATAAGGATTTCGAAAAATGTGTGTTACAATGCCTTGCATGAGAAAGGATGGCTTCGAGAAGCAGGGTATTTTGGTTTGAACTCGCCGCCAAAATGTCCCAGTTTTCCAAGTTAATACGGCCCCACGTAAGTCTTCCGCATAATCTATAATAGTTTTATTGGCAAAGTGAAGAATTTATTTAAAGGGTAGCCGAATGAAAATTGTTCTCGCAACTCCTCCGGCGGATGGTTCTAAATGTGGTCTCGGAATGCCTCCGCCTCTCGGGCTGATCTATGTCGCCACGGCCGCTCAAAAAACACTCGGAGACAAAATCATAATCGTGGACGCTTACTCGGAAGGTCTTTACGCCGAGGAGGCCGCGGCTCGAGTATTGGCCTACCAGCCCGATATCTTTGGTCTGTCGATTATGAGCACCAACATCAACCGGGGCCTCAAACTTTTGAAAATGGTAAAGCAAGCCCAGCCCACCGTGACGACGGTCCTGGGCGGCCAGCATGCCACCCTGTTTGACCGGCTTTTGCTCCGGGAAGTTCCTGAAGCGGATATGGCGCTCCGGGGGGAGGGGGAAGAATCTTTTCCCAAACTCTGCCAAACTCTGCAAATGAACCAGAGTCTGACCGGACTGCCTGGACTATCTTATCGAGACCGAGGAAAAATAATCCAGGGACAGCCCCAGGTTATTAAGGATTTGGACGCTCTACCTTTTCCGGACCGCACTATTCCTGATTACCAGGGATATTATGCCCAATGGGGCCATTGGCAAACGGGCCTGGGCGTCCCGGTGACCAGCATTCTTTCCTCCCGAGGCTGTCCGGGTCATTGCACCTTTTGTACCCGCATACCCGCGGAACTGTCCAGGTGGCGGCCTCGGAGCCCCGAAAACGTACTCCAGGAATTGCGTCAGTTGTCTCGGGATGGCTACAAGATGGTCGTGTTTACGGATGAGAACCTGACCGTTAGCACCTCCCGCATGGAACACCTGTGCCGCCTGATTATCCAGGATGACCTGCGGATGCGTTTTGCCTTCGAAGGGTTCGTAGAACATCTTCCGGATTCGACCCTGGGGCTCATGCGCCAGGCAGGCTTCGACCTTTTCTTCATGGGAGTGGAAACCGGCTCCGATCCCCAGCGGCGGCGCTACCGCAAACCCGGTTCGGCTCATGCAGTGGCCCAGGGGATACGGCGGGCTAAAAAGCATCATTTCCTGGTCTACACTTGGCTCATGATCGGAGGGCCGGGAGAAACCCGGGCCGACCTGGAGAATACCAAGGAATTTATTAGAGAAGCCCAACCCCACCTCATCAATATTGGCAATCTTAGAGTTCACCCGGGCTCGCAATTATGGAATGAATTGGTGGGCCCCGGAGAACCTGCCACCCTGAAGGAGGCTGACAGCCGCGAAATCTCTGACTTTCCCGGCCAGGCCGACCAAATCACCCTGGCCAAACAGGCCCAGGAAATTTATGGGTATTATTTAAAAAGGCTTTTCTTGCGTCGGGGTGCCCTCCTCGACCTCCTGCGGCTCATAAAACACAACCCCCTGGTTCGGCTATTTCTTAGGCATTCCCTCCAAAAATTTTCCCTGATATTACAACTCCTGAAAACCAGGTATGGTTGATTACGCTTAAACCCTTCTTTAGCGCCAGAATTAAGTGTATGTTTCAGATTATGCAGTGAACCAAGAAGCAAGCAGATAACTGCTATATATATTGCGATAATTCAAAAATATAAATGTTCATATATCTGGTCAATAACTGCTCACTATTGCCTTCAAAACCAGCGCCCTAGTCTGCGCCCTTATCTGCCCTTCCTTTATCCCAACTTGCAGTATTCCAAGCCGCTGGTCCGCCTCTCCCTCAGCGCTGAGGGCCAGCTTCGACCCGCAGGCTTTGGTTTTAAGCGGCCTCAAAAACGCGCCGCCTCACGCCCAAATTTAGCGTCAATCATCAGCCCTTTGCTGGATTTCTCTTCCCATCCTTGTAACTTAAG
This sequence comes from Desulfobaccales bacterium, assembly GCA_044451265.1. Lineage (GTDB taxonomy): Bacteria > Desulfobacterota > Desulfobaccia > Desulfobaccales > 0-14-0-80-60-11 > JAPLJC01. The sequence goes on from JBIOJX010000053.1 coordinate 6,364, forward strand.
CGCACGGAGGATTCGTCTCTCTGGCTGATTTGATCACGATTTGCGAACAGTCGATTATTTTCTGGTGGCACAGGCGTATCGCCTGTCCGGGTGCGGGCTAATGCCTGAGACTACCAAAATACCCTTTGAAGGCGCATCGGTCTGAAAACTGGCGACTGGCAACTGATTTTGTTCCGCTACGGCGACGACCCAACCCCGCAAGGTCCCGCCACTTAAGGGGCTCGCCAGCCAAACGCCCCCGGGGCGAGGCGGCACCATAGCGGCACAATTTTGCCATAATTCGCTCGCCGAGAAACACCCGGGGAAGCCAACTGCCCCAACCTCACCAAAAAAACCTTTCAAAATGATAAATTTAGGCGGTATTCTGACTGAGGCTTCAAGGTAGGACATGCTAACCGCTCACTGCTCACTGCTCACTGGAGCTATTATGATAGAAATCAAGGCCATAGGCATCGGCGGCATCGGCTGCGCCCTGCTGCCCTTTCTCTGCCGCTACCTCAACTATGCCGGGGAGCGGGCCCGCCTCACCCTCATCGATGGCGACCGCTTCGAACGCGCCAACGCCTCCCGCCAGGCCTTCGCCCGCCTGGGCAACAAGGCCGAAGTCAAGGCCCGGGAGCTGGCAGAGGAGTTCGAGGCCCTCTCCTTCCGGGCCTCTCCGGAATACCTCACCGCCGACAACGCCCCGCACCTCATTACTGCAGGCGACGTCGTCTTCCTCATGGTGGACAACCACGCCTCCCGCCACCTGGTGGACGAGCACGCCGCCACTCTGCGGGACCTCACCCTCATCTCCGGGGGCAACGATTTTGAGGACGGCAACCTCCAGGTCTACCTCCGCCGCGACGGCCGGGACCTGACTCCGCGGCTTAGCCGCTATCACCCGGAGATCGCCCGGCCCCAGGACCGCCACCCCGCCGAGCTCTCCTGCGAGGAGCTCATGGCCGCCGGCTCCCCCCAACTCCTCTTCACCAACCTCATGGTGGCGTCCCTGATGCTCAATGCCTTTTATGCCTTGCGCCTGGACCTCCCCGGTTACTGCGAGGTCTACCTGGACATCCGGCAAAACCTCAGCCGTCCGGTTTCCCGCCCGGCGTAGGGGCGGACCAGGGTGTCCGCCCTGGAGTCAGACCAGCCCGAAAAAAACAGGGAAAGCCAGCCCAACCGGCTTCCCCTGTAAAATCGACCGGTTTTTTACGGAAAACGGCTTTAGCTCAAGCCCTGCGCCCCTTCATCACTCTTGGGTTGCTTTTTATAGCGCTTCATCTTTTTGCCGGGGGCCGTCGACTTCGGTTCGGGCTTGACGATCTCCACCATGAAATCGTACCTGTCGCACATATAGGGATAATCTCCGACGCTGGCAGTGATATTCATGCAGTAGAAGGGCTTGCCGGCATGATAGGCCGTCAGATCGAAATGACGCGCATAAGAAGTGTATTCGATCCAACCCCTGGCCGGAATTATCAAGGTGGCACCGCTGTTTCCTGAAGGCACCGAGACCTCGCAGGCGGTCTTGTTCTTGATGATGCCGGTATATTTACGGGCCGGCCCCGCCCTATCCACGATTGGAGACGCCGGCAAATCCCGTACATCCGGCAACGCTCCTTTCTCTACCTCCAATGGATTGAAGGCCGGGTTGTCGCAGGGCGGGACGTGGGTCACCAAAGGGTTATAAGTATACGGCGGACATGGGCTGGTCGCGGTTGAGGGGAAATTTTGGACGCAACCGGCGAACATCACCATGGCGCTGAGCAGGCAGATTATTTTGCTGTTCATGACTTTAGCACCCTTTATTCAACGGGCTGATAGCCGAATGACTGCTGGGACAGCGCCGATTGGGCCGCAGGAGCGACCGTATTCCGGCTGAGAGGCCGCTGGTCGAACTCGTATTCGATGATCCGTCCGGTTTCATCATATTTAATCGATTTTAGTTTCTTGCTGTAGTTGATCATGGCAATGGCCCTGGCAAATTGATAAGCGCCACTGTTAGGCGGACCGGTCTTGATAGTCATCGCAGCCGTTCCCAAACCGCCGGCGCCGCCGACATTCCAGCCGCCTCCACCGCCAGCCAGGCCAAATTCCCCTGTCGGGCCGCCACTGTTGTCCCGGTAATTCCCGGAGGCATAGCCGTCAAGTTTATCGGTTTCGATCACCTCCGAACGATGAAAGGAGGCGCATCCTGCCAACAACAGAGCCGCCACTACCATTAAGCCCACGATCTTCATTTCCAAACCCCCTTAATATTGTGGGGCGCGGCCCAAGCGGCTCTGGCGTCCCCGATCCGTCACGTCCTTGCTTCTGTTGATTTACCCTTTATTTTGCCTAAGACTTCTCTAAGTTTCATTTCGAGTTGAGTTGTTTATGTCTTCGCATAAGAATTTTCTGGCCGTTTGTCAAGTGGATTTTTGGGAAATCCCGATTTTTCCTGGCCAAGAGCTCGATTTGCCGCCGATTTTTCCGTCGTAACTTATTTCCATTAACAATTTTATAGTTAAATTAAAATTGAAAATAAATCAGGTAATCCCTGATTTTCATAGGCATTTTTCCTAAAAATGCAATAAAAAGGCTGGCAGGATTATTTTGTTTTAACGGTAAGCAAAATTACTACAAGCCATTGGCAAACCTCGATTCGCCCGGATGCCATTCTGAGCGGAGCAAAGCAGCTAATTTTTTCAAACACCTATCCCCTGCGCCGCGCTCAGGGTGGCATTAAAAATCGGTTTTAAAATGGCTTGTAGTGCGGGGAATTTTCCAAAGCGGCAACACTTCGAATAGTCAACCGAACGATACTGCGGTTATTTTTTTTCCGGCAGGTCCACCGTCTCGCCGGTGAGGTCCGCCACCTCGGCAAGCAGGGCGCCAAGCAACTCCGCTTCCGGCACCTGGCGGACCACCTCGCCCTTTTTAAAGAGGAGCCCCAAGCCGGCGCCGCCGGCGATACCGACGTCCGCCTCCCGGGCCTCTCCCGGCCCGTTGACCACGCAGCCCATGATGGCCACCTTGATGGGACTGGTAACTGCCAGGAGGCGGCGCTCCACCTCCTCTGCCAGGGAGAAGAGGTCGATCTTGCAGCGGCCGCAGGTGGGGCAGGAGATGAGTTCTACCCCTCGCTCTCTGAGGTGCAGGGCGCGCAGGATCTCGTAGGCCACCCGGATTTCCTCCACCGGGTCCCGGGTGAGGGAAACCCGCATGGTGTCGCCAATGCCTTCCGCCAGGAGCAGGCCGATCCCCAGGGCGGACTTCACCGTGCCGGCAATCAACCCCCCGGCCTCGGTCACTCCCAGGTGCAGGGGATAATCCGTCAGGCGGGAGAGCTCCCGGTAGGCCGCCACCGTCACCAGGACGTCGGAGGACTTCAGGGAAACCTTGAAGTTAAAAAAGCCCCAATCCTCAAATTTCTTGATCCACCGCAGGGCGCTGGCCGCCAGGGCCGCGGCGGTGGGGGCCCCGTACTTCTCCAGGAGGTCCGCCTCCAGGGAGCCGGCATTTACCCCCAGGCGCAGGGAGACGCCCCGCTCCCGGCAGGCCTCCAGCACCTGGCGGGTCTTCTTCTCGCCCCCCAGGTTGCCGGGGTTGATGCGGATGGCGTCGGCCCCCTGTTCCAGGGCCGCCAGGGCCAGGCGGTGGTTGAAATGAATGTCGGCGATGAGGGGCAGCGGGCTCTCTGGCTTGATCGCGCCGAAGGCCGCGGCCGCCTTCTGGTCCGGGACGGCCAGCCGGGCCACTTCACAGCCGGCCGCGGCCAACCTCCGGATCTGGGCCAACGTGGCCGCCACGTCCCGGGTGTCGGTGTTGGTCATGGACTGCACCACCACCGGAGCCCCGCCGCCCACCTGCACCGGACCGATATGAATGGATCGGGTGGGCTTACGCTTTATCTGGAAGGCGTCATTTTTCTGAGACATAACTCGTTTAGATTTTAGCGGAACTGGCCGGTTCACGCAAGTTGCCAGTTGCCGATTCCCGGTAGGCAAAGAACGGCGGCATCTCCGGCCACACTTTCAACAGCCGCCGCCAACTCAGAGAAAATATCCTGGTTTAGGGCTTTTAATTGGACAAATTCAAAACGGGGGTTGAAATGGCTGCCAACAATCAGGGAACCATGGGTCCTAAAAAACCAGGGACTATGGACCCTTCTGAATACGCCGTTGTACTCCCATGCAAACCTGGAGATTTTAAAGATTTTGTATCCTCTCTTTTGGGAAAACCACAGACTATAACAAAGGTATTCCATGCTCCGTTTGAAATAAAACCTATAGATGTTGAGAATTTTTATTACATTGTCGATCAAAGAATCAATCAGCAAAACGAGGCATCATTATTGCAATTTACAATAAAAGTTATTTATGATGATAACTCTTCTGTTATATTAAATAGCCTCGCTGACTTCATTCATTATAATGAGATTAGAACTGTTTCTTCAATTGCGGCTCATCTAACTTGGACATATTTAGTGCGTTTCCAAGATAAAACTGCAGCTGAAAAGCAGATGATTGAAGTGTCAATTATCTCGTCATCTAAAAAACCTTTTTTCGATGAAGATATTACAATCCCATTTTTTCTCCCCGTTAATCCATTCAATCTAACTGGATTTATCAACTTTCGCATCTCTCATACCGCTCGTACATGGGGGGCAGACATTGAAGCTCTTCTTACGGAACATATCAAAAATCTATTAAAAAATGAAAGTAAAATTAAATCTTTTATTATTAAAAATAACGATAAGATAGGTATTGGTGTAGGTATTTCTTTATTTATAGGAGCAATTATAGGTGCCTTTACTAGATTTAATTCTTTTGTGAAACATCAAGGTGACTTGGTAAATAATATTATACCAAAAGATATGGACCAATTCAAAGCACTAATTGCAAAAATTGATTATCTACTTAATTTTACCACTAGTGGCACATGGGAAAAATTCAATATGAATATCGGTACTTTTCTATTAATTTCGGGAGTTTTTTCGATTATATTTGGATCTTGGGCAGCAATAGCTGCTAACAACAGGGAATTAAGTTTTTTATTATTAACTAGAGAATCTGAAAAAAGAAAAAAAGAAATGCTTAAGAAGAATAGGCGGACATGGTTATCTTTTATAGGGTCTTTGTTGTTCGGTATTATCACGAGTGTCGTAGGTAATATTTTATTTATATATTTTTTTAAGTGATTTAAAGCCATAATTATTTAATAGTTTTAATAGATAAATTAGCTAAAGTAATCGAAATTAATATGATAATTATTTAATATTGCCCGGCTGCCAGCGGGGTTGATCATCCTTGTCGATGAGGCGGGCCCGGATGCCTTCCAGGTAGTCCGGCTGCTGGATCATGAAGTGGGCCGCCCGGGCCTCCCGCTGGAAGACTTCTGGTAAGGGCCGCCCCTCATTGGCCCGCAGCAGCTTCAGGGTCAGCGCCAGGGCCGTGGGCGAGCGCTCGGCCAGGCGCTCGAAGACCTCGCGGCACCAAGTCGTCTCCAAACTGCATTGCTTGAGCGACGCCACGATGGCCTCGACGGTCCGTTTCCCGGCGAAATGCTCCGCCACCCAGGCGTCGAACTCCGGCCGGGAAGGAATAGGTTTCTCGGCCAGGGCATCCAGGCAGGCCCTGATCTGCCTCACTGCCTCGCCTTTATCCGGCCCCAGCCCTGCGGATATCCGGGTCAGGTTCGCCCGGAGCTCCGGCCAACGGGCCGAAGTAACCAGGTGCGTCGCCAGACCCAGGCGCACGCACTCACTGCCCCTCAATTCGTAGCCGGTGAGGGCCAGGTATTCGGGATAGCCCGGCGGGCAGCGGTCAAACAGCCAACCGGTGGCCCCTACGTCCGGGAAAAAGCCGATCCTGGTCTCCGGCATGGCCATGCGGCTGCGCTCGGTGGCCGCCACCAGGTCGGCGCCGGCGGCCAGGCCCAGGCCGCCGCCCATGGTGATGCCGTCGGCCAGGGCCACCACCGGCTTGGGGAACTGGTGAACCAGCAAGTCCAGGGCGTACTCTTCCCGGAAGAACTCGTCCGCCCGCTGGAGTGCGCCGCGCTTCGCCGCCTGAAATAACTCCTTCAGGTCGCCGCCGGCGCAGAAGCCCCGCTCGCCGGCCCCGGAGAGCACCAGCAACCGGACCGCGGCCGCCGCCCGGGCCTCTGCCAAAGCGCCCTGCAGCCGCCGGATCGTCTCCAGGTTCAAGGTGTTGAGCACCCGGGGCCGGTTAAGGACCAGGGACAGGAGGCGGCCCCGGCGCTGCACCAGGACCGGCGGTTCTGCCGGCTCGGTAGGGGGTAGTTTACGTACCATTAAGCCTCTTTAGTAGTCATTTTCTGTTAAAAAAAGTCATTTAAGATGAGCCTCCTGGTAAACATGGGACACTCCGCCGCCACCCCTGTACCACCGCAACCGAATTCCAGAAGATTTGTGCCGCTTCTGAACCGCTGGGGACCGGAGGCGTTGGACCGGCAAACCCCTTTAATACCAGGTAAATTCGCAGTGGAACCGCATTGAAGCGGAACAGATGCACTTCCTCCCGCCGGTCCACAGACAACGGGAGCGGCTGTCCGGCATTCTCCCCAGTTCCAGAAGAAAATTCCAGCCAAGAAAATATGATTGACTAGGTATCTTCCGTTTCACCAACGGCTTTCCCTGCCAGCCTGCCAGCCTCTAATCCCTGACCCCAATACGGTTTATTTAACGTTTTGAAAAATTGGTGGGTGGTGTCCCCCTACATTCTTCTGATCTTCTGGTCACGCTGAGCGCAGCTAAGCATCTCCTATTGAGAGATTCTTCGGTCGCCTTCGGCTTCCTCAGAATGACAAACGAGAAGAATTTGTGGCTCCATTTGGTGCTTAATTGAACAGCATTTGTTCTAACCCCTACCCCCTAATC
>JBIOJX010000054.1:0-12991 GCA_044451265.1 Desulfobaccales bacterium
ATCAGGCTGCCCACGTCGGTTCGACTGCTTCTATTGATGATGCTGCGTCCGACGGTAAAGACGGTATTTTGATTCTGCTTGCCCATAATGATCTGCAGACTGATGTTGCATTGGGGGTGCAAGGCATAGATGACGAAGCGATTGCCGGTGTAGATCTCCGGCTGCCGGCGCAGATCCAGCTCGACCAGGTTACGGTGGACGGTGGAGTTCTGGCGGACCATCTCCCGGAAGACCTGGTCCTGCTCAAAATAGCGGTCGACCCGTTCCTCGACATCGGGCATTTCGAGGACCAGTTCCACCGGCTTGGTCCGGCACCACTCCACCAGTTCCATCATGAGCTGATAATTGCTGATGCGGTAGTCGTGATAGCGGCCCAGACCGGTGCGCGGGTCCATGATGAAGCTCAACAGCACCCAGCCCCTGGGGGTTTCGATGTCCTCCATGGATAAGCGGCCACTGTCGCACTTATCAACATAAAACATCATCTCGTCAAATTTTTCGGAAAACCTCTCGTGGCCGCCGTAATATTCCCAAATGATGCGGGCGCAACTGGGGGCCATCTTCGCCAGGCCCTTGAACTCGAAATTGAAATGGTGCCGTTCCTCCTCGCTGGGGTGGTGGTCGAACCAGAGGCCCACGCCGGGGATATAAGGAACATTGGCCAGGATATCCTCCTCCGTGACCTCGATTAAGCCTTCCTGCACGTCCCTGGGATGGACAAACTTCCAACTGTCCAGGAGCCCGAGCTCTTTAAGCAATACCGCACAAATGAGGCCATCAAAGTCCGACCTGGTGAGAAGTCTCATGGTGGTAAGAAATCCTCCCAACCCCAGCAGTAATTCGTCAACCTTAAAGGATTTTTTGGGTTTTGCCAAGACATCCGCCCCGGACCGGGAAATTTTTTCTGCCGGGTGGAATCTGGTCCGCTTCTGCCTTGGCAGCCGGGAGCAGGCAGGGCTAAAATTAGCCGCGAGTTTTGGATAAACAAAGGTATGGTTAAACTGGGATTTTGGCTAATCTCCCTTTATTTTTAATAAAAGTTGATTATCTTTTGAGTCAATAGAAGAAGGCCGCACTGGCCGCACTTACCGTGAGCGGCAAGGGGGATATTGGCATGTTTTCAGGATTGATCGCGGTTCTATCAAGATTTTCCCTCCAGGCTCGCCGTAGTATCAGAGGAGCCATACTGATTGGCTGGATTTTGTTACTCATCTTTTTTGCCGGTTTGGCTGCGGCAGGAAAGGCATCTGAATATGTCATGTCCTTCATTAAACAGCCGGTCAAGTTCGGCATTGTAGTTACCGCAACCACACCCAGGGAACATCTGGAAGAATATCTGGCCCATTATGAATATCCGCCGCCCATCGAAGCTTTCATCGATCAAATGGTGAGCGAGCCCTCGTGGTTGGAGCGCAATTTAGCCAAAGATTTTGATAAAAGTCATCTCGGAGGAAGTGAATCCAAGGAAGAAAAACGGGCGTGGATCCAAGACCAATATTTCGATCTATTCGGCAAAATCGATAGTAAGCTGCAAGCGTTGGTTTCAGACCGAACCCTTGATATTGAGCATACCTCCACCATAGAGAGCCCGGTAATTCCAGCAGTCTTCAGAAAAGAAAATAAACCGGGTGAGGCCGCGGTTAATACCGGACCTAATATAATCATTACGCGCGAAGTTGTAGCCTGGATAAAAGATGAGCGCCTGCGCAAGGATGCCACGCAGCAACGTTATGCCTTGGTAGATACTTTTTTTCTGTTGATGGTGATTGGCGCCTTTGGTAGCTTGATATTCTTAAGCAAGGATTTCATTGAACGGCAGGAAGAGACCTCCATAGCCTCGCTCATCTTTCGTCCGATTCTTGGCATGTTCCTGGCCATGGCAGTTTTCATAGTCAGCATGTTTGGCCACACGGTGATCTCAACGGCCGATATCCTCAAGATTAGAACGGAAACCCTTTATTTGCTCGCCCTGGCCGCCGGGATGCTTTCGGAGCAGGCCTATGAGCTGGTCAAGAAAAGCGCCTCGGCCGCCCTGGATAAGTTAACCGAGGGCGAGGAGCCTGAAGAGCAGGCCGAGAACCACTCTCAGCCTCCCCAGCCACCGCAGACCTGAAGCAGCCTGACCGCGCCGCCAGGTCACGGCTAACCGGCCCGATCACTGCCTCAATCCGGGGCCTGCCCCAGCCACCGGCCTTACTCCCCTGCCGGTCCGCCCGCTCCACCCGGTTTGGCGCCGCTCTTGCGAAAGGCCCGCCAGCGGGCCACCAGGTCCGGCTCCACCCCTTCGGGGCCCGGCTCATAGAAGCGCGACCCCGCCAGTTCCTCCGGCAGGTAATCCTGGGCTACCCAATGTCCGGGGAAATCGTGGGGATAGAGGTAATCCTCGCCATGGCCCAAACCCTTCTGGTCCCGGTGGGCGTCTTGTAAGGGCGAGGGCACCTGGATGGCGCCTCTGTCCTCCAGGGCTTTCTCAGCCCGGAAATAGGCCGCGGTGGAGTTGCTCTTGGGGGCCAGGGCCAGGTAAATGGTGGCCTGGGCCAGGTGGTACCGGCCCTCGGGCAGGCCCACCCAGGTGAGGGCCTGAGAGGCCGCGGCCACCTGCACCAGGGCGTTGGGGTCGGCCAGGCCGATGTCCTCCGAGGCCAGGATTAAGAGGCGCCGCATAATGAAGCGGGGGTCTTCGCCGGCCTCCAGCATCCGGGCCAGCCAGTAGAGGGCGGCGTCCGGATCGGAGCCCCGGATACTCTTGATAAAGGCGCTGACGGTGTCGTAGTGGGCGTCGCCCTGCTTATCGTAGATCAGGTCCCGCCGGGGCATGCACTCCCGGGCCGCGGCCAGGTCCACCCGGATAACGCCCTGGGCGTCCGGCTCGGTGCTGAGGACCGCCAGTTCCAGGGCGGTCAGGGCCCGGCGGGCATCGCCGCTGGCCATCCGGGCGAAGTGAGCCAGGGCTTCCTCCGCCACCTCGACCCGCATGGCCCCCAGACCCTGGTCCCGATCGCTCAGAGCCCGGCGCAGGAGGGTGAGGAGATGCGCCTCGGTGAGAGGTTCGAAGACGAAGATCCGGGCCCGGGACAGGAGTGGCCCGATGATCTCGAAATAGGGGTTTTCGGTGGTGGCGCCGATCAGGGTGAGCAGCCCTTCCTCCACGTGGGGCAGCAGGGCGTCCTGCTGGGCCTTGTTGAAGCGGTGGATTTCGTCGATCAGCAGGATGGTGCGGCGGCCCTGCTCCTGCCAGCGCCGGGCCTCCTCCACCACCTTGCGCAGGTCCGGCACCCCGGACATGACGGCGCTGAGGCTGGCGAACTGGGCGTCCATGACCCGGGCCAGGGCCCGGGCCAGCGTGGTCTTGCCGCTCCCCGGCGGACCCCAGAAGATCATGGAGGAGAACAGCCGCTTCGCCTTCAAGGCCCGCCACAACAGGCGCCCCGGCCCCACCAGGTGCTCCTGGCCCACGAATTCCTTCAGGCTCCGGGGCCGCAGGCGTGCGGCCAGGGGTTGCGGCGGCGTGAATAGTGAAGGAGTTTTGTCCATACCACTTGGTAGGGCGGGCGTCCCGCCCGCCATCCTCAGCAAATGTTTAGTAAAAGTCCACAGTCCTCAGTAATTTCGATTATAAACCATCGCGCCCTGGCCGGAAAGTATAGTCCCAGCCCTTCAGCTCCACCCGCCTTTTCCTCTTTTATCCTGTTAGTCCTATGTGTTATGATAATTTTAAATGAATCGTAGAAGACTCCTCCAGAAACTTTCTCAAGGGGATTTTCGTAATGTCCCGTTTGGGGATATAGTCAGCTTGGTAACAGGCTTTGGCTTCATCCTATAACGTACCAGCGGCAGCCACCATATTTTTTCTCATCCAGGTATCCCGGAACTGATCAATCTCCAGGAGGTGTCGGGAGAGGCTAAACCTTACCAAATTCGACAGTTCCTACGCCTCGTAGAAAAGTATAATATTAGATTGGAGAAGGATTGATGAGCGACTACCATATCAACATCTTTTTTAGCGATGAAGATGGCGGTTATATCGCCGATATTCCCGACCTGGATTCCTGTTCGGCCTATGGAGAGACGCCGGAAAAGGCCCTGGCGGAAGTTGAGCTGGCCAAGCAAGCCTGGCTCGCAGCTGCCCGGCAGGCCGGTAAACCCATACCACCGCCTCGCTATCGCCCCATAATCTATCAGGTTGCCCGTTAGAACCGTCGGCAATTTTTCTGGGTTTAATCCAGCCGGAGATTCGCCGATGAAATATGCCGCCTTCAGTGGTTTGTCCACAACTCGACACCGATCCCAAAGCGTCACATTAGTGGCACAAATGCGCATAATTTGGGGCTAGGTGATTCAGGGCTGACAGCTTGCGCCCTGCTCCAGTCCTTCCCGGAGTTTTGCAAGTCCTATTGCAGACGGGTTATCTATCAATTATAATTAAAACAACGGTCGGTAAACCCTTTAGCCATGAGAGGCTGCTAATGTTCGGTTACAATTTCACCACCCTCATCATCATCCTGGTCATCGCCCTGCTGCTCTTCGGCCCCCGGCGTTTACCGGAACTTGGCGACGCCATCGGCAAGGCTATCAAGAGCTTCAAACAGGCCCATGATGACCCGGAACCCGCCAAGCCCAAGAGTGAGATTCCGCCGGGCACCGCGGCGCAAACCTCCAACTGTCCCCAGTGCCATAAGGATTTCGCCGGCGAGTTCGCCTTCTGCCCCCATTGCGGGCAGCGCGTGACCAAGGCATAAAGCGGGGGGCGCGGCAGTGTTCGGCATCGATTTTGAGGCCCTGATTCTCCTCGCCTTACTGGCCTTTATCCTTTTCGGGCCCGAGAAGCTGCCGGAGTATGCCGGCAAGCTGGGATATTATCTCGCCAAGCTGCGGGCGGCCAGCGCCGAACTGACCCAGCAGGCCCAGGCCTCATTCAATAATCCTTTGCAGCCGCCGCCGCCCCAGCCTGGGATCGGCCAACCCGATCAGACTCTGGCCGGCCCAGCCGGGGTCTACGAGCGCGCCTGTCCCGTCTGCGCCCAGCTGGTGAGCCAGGATTTCCTGTTCTGCCCCAAATGCGGCGCCCATCTGAAAGAAGAGACCGCGACGCCGGCGACGCCTGAATCCCTGACCACCTAGACAAAAAAAACAAAAGAAAACAAGAAAACAAAAAAAGCCGCGACTCCATGACTTCTCCGCCCCCCGCCTCAGCCGACCGAGTCCTGATCCGGCCCTTGACCACCGCGGAAGTGACGACGGCCCTGGAGATCGTCAATGACGCGGCCGCGGCGGCCTATAAGGGGGTCATTCCCGACGATTGCTGGCAGGAGCCTTACATGCCGCGCGCCGAAATCCTGGCTGAAATTGCCTCTGGGGTCGATTTCTGGGCTTACGAGGCCGAAGGCTCCCTCCTGGGGGTCATGGGCCGCCAGCCCCTGGGGGAAGTGACCCTGATCCGCCATGCCTACGTGCGCCCGGCGGCGCAGCAGCAGGGCGTCGGCGCCCGACTGCTGCAGCAACTCCTCCAGGATGTCGACGCCCCCGTCCTGGTGGGCATCTGGGCCGCGGCCTGGTGGGCCGTCCGCTTCTATGAAAGGCACGGCTTCAGGTTGGTGACCCCGGCGGAGAAGGACCGGCTGCTGCGGCGCTACTGGACCATCTCGGACCGGCAGGTGGAGACCTCGGTGGTGCTGGGGGATGAGAGGTGGTTTACTTCGCCCCTGGCGAGGTGATTAGGAAAAATCAGCTTTGGTATTGGTGGGGCGGGCCTCCGTGCCCGCCATTGGTTTTTTGGTAGCCGCAGGCTTTAGCCTGCGCTGGGCACAGGAGGAAAGCCTGTGCCACCAATTCCCGCCTAATTACGGCGGCCATAGGCCGCCCTATGATTGTGTTATTTCTTTGGTTTTTCTGACTTCCCATTAAGATCAGGTGGGGGACCTACGGTTCCTCTGAATGAGCCTGTTATTGGTGGGAGAACTGCATTCATAGATCCTGTTATAATTAAGTTAACTGGTTTACCTTTATTATCGTAGGTATATTTGATACCTAAACCTGAGCTTTCTAACGACCGAAGCGTTAAATTAAGGAGCCTAGTAGTCTCCCTATTAGATATATCTGCGATTTCCCAGCTTATTAGGCCCCCAATCATTAACCCAAGAATTAACCAGAATAGGGAGGCCTTCCAGTTCACGAATACTTCTTTCCGTATTTTTGCCCGCATATTCGCCATCTTCCTGATTAATCCATTAGCCGTCGCAGGCTAAAGCCTGTGGCCATATTTCCTTTTTCCCAAAGGCTCCCTTAGCATAGCATAGTGTTGGCTTTTCTCTCGAAACTCAAAACTCGAAACTCGAAACTAAAAACTTCTTACAACTCCACCACTTCCGAATCGATCTCCTGGCCCATGAAGAGACTGGCCAGTTGCTGGAAGCGGGGCGTCAGGTCGGTGCTGAGATAGCGGCGGGAGCCGCCGCGGGTGAGGCGGCGCTCGATCCCCGGATGGTGCTGCAAATACTCCACCAGCTTGTCCGCGGTCACCTGGCCGGAGCAGATCAACTCCTGGCCCTCGCCGATCAGGCCGCGGATTTTTTCCTTGAGAATGGAATAATGGGTGCAGCCCAGGATGAGCGTGTCCACCCGCCCGGCTTGAAAAGGCTCCAGGTAGCGGCGCAGGATCATGGTGGTGCCTTCCCACTCCTGCTCGCCGGATTCGATCAGGGGCACCAGCAAGGGGCAGGCCTGCTGCACCACCTCCACTTCGGGGTCCAGTTTCTTCAGCTCCAGTTCGAAGGATAGCGAAGTCACGGTGCCTTCGGTGGCGATGACCCCGATACGCTTGCGCCGGCTCCGGGCCAGGGCCTCCTCCACCGTGGGGATCAGCACCCCCAGGACCCGGCGGTCCGGGTAGCGCTCCGGCAGATAGACCTGCTGGATGCGGCGCAGGGCCCGGGCCGAGGCGGTGTGGCAGGCCAGGACGATGAGCTGGCACCCGTGGGCGAAGAGATAGTCCACCGCCTGCTCGGTGAAGCGCTGCACCACGCGGTCCGAGCGGGTGCCGTAGGGAATACGGGCGTTGTCGCCCAGGTAGAGGTAGTCATAATCCGGCAGGAGTTGGAGAAATTCCCGCAACACCATCAAGCCGCCGAATCCGGAATCAAACACGCCGATCATGGTTAGTAGCCAGTAGTCAATAGTCAGTTGCCAGTCTTGGTAATCTCAATTGTCGTCGTAGAGGCGACGCGCTGGGTCGCCCTTATGGCCTATTCAGAAAGCCTCAGCAAGATGCCCCGCCGGTAGGCGGACCTCAGGGTGTAGAGGAGCAGCCCGTAACTGGCCAGCATATATATCACACTCAGGCAGAAGCCGTAAAGCAAGGGCCGGCTGTAGTGCAGCGGAAAGCCGTAGAAATGGCGGAAATATTCCAGGAAATAGGTGAGCGGGATGAACCGGGCCAGCGACTGGAATTCCCAGGGTAAAACGCTGACGGGATAGTAGAGGCCGCAGAGCAGGAGCATCAGGTAGGAAAAGGCCCAGGCCGCCACTTCGGCCCGCTGACCGAAGCGCAGCACCAGGGCCAGGACCAGGGCGCCGATGATGGCGGCGTTGATGATCATGCCCGCCAGGAAGGCGGCCAGAGGCCAGGGCCCGGGACGGGAAAGCTCCATGCCGAAGAGACTGACGCTCAGGGCGGCCATGATCAGAAAGACCAGGGAGCCCCGCACCAGCCCCATGAGGCCGGCCCCCAGCAGAATGTGGCCCAGGCGGATGGGGGCGATGAATTCGTGCTTCAGGCTCTTGGACCAGACGGAATAGAGCAGGGCGTAGGACAGGTCCAATTGGGCGATTTGCACCGTGTTCATGGAGATGGCGCCGATGAGGATGAAGGTCACCGTCTCTTCCGAGAGATGGAGGAAGCGAGTGAGCAGCCCCACGGAGAAGATGCCGATGGCGGGCCAGAAGAGCATCTCGAAGACCGCGAAGACGTTGCGCCGGTTCACCAGGCTGCTCCTGACGGTAAAGGCCCAGATTTGGTGGCAGCTAATGGGTAATTTCACGGTAGATCTCTTCCAGGTCCACGGGTTTGACCTTTACCTTCGCCAGTTCCTGGCCGGCATGGTAGACGGCCTCCAGGACCGCGGCCAGCCGGGTTTCGGCCCGGTCCAGCACCAGGTCCACCCGGGAATCCTGCACCCGGTGGGTCAAAACGCCGGGCAAATTTCCAAACTCCAGGGGCGGAGGGCTATCCCGGAAGCTGAGGCTCAGGTGGTCGCCCAACCCCAGGCGCCGCTGCAACTCCGGAATGCTGCCCCGGGCCGCCAGCCGGCCTTCCTTCAGAAAGGCCACTTCGCTGCACAGCATCTCCGCCTCCCTTAGGTTGTGGGTGGTGAGGAGGATGGTGAGGCCGGTGTCGCGATTGAGGCGGAGAATCTCCTCCCGGATATGCCGGGCCATGTCCTGGTCCAGCCCCGAGGTGGGCTCATCCAGGAAGAGCAGCTCCGGGTCGTTGATCAGGGCCTTGGCCAGCATCAGGCGCTGTTTGAGGCCGGTGGAGAGGCGCTCGAAGAGCACCCGGCGGTGCTCCCCCAACCCAAAGAGTTCAATGAGACCTTCCACCTTGGCCCTCAGGGCCCGGCCGCCCAGGCCGTAGAGGCGGCCGTAAAAGCGCAGGTTCTCTTCGGCGGTGAGGCACCAGAGGAAATGGGCCCCGGCGGCCGCCAGGTTGATGCGCTGCCGGAGCCGGCCCGCCTCTTTGACCACATCCAAGCCCAGCACCCGGGCCTGCCCTGCATCCGGGTGCAGCAGAGTGGCCAGGATGGAGATCAGGGTAGTCTTGCCGGCGCCGTTGGGACCCAGGATGCCGAAGATAGCCCCGGGCGCCACCTCCAGGTCCACCTGGCGCAGCACTTCCTTCCGGGGACCGAACAGCCGCTCCCGATAGGCCTTGCCGATGCCCTGAGCAAAAATGGCTGGTGGCATAATTACCGCTTAAATCTTTA
This sequence comes from Desulfobaccales bacterium, assembly GCA_044451265.1. Classification (GTDB taxonomy): domain Bacteria; phylum Desulfobacterota; class Desulfobaccia; order Desulfobaccales; family 0-14-0-80-60-11; genus JAPLJC01. The sequence continues at coordinate 8,979 of JBIOJX010000054.1, forward strand.
ATAAACAGTATGCAGCATTAAAAATATCAGGAAAATCCCGATTACCAGGATTACCATGGCCACAAGTATGTCAAGTATGAGCGAAGGCCTATAGGCATCTTCAAGTATTTCTCTTTCGACTTTTTTATATCTAACAAAGGCCAGCACGCCGATTAAGGCGCCCGTCGCCACCAGGACCATGCCAAAAATTGTGGAATAGCCCAGGGAGGGAGGGGTAACGCTCGCAGTATTTGGTTTATCAATAAAATATTGTAATCTCTTGATAAACAAGGCAAACTTCTCGACGACGAACCCAAATGCCATGATGCCGATACTGGTCCTTACCCAGGCAAGGAACGTCCGCTCATTCGCCATATGATCGCGGCGATCCGTAGCTTTTGGCAGGTTTTTATTTTCCGTGGTTTCCGCCATACCCCCGTCCTGACTCTATTATTTATCTGCCTGGTTGGCCTGATGATACCGGCTAAGTCTATCAAACTCAGCCCCGGGGGCCAAGGGCCTTGCTTGCAAATCGGCCCGGAGTGCGATAAATTAGCGCCCATGGACCAGGAAGAGCGCCTCGTCAACCCCCGGCTCCAGGTGGACGACCTGGGTCTGGAGGTGGGCCTCCGCCCCCGGAGCCTGGCGGATTTCGTGGGCCAGCAGGAGGTGCGCCGCAACCTGGAAATCGCCCTCACCGCGGCCCGGAACCGGGGGGAGGCGGTGGACCACATCCTGGTGCACGGTCCGCCGGGGTTGGGGAAAACCACCTTGGCCTACATCATCGCCCAGGAGATGGGCGCCGGCATCAAGACCACCGCCGGCCCGGTGGTGGAGCGGGCCGGGGACCTGGCCGCCCTGCTCACCAACCTCCAGTCCAAAGACGTCCTGTTCATCGACGAAGTGCACCGTCTGCCCACGGTAGTGGAGGAAATCCTCTATCCGGCTATGGAGGATTTCACCCTGGACCTGATCATCGGCCAGGGGCCTGGGGCCCGCTCGGTGAAGCTGGAACTGCCCCACTTCACCCTGGTGGGGGCCACCACCCGGGCGGGCTTGCTGACTCCCGCCCTGCGGGACCGCTTCGGCCTGATGCTGCGGTTGGATTTCTATCAGGTGGAGGATCTGGCCCACATCGTCCGCCGGGCCGCCCAGGTGCTGGAGATCGACATCAAAGCCGACGGCGCCTTTGAGATCGCCCGGCGCTCCCGGGGCACCCCCCGCATTGCCAACCGGCTGCTGAAAAGGGTGCGGGACTACGCCCAGGTTAAGGGCGACGGCCGCGTCAATAAAGCTACCGCCGACGCCGCCCTCACCCTGCTGGACATCGACCAGTTGGGCCTGGACCGCATGGACCGGCAGATCCTGCTCACCATCCTGGAGAAGTACGACGGCGGGCCGGTGGGTCTGGGCACCCTGGCCGCGGCCCTCTGTGAAGAAGAAGACACCTTGGAAGACGTCTACGAGCCCTACCTGATCCAGTCCGGCTTCCTGCAGCGCACCCCCCGGGGCCGCATGGCCACCGGCCGGGCCGCGGAGTATTTTTCTAAGATAAATCTCAAGAGAGGTCAAACCACCCTATTTTAAAAAAAAATTTTGAATTTGAGAAATGTCCCAAGTACCACATATTTGGGAGAAGACCATGAAAATTAAAGTAGTGATTCACGAAGCGGAGGAAGGGGGGTATTGGGCCGAAGTTCCGGCCATTCCCGGGTGCGCTACTCAAGGAGAGACTTTCGAGGAGTTGTTGAAGAACCTTTATGATGCCGTGGAGGGCTGTCTCTCGGTTGAGGTGGAACAGCCAAAATCGGACGGTTCCAGCAAGGTGATGGAAATAGCCATATGAAGCCCATCTCCGGCAAGGAGTTGGCCAAAATCGTCGAAAATCATGGTTGGCAATTATTGCGGGGCAGCGGCAGTCATTATATTTACGGCAAGACCGGAAGCATAGTGCGACTTTCCATACCCGTTCACGGCAATGTCCCGTTAAAAATTGGACTTTTGCGACACCTTCTGAAGATGGCCGACCTCCAGGAAAGTGACTTGTGATAGTCCGGTCCCTGACTTAATTCATCAAAGGCCAGCCACCAATATCCCTTGGAGCAGGTTCCGGCGTTCTGCCGGAGCCGTTCCGCCTCGGCTCCAGCGGCCGCCAGAGTTCCGCAACTCCAATGATTTTAAACAATGATTTAAACTGGTTATTGACCAGAACCTCTTTTCCAGCCCACTTAATATCAGGGACTTCCCCTCGAGATATCAGGGATTGCCTGATTGCTTTTACTTGGCTCGCCGGACTATCTTAGCAGCGAGGCGAGTGTCTTTCTTTCCCGCCTCGTAGGCCAGCAATTCTGTCGGGTTGATTTTTCAGCAAAGGATCAACATACCCAAGGACGGGAGGATCCGGCAGTGCAAAGGTCGTGTTGGTGTGGCGACCAATCAGGGTCGGTCGCGGTGATCTTCGCCATGGCGCTCATGATGCTGATGAGCCTGGCTGCCGTCCGAGCCCTGGCACTGCCGGATTGTACTTCATTTCCGAACTGGAATAGTGCCTTAGCCGCGGCCAAGGCAACGGTCCAGGGAAATATCGCCGCTGGCGCCCTCCTCCACGATTTCAACGCGGATAACAGTCTCCAAAAGATTCAGACGGGCTTCTGGGATCTCACTTGGACCAGGGACACGACCCCGGCCAACCTGAAAGGCTGCCTGGATGCAGCCGGTTACCTCTCAGGACAATTCCGATAACACCCTGAAAGACCTGATAAATACCGGTAACGATACTCCTGTAGCCGTCGGCTCGACAGCATCTATAGCGTCCCGGGGACCAAGGCTAACTTGTGCGACCTCGTGGCCCAAGAATGGGCGGGGACCTCTTGCTCTAAACATCGGCGGCGTTGGCGTCAGCAACGCGGAAGGCACTCCTCCGGTTTTTACCTCCCGCTCCCCAAAATGGTTCATTAGCCCTGCCGGCCAGGGCAAATCCGGTCTAGCCGTCAGCCGGAAGGAGGCGAAGCCCCAGGTTGCCGCGCAAGTTAACCTGCGGGTCGAGAATAATCTATATATTTCAAAGGCATAGATGATTCGCGGCCCTCGGGATGCATAAAAAAGACGGGCGGTATAATGGCTTGTAGCACAATACTACGGCCATGGATCTATATTTGTCCCCGCTAAAATCAGAGATTTCCTCCCTTAAATTCAGGGATTCCCCAATGTTTTTTCTAGACAGCTGGTCTAATTTAATGATCAGAGGGCAACCGTCCTTGGCGTCGGGAAGAAGTTTCTCTGCTTCTCCAGCTGGGTTGTCAGTTGTCAGGAAAGAATCGCCACGGCGGGAATACGGACATGAAAAGCCTGCGGCAGCTTTACCACTGTAAAAGAGCGACGGCGACCTCCGCCGTGGCCCTGCTGATGCTGTTGGCGATAGCCGCTACCCTGGTGGATCTCGGCCACATGTTCGTGGTGCGCCGGCAGATTCAAGGGGTCGCCGAGGCCGGGGCCGAGGCCGGGGCCCGGGCTCTGGCTTACGGCACGACCTTGAATTTCCAGAGGGCCATCAGCACGGCCACGGCGACGGTGCGGGAATCGGTGGACGGCGTGCTTCTCCGCGATTTCAACACTGACAGCAGTCTCCAGGAGGTCCAGGTGGGCTATTGGGACCTCAGTTGGACCAGGGACACGGCCCCGGCCACTCTCAATGGCTACACCGATCCGCAGCATTATGTCCCCTCCGCCAACGAGGTTCCGGCGGTAAAGGTGAATATTGCCAAGACCTCGGAGGGCGCCGGGCACCGGGCGTTAACCGCCTATTTTTCCTCCTTCATGGGGTTCAGTCACGTGGACGTCGCCGCCTTTGCGGTGGCGGTCCGGCCCGGCGGCCCCCACGTTTACGGCGCCGGTGTGAATGAGACCAAACTGGTCGAGTAAAGTTCCGGTCGCAGACCCTCTTCGGAGCGAGGGCTGCGGCAGTGAGGAGTCAGTTGATGATCGGAAGATGGCGGGCTGGTCGCCGTCATGAGGCCGGGAATGTGGCGACTCCC
>JBIOJX010000055.1:0-12931 GCA_044451265.1 Desulfobaccales bacterium
CGGGCACGGCTGCCGATATTGCTACGCGGTCTTCATGAAGAAGTATGCCCGCCGCTTCCCGGGGCAGCCTTGGGGCAGCTTCGTGGAGGCCAAGGTCAATATTGCCGAGGTCTTGCGCCGGGAATTAGCCCGGAAGCGGCAGCGGGGCCGGGCTCTGCTGTCCAGCGTCTGCGACCCCTACCAGCCGGTGGAAGGCAAATACCGGCTTACCCGGCAATGCCTGGAGGCCCTGCGGGATTATAGCTGGGGGCTGGATATCCTGACGCGCTCGCCCCTGGTGACCCGGGACCTGGATATTCTGGCCGGGGCTTCCGGCGTCAGCGTCGGCTTTTCCATCCCCACGGACGATGAGGCGGTGCGCCGGGTGACCGAGCCCCAGGCCCCGCCCATCCCAGCGCGGCTCGCCGCCTTGAAACAGGTGGCGGAGGCGGGGCTTCGCCCCTGGGTCTTTATCGCCCCGATGCTGCCCATGAACCCGGCCCGGCTGGTGGAACTCATCGCACCGTATGCCGATCGCGTCCTGCTGGACCCCTTGAACTATCGCCGTCAGGTGCAGTCGCTATTCCGCCAGCAGGGCTGGGATTATGCCTTGACGGATGAGTATGCCGCGACCACCCGGGCGGAATTGGGCCGGCTCTTGGGGGCGCAGGCGAGGGGGGCGAGAGCCCATGAGTGAGCTGATTGGAGCAATTCCGGCCGTCCTCGACCGGCTGGCCTGGATGCGGCAGCAGCGTATCTGGCCCAACGGGCTCCGCTACCTCTGGACCGACGCCTTTGGGGTGGTGCTGCTGGTGTCGCTCTATCACGAACTCCGGGACGAACGCTATCTCGCCGAGGCGGAGTGGCTGGTGGCCGAAGTGGAGCGGGTGCTGGGCCGGCCCCGGGGCCTCCGCATCGGCGAGGCCGAGGACCGGGACGGCCAGTACTACCACTACCTGGCCATGTGGCTCTTTGCTTTGGACCGGCTGGGGCGGGTGCGGCCGGCCTATCGGGAAAAGGCGATTGAGCTGGTGCGGCAGATCCATCCCGCCTTTGTGCGGCCGGGAGTGGGGGTCGTCTGGAAGATGCGGGAGGACTTGAGCGGGCCCTATCGGGGCTACGGCCTGGGCCTCCTGGACCCGTTTCACGGCTACGTGGTTTACCGGCTTCTCGCCCCCGAGGCCCTGGCGGCGGAAATCCGGGAGATGCAGGAACTGGTGGGGCGCAGCTCTCCCTCTCTAGACGTGGACCAGGACCTGGGGCTGGGGATGATGCTCTGGTTTACGCACTTTTTTCCGCAGGAGGACTGGGCCGCGGTGCAACGGCAGCGCTCGTTGGCTACCCTGGAGACCATGTGGATCGAGCCGCCCGGCTACTTTTGCCGCCATCCGGGGTTGCCGGAGGTGAAGTTCGCCTTCACCAACTACGGGGTCTCCCTGGGGCTCCAGGCGGTGGGGATGCAGCCGCAGCGGGTGCGGCGGCTCCATCAGTTTTTCAGCACCTACCAATCCGGCGATGAATATGACCGTGAGGCGATCACCCACGTGATGGCCTGCACGTCGTATTTTCCGGGGGAGTTTATTCTGCAGGGATAAAAATTCCTTGGATTGAGCCCTACTTGGAAATAACTTTTTTGAGGATTTTGCTCAGGTCCACAACTTTATAAGGCTTTGCCAGGACTCCGCTGAAGCCGCATTCTTTAAAGTTGGCCATAATTGGGTCATCCGAATAACCGCTGGAAACTATAGCTTTTACCTGATGGTCGATCTTGAGAAGTTTTTCGATGGTTTCTTTGCCTCCCATGCCGCCGGGAACGGTTAGATCCAGGATTACCGCATCAAACGGCTGTCCGGATTCTTGGGCCTTGACAAACTTTTCTATGGCCTGAGATCCTTCGCTGGCAGAATCCGATTCGTAACCCAACCGGTCAAGCATCCGACATAAGATCTGTCTGATCTTTTCGTCATCATCCAGCACCAGTACTTTCCCCTGACCGAGAATCGGCGTTCCTTGTTCGTCGATAGTGGCAACGGGCTCTGCCAAGCTGGCGGGAAGATAGATATAAAAAGTGGTGCCGACTCCCAGCCGGGACTCTACTTGTATGTGCCCGGAATGATTTTTAATAATTGAATAAGCCGTCGCCAGGCCCAATCCGCTTCCCTTTTGTTTGGTGCTGAAATATGGCTCGAATATCTTATCTAAATATTTGCTTGGGATGCCGATCCCTTGATCGGTAATGGCTAATTTTACATAGTTCCCCTCCGACAAGGGTAAATCCGATCCTTCTTTTACTACAATATTTGCGGCTGTTATTTTAATAATCCCTCCACTCGGCATGGCCTGATCGGCATTAATAAACAAGTTGCTGATTACCTGATTGATCTGCCCTTCATCAATTTCCACCGACCAGAGATGCTCAGGCCAAGCAAAGTCGCACCGGGATTGGGAGCCGGCCAAGGCCAGCTTGGCCGATTCTTTAACCAATTTGACCAACGAAGTGACTTTTTTAATCGGTACGCCACCCTTAGCGAAAGTGAGCAATTGTCCGGATAACTCCTGGGCTCTGAAGCAAGCCTGCTCCGCTTGCACTAAACTCTCCATCTCCTCTTCACCTATTTTTCTATTCAACCTGGCCAGGCCAATATTTCCGAGGATGGCGGTGAGGATATTGTTGAAGTCGTGGGCGATGCCACCGGCCAGAGTCCCGATGGCTTCCATCTTCTGGGCTTGTACCAACTGGGTCTCCAGTCTGGCCTTCTCTGCTTCGACCCGTTTGCGATCGGAGATATCCCTCACCAGGCTCAATAATTTTACCCCCTCCGAGGTGCTAATGGCGGTGGCATTGATCTCGACCGGGGTGGCCCGGCCGTCTCTCCCGACACAGTCAATCTCGAGACTCTTGAGTTGGCCGGTCTGGAAACAGTGGCTCATGGCCACGGCGACTCTTTCCAGATCCGCGGCCGCCGTCCACTCAGTAACGTTATGTCCCAGGATTTCCCTCAAGGCGCGATTCCCGGTCAGTCTCACAAACTCCGGATTGGCATCCAGAAGCCGGCCTTCGGGATCAATGACCACGTAACCGGTATTGGTGGTTTCAATCACCCCCCGGTATTTCTGTTCACTCTCCCGGAGGGCCTCCTCAGCCTGCTTGCGAGCGGTGATATCATAAAATACGCCGCTGATATGCTCAATCTGCCCGGCGGCATCGCAGAAGATCTTCCCCATGCATTGGATCCAGCGAATACTGCCATTCTGCTTCCGAACCCGGTACTCCCGCACGTAAGATCTATCGGCCTTGAGGGCCTCGATGAAGATGCGCCGCGCCTCATCAAGGTCTTCCGGGAGGATCAGGTCGCACCATTTGATTTGGCGAGAATCAAACTCCTCTTTACGAAACCCGGTGAGAGATTCTATTTTATTGTCGAAGAAATCGACACTCCAATCCTCGTAGCCCTGAAAAGCTACGGCCGGGATCTGATTTATCAGGAGACGATATTTTTCTTCGCTCTCCTGCAGCGCCAGGATTATCCGCCGGCGCTCGACCATCTGCCAGACCGCATCCATCATCAGGGTCAAATGACGGACATCGCCGTCGTCGTAATCGGTGCCTTTATTGGCCACGCCCACCACGGCCACGATCTTCCCGTCGCTAACCACCGGGATGGTCAGATATTTGTCCAGGCGGGGGTGCCCTGGGGGATAGCCCTTTTTCAGGGGATGGGGGGCCTGGAAATCGTTAACTATAATGGGCTTGGCCTGGCGGACCGCTTCCCCCCAGATGCCGGTCTGGTCCAACTGGTGGATGGTCTGAGGCTCGACAATGCTACAGGCTTGCATCGCCTCTTTGGACCAGGTACTCAGGGTGAATTGCCGGGTAGCTTCGTCATAGAAGTAAAGGTAGCCGATCTTGCTCCCCGTCAGGGCGATGGCCTCGTCCAGGGCATACTCCAGGAGCTCCTGGATGGACGCCGCCTGATATTGGAAAATCCTCAAGAGGCTCGATAATCTGGCCTCGTTGAGCTTGACCTCCGCCTCCGCCCGCTTGTACTCGGTGATATCGGCATAGACCCCCAGAACCCCAAAGACCTCACCATCAGGATGTTGCAACGGGACTTTGCTGGTATTCAGCCAGATTTGCGCACCACTGGGAGTAGTTTGGGGCTCGATAATGTTGAGCTTGGCGCGGCGGGACTCCATAACCTGGCGGTCATCCGCCCTGTACAGGTCCGCCTGGTCCTTCCAACCCATGGCAAAGTCGTCCTTACCCAGAAGCTGCTGTGGATGCTCGAGGCCGGCATCACGAGCGAACTGGGTATTGCAGCCCAGATAGCGGAGGTCATAGTCCTTCCAGAAGACCCTGACGGGTATCGATTCGATAATCAATTGCAGCATATGCATGGATTGCTCAAGCCGCTGGGCGGTCTCCTGTAACTCCCGATGGTGCTTAGATAACGCCTCCCCGGCCAGCTTGCGTTCCGTAATATCCCGGGCCGCAGCAAAGACACCCTGAACCTCTCCGGCCTCGTTGGTATAAAGGCTGGCGTTGTAAATTACCTCGGTGACCCGTCCCGAGACGTGCCGAATAGCCAGGGGGTAGTCCCTGACCAGGCTTTGGGAAAATACCTGCCGATATACTTCTCTGGCCTTCTCCGGCTCGGTGAAATAGTCGCAGAAATCCCGGCCGATAAGTTCTTCCCGGGGAACCCCGGTGACTAGTTCCGTGGCGTGGTTCACATACATGATCTTGCCGGCGGAGCTGATGGTCACCAGCGGGTCGAGGCTGGCCTCGATCAGGCCGCGGGTATAGGCGGCAACCTTACGGGAAAGCAAAGCCCCAAAATATAACGTTATTAATAGCGTCACCAGCAATCCTGTCGGCGGTATCAGCCAATAGGACAGTGAAATATGCCTTTGCACATAGGCGGGTGAAGCGCTAATCTCCACCCTCCACTGCCGACCTGCAAAGGTGAAAGGATGTTCATAGCGCAGAGTTACGGAAGGGGCCAGCAAAGTTTTCCAGGTGACCACCTGCAAATCTAATGGGTCCCTTTCAAAGCGATATAGCAGTCGCGTCTCCGCCGGCCCGTACAGGTCAACCAATTCGGTCCAGAGACCCTTCTCGGGTGAAGGTCGTATCGCGGCTTCTACTGCATCACCAGCACGAAACACCCCCAGCACGAAGCCCTGCAGCGCCAGGCGTCTCTGTTCTACTGTCGTTAAAGGCATTTCCTGCCGATAGACCGGGATAAAAACCAAAAATCCGGCCTGGGCGCCGGTTTCCTGGACCAGCGTCAGGCGTTCGGTGGCCACAGGCTGGCCGGTATCGGCTGCTTGTTCCAGGGCGGCCAGGCGGGCTGGATTCGATCCCAGGTCAAATCCCAGCGCGGGCTCGTTTCCGGCCAGCGGTTCCACATAATCAACGGGGTAGTAATACTGGCGAGGTCCTGCGGTGACTTTATTGCCTTTGGAGTCTAACTGGTAGATTTGGTAGTCCTGCAGTCCGTCCCGGCGGGCTTCGGCTTCAAAACGGGCGCGTTCCGGATAAGCAACCCGGGGAATCCACTCGAATGCCTGGATTCCAGGCCGGGTTTGCAAGGTCGGGGTAACGAACGCGGCAAACGCGTTGCGAGTCACGGAGGTTGACGCATTATAGAAACTGCGGAGCCCCTGCAGGTCTATGAGATGATTGTCCAATGCATCATAAACAATGAAGGCGCGCGTCGCGGCATCGATGACGAATTGTTGGCGCAATTGCTCCAACGCGTCTTGCCGCGCTTTCCAAGACAATATCGAGATCAGTAATATCCCGGTTAGTAGAATAAGTATTGGAATCTTGAGACTTTTCAGACGTGAACGGATTTTGCTGAATCCTTGATTCTGCATGGGTGAATGACCTTATCTCATAAAATCGGCGATTTTGGCCGCCACCATTAAAGATATCTAGGGCGAGACCAGGTGGCCGCCTCGCCCTCGCAGTCGAAAAATGGTTTTGGGGACCTCTGGGCTGCGGTGAGACCCCAAAGTGCCATTAGTTTAGCCAATTCAATGGCATAGTACCATAAATTTCGCTATAAAAATAAATTTTGCCTGAATTTGGGTACACCAATGGAACTTAAGGAGCCCAACCCAGCACCGCCCGGCAATAGTGCGCCAGGGGAAAGAGCGGCAGCAACCTCACCTAACCTCTCCGATCGCGGCAGTTGATAGATGCCTTGCCGTGAATTGGACCTATCAGTGAAGTGGGGGAAATTGCAGATATGATCTGGATATGGGAAAGTTTTTGGCGCGGTGCTAGGTTTATGGCTCTCGCTTTCGTAAACCCAGTCGCTTTGAGTTTGGGTAGCTTACCGGCCCCTTCCCTTGACATACCGCATCGTCCGGCCCCCACGCTCCATGATGAGAGCGCCGTTATCCCAACGCAGGGGAGTGTTGCGGAAGAGCGCCTTGCCCAAATCACCCGGGTCGAAGGTAAAGACATAGTAACTGTGCGATGTACCGGCCACCCTGAACCACTGCGGCGGGAGGTCGTACATCCTGATCCCCAGGCCGATGGCCTGGGGATTGGTGTTGGTGCGGGGAGCCTGCCAACCGTAATATTGAGTATAGCCGACCTCTGGTTTCGTTCCCCCGTAGTCAACCAAGACATCGATGCCAGGGATCCCACGTTCGGTTTTATCCTGTACCAGAATGGTCAGCGGCTGCTCAGGCTTGACAGAACTCTGTTTGAGGGTGAAGCGCGGTGGGGTATATCTTCCAGAGGTATTAAGGATAATTTGCTCGCCATCCAGGCGCCAGTCACCGGTGGCGTTCTCATCATAGGCGCCATAAGCCAGAAAATATTGAAAGTGGCCATCTGACAGCAAGAGCAGTTCCGAACCCACCTCGTGTACACCTTCCAAATAATAATGTCCGGCGACGGTTGGGGCATCCAGGCCCCAACCCAAGGCTGCCGGCCCGAGCCACAACAGGCTCGATATGATTAGTATTTTCCAATTAACCAATAGCTTTTCAACCTCCCCCAATCACCAGCACGGCGGCGCCGGTGATCTGGCCGGCGCGCAGGCGGTTCAGGGCGTCGTTGGCTTGTTCCAGGGGGAAGGTTTGGATCTCGGTCTTAATTGGCACTTTGGGGGCCAGGGCCAGGAATTCCTCGCCGTCCCGGCGGGTGAGGTTGGCCACGGAGCGCACCACGCGTTCGCCCCAGAGGAGGTCGTAGGGGAAAGTGGGGATGTCGCTCATGTGGATGCCGCCGCAGACCACGACGCCGCCTTTGCAGGTGGCTCGCAGGGCGGCGGGGACCAGCGCTCCCACCGGGGCGAAGATGATGGCCGCGTCCAGTGCTTCCGGGGGGAGTTGCCCGGAGTCGCCGGCCCAGACGGCCCCCAGGCGGCGGGCGAATTCCTGGGTCTCGGTGTCTCCCGCGCGGGTGAAACCGTAGACCTTCCGGCCCTGATGCACCGCCACCTGGACGGTGATGTGGGCCGCGGCCCCGAAACCATAAATCCCCAGGCGCTCCACCCCGTCGCCGGTCAGGCGGTAGGAACGGTAGCCGATGAGCCCGGCGCAGAGCAGAGGCGCAGCCTGGGCGTCGGGGTAGTCCTCCGGCAGATGAAAGGTATAGTGTTCCTGGGCCACGGTGTATTGGGCGTAGCCCCCGTCTACGGTGTAGCCGGTGAATTTCGGGGTCTCGCAGAGGTTCTCCCGGCCCCGGCGGCAGTAGCGGCACCGGCCGCAGGTGTAGCCCATCCAGGGCACGCCGATGCGGTCGCCGATCCGGAATTTCTCCACCTTGGCGCCCAAGGCCGCCACCGTCCCGACGATCTCGTGCCCGATGATCAGGGGCAGTTTGGGTTCGCTGAGTTCGCCGTCGACGATGTGCAGGTCGGTGCGGCAGACGCCGCAGGCGTGGACCCGGATGAGCACCTGCTTCGGACCGGGCGGGGGGACCGGGACTTCCAGGTATTTCAAGGAGGTGCCCGGCTTCTCCAGGACCATGGCGCGCATGGTTTTAGGAATCGGCATTTTATTCAGCCTCCGGAGAGGGTTAAATGGGTAAATAGGTAAAAGGGGAAAAGGAAAGGCAAATAAGGCAATTCTTTTCCCCTTCCCCTTTAAACCCTTTCCCCTTTTTGCCCGAGTTTGCTAAACATTTTATCCCACTCGCACGGCCTCCGGGAATTAATCTTGCCAGGCCATTTTACCGCAAACTGGTGCGGTGATAAATTGTTAATCTCCAACTAGCTCTCCGCGGCATCTGCGTCTCGGCGGTGTTCATTTTTTACCGCAGAGGCGCAGAGCACGCAGAGAGCTTGGGTTACGGTCGTTGTCGACCGGGGGAATTTGTGTTAAGAAGTTGCCAGAAACCGAAGCCATTTTGACGATATGGAGTTTCTATGGGCGACTTGCGGAGCATTTCTCAAGACTTGAGCCGGATGCTGGACCTGAAATATGCCGCGGTGGGGGTGAACCTGTACCGGGAGGGCGAGCCGCTGCCGGAGGGCCTGGAATTTACCCGGGAGACCCTGAAGAGCTATTGCCAGGCCGTGGTCCTGGCCGGGCAGGGGCGCACCCTGCTCCTGGCCAAGGAACAGATGGGCTGCAAGCTGGGGACCACTGCCCTGGGTTTCGAACCGGAGGCGGAGGCCTTCCTGGATGACGGCGTCCTGGAGAAGTACGGCGTGGGCCTGTTCGCCACCGAGGAGGCCTCGGCCGCCACCATCCACCACTCCTTTTATCTTCCAGCCGGGAAGACCCGGGCCGCCCTCATTGCGCCTCTGTCTTTCTTTCAAAAAGCGCCCCAGGTGCTGCTCTTCACCGCCAACAGCGAACAGGTGATGTGGCTGCTCTATGCCCTGAACTACGAGCGGGGCGGCCGGTTGAACCTGCCCCAGTCGGGCGGGGCCTTGGGCGGTTGCGCCGACATCACGTCTCTGCCACTGTTGGAGAAGGTTCCCAATATCACCTTTCTGGGCCTGGGCTGCCGTCTAAAAACCGGTCTCGACCCCTGCCACTTGATGTTGGGGGCCCCGGGTGAGACCCTGGCGGCGCTGCATGAGCATCTGCTGGACATGGCCAAGCCGATTGGCATGTTGAAAAAACAGTGAGCAGTTAGTTACCATTTCCGGTTGCCGGTGACTGTCAAGCACCATTGGGAACCGATAACTTGGACCTGGGACCTGCTTTTTCGATTGCGCCGGGGGGAGGCTTCGGTTATAATTTTTAGCAGATGCAATTGCCAGGGTACTCCGCCGGGGGACTAGCTCTCCCGGTAATTTTTATGTCTTTTGTGAGGGAAGGTAATTATGGTAGTCGGGGAAAGAAAGCCAATCGCCGAAATCAAAGAGATGGTGCGTCCATATAAGAAGATCCTGGTGGCCGGGTGCGAAACCTGCACCGCCGAGTCCATGAGCGGCGGCCGCAAGCAGGTGGCCGAATTGGCCGCAGCCCTGGAGATGGCCTTCCGTTTGGAAGGCCAGGAGATGGAGATCAAGGAGATCAGCGTCGACCGCCAGTGCATCCACGAATTCCTGCTGGATATCGTCGACCAGAGCGCCGACGTGGACGCGGTAGTCTCCATCGCCTGCGGCGCCGGCATCCAGAGCGTGGCCGAGCGCCTGCCGGGCAAACCGGTCTTCCCGGGCCTGAATACCATGTTCATCGGCGAGACCTCATCCACCGGCGTCTGGCAGGAGCGCTGCCAGGGCTGCGGCGACTGCGTGCTGGGCATCACCGGCGGCCTCTGCCCCGTGACCCGCTGCGCCAAGGGATTGCTCAACGGCCCCTGCGGCGGCTCCCAGGGCGGCAAATGCGAGGTCTCTATGTCCCTGAAGTGCGACGTTCCCTGCGTCTGGGCCATGATCTACGAGCGCCTGAGCCAGTTGGGCGAGCTGGATCGCCTCCTCACTTATCAGCCCCCCAAGGATTGGCGGCCCGGCGGCTTCACCGGCCCCCGGCAGTTGGTGCGGCAGAACGTCTAATTCTCGTTAAAATCGCCAAAACGAGTTCGCCCTTGAAGGGGCCGGCAAAAGTTGCCGGCCCCTTTTTATTTGGGCCTGAGGGGTGATTTACCTTTTCTCGCGCCTCTGCCGATTAACCTATTGCATTTCTGTATAAGTTGACTATTGTTTTACGCAAGAGCAATTTTACCGACCACAAGATTATGGAAGATTCTAGCCGATCTGCTGAAAGGAGGGATGTCAAAAAATTCGGTAAGAAGCTTCATTTCCGTTGACCTGCCTGCCCAAGGGACCTCTGGTGAAAGCCCGGCAGACAATCGGTGACAATGTCGAAGTGGAGGTGCAATAATGGAAGGGAAAAAGGGTATCAGCGAAGACTGGCTATCTTTATGGATGGGCCTGTTTATCTTCGTCCTCGGCCTGGGGATGTTCATCGGCATGGACCTCCTGGGCTGGGGGATCAAGCTCAACATCTGGACCGACCTTAGCAAGTCCTTATCATCCGTCTCCGGCACCCTGAAGGGCATGCCGGGCTTCACTTCCCTCTTTTTAACTTATCTCTTCATGCTGTTCATCACCATGATCGGCGCGGTGGCCATGGGGGTCAACGCCGGCCGCTTCATTCTGGGCTTTACCCTGATTTTCTGGATCAGCTTCGGTTGCTTCCTCCTGGGCCATTATGCCCATTTTGCCGCCAATACCCCGGAGCAGCTTAAAAGTTTCGGCCTCACCTGGTCGCTGAAACTCACGGGTGAAGGCGGCTTTATCGTGGCCCTGATCGCCGGACTGATTGTCGGCAACTTTTTCCCGGGCGCTGCCAAAGTCATGCAAGACGCCACCCGGCCCGAGTTATATATCAAGACCGCCATCGTTATTCTGGGGGCCTTACTGGGGGTCAAGGCGGCCGGGTCGGTGGGATTAGCTTCCGCCGTGCTGTTCCGGGGCCTCTGCGCCATCATTGAGGCCTACCTGATTTACTGGGCGGTGGTCTATTTCATCGCCCGGAAATATTTCAAGTTCAGCCGAGAGTGGGCCGCGCCGCTGGCTTCGGGGATTTCCATCTGCGGCGTCTCGGCGGCCATCGCCACCGGCGGCGCCATCCGGGCCCGGCCGGTGGTGCCCATCATGGTCTCCTCCCTGGTGGTGATCTTCGCCGTGGTGGAACTGCTGATCCTGCCCTTTCTCGCCCAGGCCATTATGTGGAAGGAACCTCTGGTGGCCGGAGCCTGGATGGGGTTGGCCGTCAAGACCGACGGGGCGGCGGTGGCCAGTGGGGCCATTGTCGACTCCCTGATCCGGGCCAAGGCCTTGGCTGAGACCGGGGTGAATTATCAGGCGGGCTTCATGGTCATGACCGCGACCACCGTGAAGATCTTCATCGACATCTTCATCGGGGTCTGGGCCTTTATCCTGGCGGTGATCTGGTGCACCAAGATCGAATGCACCGGCGGGCGCATCAAGGCCGTCGAGATCTGGGAGCGCTTCCCCAAGTTCGTCCTCGGTTATGCCCTGACCTTCATCCTGATGCTGATTATCTGCCTGGCGTCGCCGGCGGCCCTGAAGACCGCCAATGCCGCGGTAGCCGGGATGGACACCTTCCGGGTGATGTTCTTCGTGCTCAC
This sequence comes from Desulfobaccales bacterium, assembly GCA_044451265.1. Classification (GTDB taxonomy): domain Bacteria; phylum Desulfobacterota; class Desulfobaccia; order Desulfobaccales; family 0-14-0-80-60-11; genus JAPLJC01. The sequence goes on from JBIOJX010000055.1 coordinate 11,558, forward strand.
CTTCTTCACCATCGGCATGGTTTCCAATTTCCGGAAGCTGTGGGAAGAGGGCATCGGCAGGCTGGCCGCGGTTTACGTCCTGTGTCTCTTCGGATTCATCATCTGGTTCGGGCTGCTGATCTCCTGGATCTTCTTCCATGGGGTCAAGCCGCCGCTGGCCGGTTAGGTCGGGAAGGAGGAAACTATGCACGAAGACGCCAAATTGCCGCCTGAGGAAGAGCCGGTGGTGGAGCAGCCGATGGAAGCCAAACTGATCGACGAGTTGCAGAAGATGGAGTATGAGCCGCTGCTGCCGATTGAGAAACAGCTCATCAGCTGGAGCATCATCATCGGGCTCGTGTCCCTGGGTTTCCTGGTCTGGGTCAGTTATACCTTCTTCCCCGGCCAGCATTAAGCCGGGGTATTTGAACCACCAAGACACCAAGAGCACCAAGAAATCACCAAGCCTAATAGAGTAAAGGCAGGATGGGCCAGGCCCAGCCTGCCTTTACTTTTCTTGGTGTCCTTGGTGTCTTGGTGGTTAATCTTTCCGCGCCAACACCGCGAACCAGAGGTTTTCGCTCCAGGTGTCCAGCATTTTCAAGGGTGAGGCGCTGAGGCGGGCGGTGAATTTCTCCATCTGGGTGCCCAGGATGCCGGAGAAGATGTACCACTTTTTCTCCAGGAACTCCGGGATATCCAGGAGATCCAGGAGGACGTCCAGGTGGATGTTGGCCAGGGCCAGTTGGGCGGACGGGTAGGCGAAGTGGCGGGCGTCGCCTTCAATCAGCAGGACCTCACGGGCGCGCTGATTGTGCTTCAGATTGCGGGCCGCGCTGCGCACCGCCAACTCGTTATACTCCACCGCCACCACCCGCTCGGCCCCCAGGGCCAGGGACGCCAGGGTCAGGATGCCGGTGCCGGTGCCCAGGTCCAAAACCTGCCGGGGCGGGTCGGTCTCAAAGACCCGGCGCAGCAGGGTCAGGCAGCCCTGGGTGGTGGGGTGGTAGCCGGAGCCGAAGGCCAGGCCGGGTTCCATGCGGATAACGATCTCGCCGGGGGCCGGTTGCGGCTCCTCCCAGGTGGGACAGAGGTGAAAGCCCGCCATGGAGGCGGCCTCCAGGGGCTTGCCGTCCTCCCATTCGGAGTATTTGAGCTGGGTCTCCGAAGAGTAGCGGCCGGCCCCGGAGGCGGTCAGCCAGGCCTTGACCTCGGTCTCTTTGGGCGCAGCGAAGAAGAGATACGAAAAATTCGCCTCCCGCCAGCAGCCCAGGAAGTCGGCCCCCGCCAGCTCCGGCGGCGGCTCCACCCGACCCTCGATTTCGTAGATATAGAGTTTTTCCGGCGGGGGCATGGAAGTAATTTTAAACCACGGACGCAGAGAGGGCACAAAAA
>JBIOJX010000056.1:0-12871 GCA_044451265.1 Desulfobaccales bacterium
AACCTGGGCTCCATCAACCTGGCTCGGCTGGCCCGGGGCCGCGACCTGGACTGGGAGGAATTGGACCGCCTGACGGACCTGGGGGTCACCTTTCTGGACGACGTCATCGACCAGAGCCACTACCCCCTGCCCCGGATCACCGCCATCACCCATGCCAACCGCAAGATCGGCCTGGGAGTCATGGGCCTGGCGGATCTGTTTATCCGGTTGGGGATCGCCTACGACTCGCCGGAGGCCCTGGAGTTGGGCGAGCAGATCATGGCCCGCCTCCAGGCCCGGGCCGTAGCGCGCTCCGAAGCCCTGGCCCAAGAACGGGGCCCATTCCCTAATTTCCCGCGCAGCCGCTACGGCCAAGAGGGGCACAAACCCCGACGTAACGCCACCGTGACCACGGTGGCCCCCACCGGCACCATCAGCATCATCGCCGGGTGCTCCAGCGGCATCGAGCCCCTGTTCGCCGTGGCCTACCGGCGCCGGGTCCTCGAGGGGGAGGAATTCACCGAGGTCCATCCCCTCTTTTTACAAAATTTGCGGGAATTCGGCCTGCAGGAAGAGGAGTGGGTGCCACGCCTCCTCACCTCCGGCCGGGTGCGGCCCTTTAAGGAACTGCCGGAAGCGCTCCGGCGGCTCTTCCCCACCACCTTCGAGGTGAGCGTGGACTACCAGGTTAAGATGCAGGCCGCCTTCCAGCGCCACGTGGAAAACGCCGTCTCCAAGACCATCAACCTGGCCGCGGACGCCACGGGGGCGGACGTCGCCCGGGCGTACACCCTGGCCCATACGCTGGGCCTCAAGGGCATCACCGTTTACCGTTACGGTTCCAAACCCGGCCAGGTCCTGAGCCTGCCGACCGCGGCCCAGGCCCTGACCCTGGCGTACGAATTCGCCGAGGAATGCCGCCTCTGCTCGGTTTAAAGCACCTTAGTTGCGCAGGCTTCCAGCCTGCATAAAATCACCGCCGGAGCCTGTGCCACTCAGGCTGACGTCATTTGAGTCATCATCGCCAGGCAGGTTTTCGTGCCTTTCGGAATTCTTACCCTGGCATTCTGGCTGAGCGGGATATAACATATGTTAGGCGGGGGGCAGCGCCCGACCTTCACCTTAACCAAGGTCCGTCCTCGGCTATCTAACTCAGAGGCAACTTAGGGAATGTCCCCCTAATCAAAACTTCAACGCCATCCCAGGAGGTTCCAAATCGTGAAACGTTTCGTCATGCCTATGGGCATTTTGGTCTTAGCCCTGCTGTTTACCGCCGGCCTGGCCACGGCCCAGGACGTCAAGACCTATGTGGAACGGGGCATGGAAAACAGCCAGGCCGGCCGTTACGACCAGGCCCTCAAGGACTTTAACGACGCCCTGAAGTTGAAACCCAACGATGCCCTGCTCATCACCTACCGGGGCGTGGTCTATTACGCCAAGGGCCAAAACGATCTGGCCATGAAGGACTTCAACCGGGCCATCGAAATCGACCCCAAAGGCGGCAAGGCTTACTACCAGCGGGGCATGATCTACGCCAACCAGGAGAAATACGCCCAGGCCGTGCCGGAGCTCAAAAAGGCCAAAAGCCTGGGGTACGGCGTCGACCCGGTCTTTATCGAGTCCCTGGAGAACAAAGCCACCCTGCCTCCGAAGAAATAGGCTAGGCAACTACCGCTCAACAAAAAAAGGCAGGGTCTCCAAAGACTCTGCCTTTTTTGCCAAGGTAGCACAGGCTTTCCAGCCTGTGCACAAGTTTTTACCGATAACCGCCTCTAAATCACTTTATGCAGCGGATACTCCACGATGCCCTGGGCCCCGGCCCGGATCAGGCGGGGGATGAGGGTGCGCACCTCGGACTGGTTCACCACCACCTCCACCGAATACCAGTCGGTTTCGTAGAGACTGGCGATGGTGGGGGCCAGCAGGCTGGGCAGCAGGTCCACGATATTCTTCAGCTGCTTTTCCGGGATATTCATCTTCAGGCCCACCATGCGTTCGGCCCGGAGCGCCCCCAGTAGCAGCACCGTCAGGCCCTCCATCTTCTGCCGCTTCGCCGGGTTGCTCTCCCAGACCTCGGTGTTGGCGATGAACTGGGTGTTGCTCTGGAACAGCTCATGGATGATCTTGAGGCCGTGGGCCTTGATGGTGCTGCCGGTCTCGGTCACTTCGACGATGGCGTCCACCAGCCCGGCGGCCACCTTGGCCTCGGTGGCTCCCCAGGAAAACTCCACCTTGACCGGGATCTGGCGCTGCTCGAAGTAGCGCTTGGTGTAATGCAGCAGTTCGGTGGCGAGCTTTTTGCCCGCCAGGTCCCGCAGGCTCTTGAGTTCCGAATCCGCCGGCACCGCCAGCACCCAGCGCACCGGGTTGAGGCTGGACTTGGAATACATCAGGTCCGCCACCACCGTCACCTGGGAGTCGTTCTCCATAATCCAGTCTTTGCCGGTGATGCCGCAATCCAGGGTGCCGTTCTCCACGTAGCGGCTCATCTCCTGGGCCCGGCAGACGGAGCAGGCGATCTCCGGGTCGTCGATATCCGGAAAATAACTCCGCCCGCTCACCTGTATATGCCAGCCGGAGCGGCGAAATAGCTCCAGGGTGGCCTTCTCCAGGCTGCCCTTAGGGATCCCCAATCGCAGTTTATCCACCCCCGTACACCTCCTTGGGATATACCTTACGTAAGGCGGGCGTCCCGCCCGCCGCAGTTGGCCAGTTATCCAGCCCCATAAACCTTCTTGGGATCGAAGACCGGCGTACCCACCACCTCCCAGCCTTCTCCCCGGCGGCGGCGGTAAAAACAGCTCTTGTAGCCGGTATGGCAGGCCGCACCGCCCACCTGCTCCACCCGCAAGAGCACCGTATCGTTATCGCAATCCAGGTAAATCTCTTGAATACGCTGCACGTGCCCGGAGGTGCCGCCCTTGTGCCACAGGGTGTTCCGGGTGCGGCTGAAATAATGGGCCTCCCCGGTCTTCAGGGTCGCCTCCCAGGCCGCCTCGTTCATGAAGGCCAGCATCAGCACCTCACCGCTGGCCGCGTCCTGGACAATGGCCGGCAGCAAGCCCCCCATCTTGCCGAAATCGGGTCTCTCTGAACTTTCCATATCTTCCTTATTTTTCATATTTTTTGTATCAAGAAAAATTAACCTTTTTGGCTTGAATCTGCAAGGCTGAATGCTGATTTTTCCAAGAGGAGCCTATTGCAGTGTCCAAAGTCATCTCTTATAGCGCCCTGGCCCGGCAGCAGCAGCTCAACTACCTGAAGCATAAAGATCGGGAGTATCGCGACCGGGAAGATTTCCTGGGACGGACGCGGAAGCTCCTGTTCCAGTTGGAGGCCCAGCTGCGCCAGGCCGAGATGCAGCAACAGGAAGTCTTCCGGGAGCTGGCGGCCCATTTCAAGATTCCGCTGAACTTCCCCGACCTGGGAGACCGGGTGGGGCTGCAACGCTTTTTCGCCACCGATCCCTTTCTGCAGACCCTGCAGGCCTTCTTTGCCGGCCGCCTCAGCGCCGAGGAGTGCCACCGGCAGCTCATGGAGTTGAAACCGCAAGGGGGAAAGGAGGCGCCGGCAGAGTGACGGCCGGCGCGGCGCCGCTCCTGGTGCGGAAACGACACGCCGGCGCCGGGGCAAAGAAAAAGGCAGGGTCTCAAGATTGACCCTGCCTTTTTTATTGACTTCCTGCCTGGCTCGAGCTAACCCCGGTCAGGCGCCACGGGGCCCGATCAAGCGCAGCTGAGGGTTTAGTCCTGCTTGCGCCGCCAGCCGATACCCACCAGGGCTAGCAGCCCGGTGCCCAGCAGGAGTGCGGAAGGCGATACGGGCACCTGGGTATTGACAACATCGCCGCTCAAAATTGTGGTGCTGGCGATGGCACTGCCAGGAGTCCCGGTCCCAAAAAAGGAGAGGTTCATATACCCATCCCAGCCAGTGGTAGGAAGATCAAGACCAGTCAAGCCCATAAAAGCGAAGAGGTCTTGAGTCTTATTATCCGTGAAACCGGAAAGAACCACTTGGAACGGGCCTCCCACCGCAGCCACTTCAGCAGAATTGAAAGTCCCGATAAGGTAAGTTACAGGGGTGGCAGGGGTTGCATCTGCAATTGAGATAGTCCCGCCGCCGCCAAATACCCAGTCATTGCCAACGGCCGTGACAAAGTTGCCGGTGGTGAAGTTTAGCAAGACATTATCAGTAAAGGGAATCGAACTCCCGCCGGTCAGCTTCACGGACGCAACCGGGATGTCAAGCCCGATCAAAGCAGCGGTTCCGCCGGCGAAAGATATGCTTCCCGAGTTCGGCGCGCTTATATTGAAATCGATGGTTGTCGCGGCGTATGCCGGTAAACACATGGCCATCAGCAACGCCAAGGTTATCAGTAATTTTTTCGACATGGTTAACCCTCTCTTCTGTCTTCGGGACCTGAAGCTGGCCCCTCAGCAGATGGATTGTACACTCCCCCCCCCCAAAAAAAAATGGGGGGGCAGTTGAGGGTTTAGCCCCGTTTCCGCCAGCCAAAGCCGACCAGGCCCAACAGGCCGGAGCCCAGCAGCAGCACGCTGGCCGGGACGGGAACGGCAGATGGGGCAACGTCGGACTTCACATTAATCTCCAAGATGTTGTCCCAACTTTTACCGGCGATTCCCGGAATGCCTTGCCAGTCTCCGGTTTCCGCTGCATAGTATAGCGTACCCGAAAGATTAGCGAGGTCGGTTGCAAAAGTCGCATAACCATCAGACTCGAACCAGATATTGAAGGTAGTCGAAGAAGAATTTGCAGTGAAATTTAGGAAATCGCTTTTAGGGGCGGAAGCCCCACCAGGACCTTCAGTCAATACGACCGTCCACGACTGGGAAGAGCCGAAATAATAGGGCTGGGGAAGAGAGCCAGACCCCCTCATTATTTCAGCAGCGTCCTGAGTTACAGTAAAATTGTTGCTTGTTACCTGAACCGTACCCTCGGTGCTGTCGTCGATATTAATGGTCGTCGTAGCCCATGCCGACGATACACCCACAACCAAAGTCAGGCATAATGCCAATAACATTATTTTACGCATAGTTTTTTTCCTTTAGTGCGTCAAAAGGGAAAGATCATGAATTATCCCAATTCCCCTTGCCGTCCGTGAGGTCGTTTATGCTGAAGATTGTGGTGCCCCATGTACTAGGCACGGTCATCAACAGCATGGCCGCTATTGCCAGAAAAATCCCTTCTTCATCACCTCCCTTTTTTTTTCAGGCAACCCGGCTATCTCTTCCTAAGATCCGTGGCTTTCCGTCCCCGCCTCACGACGGATTTGGCCTGTCTTCGTATCCGGCTCTCTCTTCCTAAGAGCCTTGGTTTTTTCGCTGTGGGCTTTTCCTTCTTTAGCTGGAGATTTGCCCGAATAAAAAAGCCGCGTTACCCGCTTCAGGTAACCCGGCTGTCTCTTCCTAAGACCCGTGGCTTTCCGTCCCCGCCTCACGACGGGTTTGGCTTGCATGTAAATTAATCCCGCAACCCGGCTGTCTCCTCCTGAGACCCGTGGCTTTCCGTCCCCGCCTCACGACGGGTTTGGCTCGCATCTCAAATGTAAATTAATTATGAAAAATTTCTTGTCAAGTCACTTTTAACGAAGTCAATTCACTTTTAACTAAATTCAAATATAAGAGTCTTGGTTTTTTCGCTGGGGGCTTTCCCTGCTTGGCTGGATTGGCCCGAATAAAAAAGCCGGATCGCCCTTTTGAGGCAACCCGGCTATCTCATCCTAAGACCCGTGGCTTTCCGTCCCCGCCTCACGACGGGTTTGGCTTGTCTTCGTTGGTGGCGATCTCTTCCTTCGAGCCTTGCCCTGCCCTCATCGCCTCACGTCGGCATTATTTGTGTGTATATTAATTATGAAACAACTGCTTGTCAAGCTTTTTTTAACTAATTTCGGAATTATTTTAATATAATAAAAATATTTATTTTTATATTAAAATAACCAAATATATTTTACAACCAGTTTCACCAAGCTTTAAACTTGCCTTAAGCTTGAAGGAATTATTATCCTTTTTCCCCAACTTTTCCATAGGCAAAATTACCTATTTGGGGCTAGGTACTTTTACTTAAAATTTCCCTATCATTGAGACCCGGAATACTCGCCAAGCCCCTTCCAGGGTTCCCCCTGCTGTGAGTACGTGCAAAGGCCGGACCATAAACTTAATTAATTACAACTTGCTAAAACTACAGGAAAAAGATTGGTTGTCCTGGAGTAGAGGTTCAGATCTTGAATAGTAGGAGTAATTAATGTTCACTTATAGGAACATAATGACGGCGGCATATTCCCGGAAAAGAACCGGATGGGGAACGGCTCGGCCCTGCGACTGCCTGCCCTCAGCCCAAACCAATTGGTCATCCATATCAAGGTGCGCTCAGATAATTTTTTTTTGTAGGGGCGACCCAGGTTTCCGCCCGGTGTGAGGCGCACCCGCGAGTCGGCAAGGGGGCTGCCTGGGGGTTTCGGCAAATTTTGCCAATGAGGAGAATGGCAGGCCAAAAAAACGCTGGCCGGGAAGGGGGAGGGACCCGGCCAGCTTACCCATCGTCAGGAGAAAGCCCTGAACTCATTTCAGGAGGGGGCGAGAAGGTTATGGGTTCAGGGGCGTTCTCTTATACATCACATTGTTTATGCAGAAATCATGCCGTATAATACCAAACCATGATTTAATTGATAAATTAGTCAGCTAAGCTGGCTACCCAAATTTCTCGGTCGGTTTTGGGTTCAATATTTTTGACGAAATCGACCGGCCAAATGGCCCCATCCAGCCCCACCCCAGGGTTGGGCGGCCGCAAAAATTTTAACCGGGAGGGCAATTTTCCCCTGATACCGAAGTTGTGGCCGCAAAAGTAATATAGTCATTATATCGGTCCGGTCAGGGGGGCAAAAAAAAACTGGCCGGATGGGGGAGGAACCCGGCCAGTTCGGTGAAAGGAGAAAATGGTATATGAACTTTGATTAAGGGGGGGATGTGGGTACCTTAATGGGGTTCATATACACCAATAATTATTGCAGTTATTGTGCCAAATATTGGCTTTGCTATTTTATATAGTATTTCAATATGTTATCCATTCGTCGCTCAAGCCCATTGGTTCAATATTTTATACCGGGGAAGGGTTTTTGTATATCATTATTGCCTCATCCATTTAATTTAATTTAATAATATAGTTTTTAGGTCTGATTCAATTTTTTGTTCAAGCCGCGGCACATCCGGAAAACCTAGCCAAAATTGTCCGGTGGGCGGATTGGCCCCTTTATAGCTGGTCCGCAACTGCGGCTGGCTGCACCGACGCGTCCGGGACGAAAGCCAGCGCCACTCCCTGCAACTTTTTAAAGGTAAAAGACCGTTAAAATGGCTATAATGGTTTTATCAACCAAGAGGGCAGACTTTCCATGTGTATCTTCTGCGGGGGACAATGCGGCGGCGCCGGTGAATTTCTGATTTCCATCGGTTTGCCTTTTTTGGTGCTATATTTTTTGAGGATAAAAAAGGCGCTGGCAAGGCTAAAAAATAGGATTGTGCACCGTGACCAAGCAATGCCGGCTGAACCACTTAAATGTGAATGTTGTGGCCAGCCGCGGCAGGATTGTCGAGCGCGGCAAACTCCATCCGTCGATCTCCAAGAGTTAGAGCTACTGGAACTGAAATCTCAGCAAAATGAATCCACCGAAATTTCCTTAGAGACAACCAGCGTAGATAATCAATCTAATTTAGTAAAAGGAAGTGCGTCAGGAGTTAAAGGCTGGTTGTTATTACTATGTCTAAACCTCACTATTTTTATTCCCGCTTCATATCTTTATCAAATTAATTGCGTTCTTGATTTATTTAATTCTCCCCGGAATAAGATACTGTTATTCATGTTTAAGGCGCTATTGGCCTATAACGTCTTGACCATTGCTACAATGCTTTTTCTGGCTATCTTCAGTTTTTATGCCGGACTGAGGCTTTGGCACGTTAAATCAAGGGCTATAAAGACCGCCAAGGTATTTTTAGTCACTCAATTATTGCTAATATTGGTTATCACCCTGATCCGGCCAGTTATGACCGCAACCATGGATACCGGAGGGCAGGTTTTCAGTGCCATATTAATCAGCTTAATTCCTTCCTTATTTCAGTTTGGCCTCTGGTACTTATATCTGACTAAATCGAGTCGAGTCCGTAATACCTATGGCGCCGCAGCAGCAAAATTGCCTGTGCTCAGGGGACTTTCGGAAAAGTTAACTGGCCATACCGGGCTCACCTGATCCGGTGCGGATTTTTCCCCTCCAGAGGTGGATTCTGGCCCGGCTGGTCTTAACATAGAAATACCTGCGCGGAGCTGAAATCCTGAGGAGAGGTCAGATGAACAAAAGAGTCCTGGCGACGGCATTAGCTTTAGCGGCTTTGTTGGTCTGGGCCTGCGGCGAATCTACCGCCCAGGCGGCCAAAGCGACCCTGATGAACACCCAGGGGCAGAAGGTCGGAGAGGCAAAGTTGACCCAAACTGCCGAGGGGGTGAAAATCGACCTGGCTGCGGAAAATCTTCCGCCCGGGGTGCACGCCTTCCATATCCATGAAAAGGGGGACTGCCTAGCCCACGATTTCATGGGCGCCGGCGGCCATTTCAATCCCTTCGGCAAGCACCATGGCCTGGAAAATCCCCAGGGCCCGCACGCCGGCGACCTGCCCAACCTGACGGTGGGCCCCGATGGCCGGACCACGGTCTCGACGGTGGCCAAACTGGTCACCCTGAAGGAAGGGGAGAAAAATTCCCTCTTTCAGCCCGGGGGGACCTCTCTGGTCATTCATGAGAAGGCGGACGACAACCTGAGCGACCCGGCCGGCAACGCCGGAGCCCGCATCGCCTGCGGCGCGATCACCAAGCCCTAATATCACTCTGGAGATGGGGCGGCGGGAAAGGTTTTCTGGTCCCTTTTCCCACCTAGCAGAAGCACAGGGAAGTCGCTGCCTCCCCTGAGAGGGGCGGCTCGCTTCCTAATCTGAAACCGGGGTCGGGGTGCCTCCTGATAGGAGACCGCCGAGGTGTAAATGGCTGCTTTTTATGGGGAGAGGCCAGAAAGGTGTTGGGTGACTCTCTGTCTCAAGAGTCTTAAGTAGCAAACTTTTTCGGCAGCCTGATGGCCCAGCCGAATATCGTCAGGAAATCAGCCCGGCAATCCCCGCATTGGTAATGTTTGCTTTGGGGAAAACGGCGCATCCACCTGCGGCGGTTGGTCCGATATAACTTTCCCCCGCCGCAGCGGGGACATAAACTGCCCTTTTCTATCTTGGTCATGTCAATTTTCCTTTTTTAACAAGGTATGTTAAGGGGAAGCGACGCGGCGAGTCAATCTATTTTCCATAAACCGGATCAGGCGGCTCATCGTCTCATTGTAAGGGGTGGCCACCCCGGTCTCCCGGCCGTAGCGGCAGATCGCGCCGTTGAGCGCCTCGATTTCGGTGCGCCGCCCGGCCTGCAGGTCCTGCCACATGGAGGGCCAATGCGCCGCGGTGGGGGGCACCAGATTTTCCAGGAAGTGATGGAAATAGCCGGCCGCCTCCGGATGATGCAGCGTGATCCCCTTGGCCCTGGCCACGCCATAGATCTCAGCGATGATCAGCCGCATCAGGTCACGAGTCTCGGGGTCGTCGGCCAGGGACCCGTAAGGGGCGCCCAGGATGGCGCCCAGCGGGTTCAAGGCGCAATTATACAACACCTTGTCCCACAGGTGCGGGATGATCTCGGCCACCACCTCGGTGGGGATGCCGGCCCGGTTCAGATCCGCCGCCACCCGGGACAGTTGGCCGCCGGGAAGCTCCGGGTCCAAAGCCCCCAGCAAAACCGGCGCGGCGTACACCGTCACCGTGACCAGGCCCGGCCGGATAACTTGAGCCCCGAAGATTACCCGGGCCCCGATGGTACGTGACTTCCCGAACTCCTGGGCAATGATCTCCAGGTTGCCCAGGCCGTTTTGCACGGAAACGATCAGGCCATAGGAAGCCAGCCTGCCTCTAAGCCCGCGGCAGGCTTCCTGGGTGGCAAAGGATTTGACACAGAGCAGGATAATCTCATAAGGCTCATCGGCCTCGGCTTCGAGGGGCGCGGCGCTGATGGGGCCGACCCGAAAATTCCCCCAAATGCCGTCAATCTCCAGCCCTTTAACCCTGGCCCGTTCAAAATGCTCGCCCCGGCCCAGGCAGGTCACCGCTTGGCCGGAGTGCTGCAAGAGACCACCAAAGACCGAGCCCAGGGCCCCGGTTCCAACGACGAGATAACGCATAAGAAAAACAGTTTTTAGTTTATGGTTTTCAGTTAAAGACCGGATAAATCGGAATAAATGATTACCTTTGGCAGGATGAATACCATACGCCAATTAATCAAGGAAGTGCTGCTGGAGGACAGCTTCTCCAGCCTGGAACTCTCCCAGCGCCTGTCGGCCTCGGAAAAAGACGTCCTGGACCACCTGACCCACGTCGCTCGCGCCCCAGGGCCGGGTTACCGGTTTCAGATAACCCCGGCGGTCTGCAAAAATTGTGGCTTTGCCTTTAAAAAGCGGGAGCGTCTCACCATTCCGTCCCGCTGCCCCATCTGCCACCACGAATCCATCCGCCGGCCTCGTTTTGCGTTGATCCGGCAAAAGTAAAACCTTCACCACAGAGACTCAGAGAGTAATAATTTTCTCTGTGCCCCTCTGTGACCTCTGTGCCTCTGTGGTAAATCCTTTTCTACTCCACCGTCACGCTCTTGGCCAGGTTGCGGGGTTGGTCCACGTCGGTGCCGCGCAGATCGGCGATATGATACGCCAACATCTGCAGCGGGATCACCAGGACGATGGGCGAAAGTTCCACAGGTACGCTGGGCACCGTGATGACACTCTCCACCCTTTCCTGGACCTGGAAGTTGTTCGCCTCGGTCAGGGCGATAATCCGGCCGCCCCGGGCCGCCACCTCTTCGATATTCCCCTGGATTTTCTCCAGCACCGGACTGCGGCTGGCCAGAACCACCACCGGCATCTCCCGGTCGATGAGGGCAATGGGGCCGTGCTTCATCTCCCCGGCCGCGTAGCCCTCGGCGTGGATGTAAGAGATTTCCTTGAGCTTCAAGGCCCCTTCCAGGGCGATGGGGAAATGGAGGCCTCGGCCCAGGTAGAGGAAGTTGCGGGCCTCCATGTACTGCCGGGCGGTCTCCCGGATCTGGACATCCTGCTCCAGGGCCTCCTGGACCCAGGTAGGCAGCTTCAATAAGTCGCCCAGGCGGTGGCGCACCTGGTCCCGGGTAAGGCGCCCCAGCCGGCTGGCCAGGAACAGGGCGATGAGGTAGAGGGCCACCAGTTGGGTGGTGAAGGCCTTGGTGGAGGCCACCCCGATCTCCGGGCCGGCGTGGGTGTAAAGCACCGAATCCGCCTCCCGGGCGATGCTGGAGCCCACGGCGTTGACGATGGCCAGGGTCTTGGCCCCCAGTTCCTTGCCGGCCGACAGCCCGGCCCGGGTGTCCGCGGTCTCGCCGGATTGGGAAATGGGGATCAGCAGGGTATGGGAATCCACCAGGGGATTGCGGTAGCGGAACTCGGAGCCCAGATCGATCTCCACCGGCAGGCGGCACAGACCCTCGATGAAGAATTTGCCCACCATGGCGGCGTGGTAGGAGGTGCCGCAGGCCACCAGAAAAATCTTGCGCAGGTCCTTAATATCCTGGTCGGTGAGGGTAACCTCCTCCAGCATCACTTCGCCCAGGTCCGGGTTGATGCGGCCCCGGAAAGTGTCGATCAGGGCCCGGGGCTGCTCGAAGATCTCCTTTTGCATGAAGTGCTTGTAGCCCGCCTTTTCGGCCATGGCCGGACTCCAGGTGATGGTGTGGATGGTCCGCTCCACCGGCTGCCCGTTTCGCCCCAGAATTTGGTAGCCCTCGTCTCTGAGAACCACCAGATCATGGTCTTCCAGGAAGATCACCCGGCGGGTATACGGCAGGATGGCCGGGATGTCGGAGGCCAGGAAATATTCGCCCTCCCCCAGGCCCAGGATCAGGGGGCTTTCCTTGCGGGCCGCCACCAGCAGACGCGGCTCCTGAGCATTGACAATGCCCAGGGCGTAAGAGCCCCGGATGGTCGCCAAAGTCTGGCGGACCGCCTCCAGGTATGGCATTCCCTGGCGCAGAAACTTGGCGATGAGATGGGAGACGATCTCGGTGTCGGTCTCCGAAGAAAACTTGTGGCCCTCTTTAAGGAGTTGGTCCTTCACTTCCAGGTAGTTTTCGATGATGCCGTTATGGACCACGGCGATGGAGTCCACCAGGTGGGGATGGGCGTTGGTCTCGGAAGGACGGCCGTGGGTGGCCCAGCGGGTGTGGCCGATGCCTACCTGGCCCGGCAGGGGCTCCCGGCGCAGCAGCTTGTCCAGTTCGATCAATTTGCCCACGCTGCGCCGAATGGCCAAGCCGTGATCGCTGATCACCGCCATCCCCGCCGAATCATAGCCCCGATATTCCAGGCGCTTCAGGCCGTCCAGAATGATGGGCATGGCCTCCTGGGGCCCCAAATAACCGATAATGCCGCACATATTCACCCCTTTTGAGTTGCCAGTGGTCAGTTGCCAGTAAAACTATAATTTTAGTCCTGCCAACTGGCTATTGACTACTGCCTACTTTTTCTTTTTATTGCCGACAGGCCGGCGCTCCAGGTTCACCTGGCGGCCCCGGGCGATGCCCAGCATGCCCGGCGGCACGTCCTCGGTGATGGCAGAGCCGGCCCCCACATAGGCCCCGGCGCCGATGGTCACCGGCGCCACCAGGGCGGTGTTGCTGCCGATGAAGGCCCGCTCGCCGATAATGGTGGGATGCTTTTTCTCGCCGTCATAGTTGCAGGTGATGGTGCCGGCCCCGACGTTGGCCCCGGCCCCCACGT
>JBIOJX010000057.1:0-12620 GCA_044451265.1 Desulfobaccales bacterium
GACTTACGACTATGCCCAAATTCGCCGTAATCCCAACCTCAGAAGAGTGGCGATTCAAAAGATTTATGCCTTTGGAGAAGAGGCAGGCTACACGGATTTGTATGACGAGCACGGCTATATCCTCTTTCATCCCGACCCGCAGGTGGAAGGACGCAACCAGTTGGACTGGCAGAAGGAATATCCTGAGACCACCGAGCTGGTGAAAAGGTCCTTTACCGAAAACAGTGTTTCGGGGTACTTCACATTTTTCGATCAGAATAAGCGAGAGCGGCAGAAGTTTTCGGCCAGGGTGCGCATCCCCGGGACGCCGTTCATTGTGGCTGCTATAGTGAATATCGACGAATTTTTCCAGCCCACCTTGGAAAAGATCAAGTCGGCCAGAGAAGAGATCTCGGCCAGGACCGGAGAACTCCTCAAAGCGCAGGAAAAGACGGTTGATCGCCAGTTCAGGAACGGCATCATGATCGCCGGGCTGGTTTTGGGGTTCATCGGCTGTCTGGGGAGCCTCTATTTCGCCGCGGTAATTTCCCGGCCCTTGCGGCGTCTGGACCAGGCCGTAAAGCAGGTGGGGGAAGGCGATTTCGCGGTGGGGGTGCCGGAAAAGGGCGTCAGGGAGGTGGTGGACCTGGCCCGGTCCTTCAATAACCTGGGGGAGCAGCTCACGGATTACATCGAAAAGCGGGACTTCATCCGGGATACCTTCGGTCGTTATGTCACCCAGGAGGTGGTAAAGAGACTCCTGGAAGATAAGAGCGCCCTGGAGATGGGAGGCGAGACCCGGGAGGTCTCCATGCTCATGAGCGACCTGCGGGGCTTCACCGCCCTGACTTCGGACATGGAGCCGGATGACATTATCGCCTTTCTCAACCGCTACCTGGGAAAGATGATCGAGATTCTGCTGGATTACCACGCGGTCATCGACGAGATTCTGGGCGACGGCATCCTAGCCTTTTTCGGAGCCCCGGAGCCCCTGGAGGATCACCCGGTGCGGGCGGTGGCCTGCGCCATGGCCATGCAGGCGGCCATGGATGAGATCAATTTCCTGAATGAGGCCGACGGCCTGCCCATCCTGGAGATGGGCATCGCGGTGAACACCGGGGCGGTGGTGGTGGGCAACATCGGCTCGGAGCGCCGCACCAAATACAGCGTGGTGGGGGCGCACGTCAATCTCACCAGCCGCATCGAATCCTTCGCCCTGGGAGGGCAGGTGTTGATCAGCGCGGCCACCTATAGGCAGGTGCAGGACCTGGTGGAGGTGGGAGAACCCCTCCAGGTAGAGATGAAGGGGATGCCGGGAAAATCCACCCTGTACGAAGTCCGCTCCATCGGCGGGCCTTACAATATCCAACTCAAGGCCCGGCAGGAGACCCTGCTGCCACTGCCGAAACCCGTGAAGGTCCATCTGCACCGCATCCAGGAAAAGGTGGTGATTGGCATTAACGAGGAGGTGTGGGTCACCCATCTCAGCGAGACCGCGGTTCAGGTGGCCTTTGAGGGGGAGTTGATGGAATGGGAGGATGTGCGCCTCCAGATGTTGAGTGACGAGGGCGCGCCGATTCCCGGCAAGGTTTATGGCAAGGTGACCCAGGTGAAATCCGCGGCCGGGCAATTCACCGCCACCATTCGCTTTACCTCGGTGGCGCCGGAGGTCTATCAGGTCATCCGGGGAGTGTTGCACCGGGCGGCGGCGGCGAATTAAGGGTAGGGTAGGGCACCCCCGCGGGACGCCCTTAAAGGGCCAATTAATCAGTTTGTCTTATTGCAGAATGGGAAATCATGTTTATCTTCAAGCAAATTTGGCAAAAACTCTACTGGGAGGTAGGCATGAAAAAGATAGCTTTTATTTTGGCGCTGGCAATTCTGCTGGCTGGAGGTGCGGTCACCGCCATGTCAGCACCTTCTTATGCTCAGGCCTATCAGTATCCACCCCCGCCCTCTGATCCCTATGCGTCACCTTGGGTGGGGGGCAATACGCCGTGGGTCTATTACAACGGTGATTGGTTCCTGAATGGTATCCTGTATTACTTTTTCGGCCCCCAATATGGCTGGGCCCCGTATTACTCTTATCCTCCTACCTATATCGAGAGACCCGGTACTTGGTATGCGTCGCGCTGGCTGACGTGGTACCGAGGACATCCTGATTACTATCAGCATTTTCAGCAAGCGTATCCCTATTGGAGCGGGCACCGGCAAGGTCGCCGCTATGACGAGAAATTTTTTGAACAACACCAACATGGGCAGGCTGGAGAGTGGCAGAAAGGATTCCGTGGTCACCCCGCTACTCCAACCCGTCCAGGGGGACAGCAACCAGGACCAGGCCCCGCTCAAATGGCTCCGCCCGCGGGACAGAGACCAGCAACTCCGACTCATGTGACCCCGGCTCCAGGACAGAGACCGGAGAGACCAACGGCCCCGACGCATGTGGCCCCGCCTGCAGGACAGGCACCAGCAGGTCCGACTCATGTGGCCCCGGCCCCAGGACAGAGACCGGAGAGACCAACGGCCCCGACGCATGTGGCTCCGCCTGCAGGACAGGCACCAGCAGGTCCGACTCATGTGACCCCGGCCCCAGGACAGAGACCAACTCCTGCTCAAGTAGCCCCGCCTGCCGGACAGAGGCCGGGGCCTGCTCAGGTGGCTCCGCCGGCGGCACCGAAACCCGCCCCGGCCCCTGCGCCTAAAGCGGCACCTGCTCCACCTGCAAAAGCTGCCCCCGGCGCGGCACAGCCTGAAAAAGGCGGTGAGGAAAAACATTAGCCGGCCCGCCGGAGTTTTTCGTATTTTTTGTAAAGGTTAAGTAAATTTAACCAGGGGTGTTATTCCGGAAGGAGTAACACCCTTTTCTGCTCTGAAAATGGTTCGCCTAAAGCGATACCCCATCAACCTGTAGCGGTTAACCGCTTCCCCTCAAGGGAGGGGGAACTTAAAGCTCGAAATTGCCAAGATTTTCCATGGTTTCGGGTGTTCCCAAGGACATGTTTCTCGTCAGGCTAGTCGAGGGGGCTTGCCCGGGGGGGATTTTTATCTTATTGAAACGCTAAGGAAAAGCCGATAAGATGTATTGACCCCATGCGTTGGTTTGCCCCGAAATATTTAGTCGCCCAAAAGCCTTTCTACCTGATCTTGCTCGGGTTTTTCCTGTACTCTCTTGCCGTCGCCGTCGGCCTGGCTTACGCTGACGCACTCGACACCGTTTCTTTTATTCCCCAGTGGCAGCCGCAGGCGCAGTTCGCCGGATACTATGTGGCCTCTGAAAAGGGCTTCTACCGGGATCGGGGCCTGGACGTCAAGATCCTGCGGGGCGGGCCCCAGACGCCGCCTTCGGAGATGCTGGCCCAGGGCCGGGCCGATTTCGGCACCATGCAGCTCACGGCCGGCATCGTCCGGCGGGCCCGGGGAATCAAGCTGGTGGATGTTTGTCAGTTGGCCCAACATTCGGCCCTCATGCTGATCGCCAGGAAGTCCAGCGGCATCATCGAGCCTGAGGACATCAACGGCAAAAGGGTCGGCATTTGGGGTGAGGATTTTAAGGGCCAGCTCGACGCCTTTTTCCGCAAGTACGGCTTGAAGGTAAAGGCCATCCCCCAGGGGACCACCCTGAACCTCTTTCTGCGGGGGGGCGTGGACGTGGCTTCGGCCATGTGGTACAACGAGTATCACCTGCTGCTCAACGCCGGCTTGAACCCCGAGGAACTGACCGCCTTTTTCCTGGCCGCCCACGGCCTCAATTTTCCCGAAGACGGCATCTATTGCCTGGAGCGGACCTATAAAGACAGGCCCCGGGTGTGCCGCTCCTTTGTCCAGGGAACCATCGCCGGCTGGCAGTACGCCTTTGCCCATCCTGAAGAGGCTTTGGACATCGTCATGAAGTACGTGGGCGAGGCCCATGTGGCCACCAACCGGATCCATCAGAGGTGGATGCTGGAGCGCATGCAGACCATGATCCTGGCCGCCGGACACCGGGGTCCCATCGGCGGACTGGACCCGGACGACTATTACCGGGCGGCGGCAACCTTGAAAGCTGACGGGACCATCAAAGAGATTCCCGATTTTTCCAAGTTTTATTGCGATTGCGATGCGCCTGATGAAAAATAGCAGTCTGGCCAGCCAACTCATTTTCTTTATTCTCACCAGCGCCGCGGTCATTTTCCTGGCCGCGTCCACCTACAGTTATTATGCCTCCAAGGAAGGCATCATCCGGCGAGCCCGGGAGAGTGCCCAACACCTGACCCGGGAGACGGTTTACCGGATAGAGGTGATCCTGCGGGGAGCGGAAAAGATTCCGCTGAACCTGGCGGCCACCCTGGAATATGTGCCGTGCGAGGGGGATGATTTGGTGCAGTTGCTCCAAACCGCCATGGAGCATAATAACGAATTGTTCGGCCTGGGGGTCGCCTTCGGACCTTATGCCTATAATCCCAAGTCCCAGTATTTCCTGCCCTATTTTTTCCGCAGCGGGGATCATCTCAAGTTTAAGATGTTGGGCGGGGAATCCTACCAGTACTTCTACCTGGATTGGTATCAGATTCCCCGGGAGTTGGAGCGGCCGCAATGGAGCGAACCTTACTATGACGAAGGCGCCGGCAATATCATCGAGTCCACCTACTCGGCGCCTTTTTATCTCACCACGGGCGGCCGCCGGCATCTGGCTGGGGTGGTCGAGGCCGACATCTCCCTCATGTGGCTGAAAGACCTCGTCTCCAAGGTGAAGATTTATCAGAGCGGCTATGCCTTTCTCCTCTCCCAAAACGGCGTTTTCGTCACCTATCCGGAAGAGCGCTTGATCATGCGGGAGAGTATCTTTAGCATTGCCGAGGCCAGGGGCGACCCCAAAATGCGGGAAGTGGGGCGCGACATGATTCGGGGCGGCGAAGGTTTTGTGCCTATTCCCGCCTCGCTCACCGGCAGAAAGTCGTGGCTTTATTATGCGCCGCTGCCGTCCACCGGCTGGTCCCTGGGAGTGGTTTTCCCGGATGATGAGTTATTCGCCGATGCCGCCCGCCTGATGCAGCGAACCGTGGCCATCGTCGGCCTGGGTCTGGCCTTTCTGGCGCTGGTGATCACGCTCATTTCCCGGAGGATTACCCGGCCGTTGCGGGTCCTGGCCGTGAAGACCGCGGACATTGCCCACGGCGACTTCACCGCCACGGTCCCGGAAACCGGGGCCCGGGAGATCGCCGATCTGGCCAGTTCCTTTAACCGCATGGGCCGGGAGCTCATAGATTACATGGCCAAGCGGGACTTCATCCGGGACACCTTCGGGCGCTACGTCACCCAAGAGGTGGTGAAAAAGCTCCTGGAAGACAAGGAGGCCCTGGAATTGGGGGGCGAAACCCGGGAGGTTTCCATCGTCATGAGCGACCTGCGGGGCTTTACCGCCATCACCGCGGACATGCACCCGGAGCAGGTGGTGACCTTCCTGAACCGTTACCTGGGCAGGATGATCGAGATCCTCACGGACAACCAGGCGGTGATTGACGAGATCGTGGGGGACGGCATTCTGGCCTTCTTCGGGGCGCCGACGCCCATGGCGGACCATCCGGCCCGGGCGGTGGCCTGCGCCCTGCAGATGCAGGCGGCCATGGACGAAATCAACGCCTTGAATGCAACCGACGGCCTGCCATTTCTGGAGATGGGCATCGCGGTGAACACCGGCGAGGTGGTGGTGGGCAACATCGGCTCCGAGCGCCGCACCAAGTACAGCGTGGTGGGGGCGCACGTCAACTTCACCAGCCGTATCGAGGCCTTTGCCCTGGGGGGGCAGGTGCTGGTCAGCGCCGACACCTATGAGCGGGTAAAGGACCTGGTGGAAGTGGGAGAAGTCCTCCAGGCCAAAATGAAGGGTATTCCGGGCCAATCCACGATGTACGAGTTGCGGTCCATTAGTGGCTCATACAATATCAGCCTGAAGCCCGAGAGCCATGAATTGAGAATCCTGGCCCGGCCTCTGGAAGTGCGCCTGGATTTGGTGACCGACAAGATCGTTATCGGGACCATTGAAGGGGTGCAAATCATCGAACTGGGCGAGGGCGCGGCTCGAGTGGCGGTGCCGGGGGAGGTACAACAGTGGCAGGACGTGTGGCTGCATTTGTTGGCTGAGGACGGGGCGGAGATCAAGGGCAGGATTTACGGCAAGGTTACCGCGGCTGAGCCCCGAGAAGACGGCGGCTTGCAGGTATATATCCGTTTTACTTCGGTGTCGCCGGAAATTCACCAGGTTTTACGGCGGGCGGTGTAAAGACGGTTGCCGGTTTTCAGGTTTCAGTAAAGGGAAAAAAGACCGATAGTGGCGCGCGGTTCCGGCCGCCCAATGAAAGGCGGGCACAGAGGCCCGCCCCACCATTTCAAAGGCAGTTTTCGGAGCAAGACAATAAAATTTAGGGCGGGCTGGGCCCGCCATAATTCTGGCGGGCCCAGCCCGCCCCAGGTCGCTGATTTCATCAACAAGGTCGATTATTGATGGCACAGGTATCTCGCCTGTGCTTTATAATTGCCGGGTAGAAGGATTTCAAGAGCGCAGGCTGAAGCCTGTGGCTACCGAAACAACCTATGAGCGAGCCTTCCCAACCGAAAACCGAAAACCAAAAACCGGAAACGGGCTTTTGGGGTTTGCAGGCCCTGGTTTTCAGCCTGGTGGCGGCGGCCGTCAGTAACATTTATATCACCCAGCCGGTACTGCCGGTGATCCAGCGGGAGTTCGGGGTCAGCCCCTCCCAGGCTTCTTATACCGTGTCGGCGGTGATCCTGGGGATTGCCCTGGCCAACCTGCCCTTCGGCATGTTGGCGGACCGCTTCCCGGTGCGGCGCCTCATCCTGGCCGGAGGCGCGGTGGTGGCGGCCGCGGGGCTCGGCTGCGCGGTCACCCACAGCCTGCGTCTGCTGGTGGCGGCCCGTTTTCTTCAGGGACTGTTCGTGCCGGCCCTGACCACCTGCCTGGCGGCCTATCTCTCGGCCAACCTGCCCCTGGAGCGGCTCAACGTGGTCATGGGCTCCTACGTCTCGGCCACAGTGGCCGGCGGGCTGGGCGGCCGGCTGTTGGGCGGCTGGCTCCATCCGCCCCTGCACTGGCGCTATGCCTTTGTCACTGCCGCGCTCTTAGTGGCCGGAGCCACTCTCCTGGCGTTCTGGCGGCTGCCGGAAGGCCGCGGGGTGGAAGAGGACCCGGCGGACCGCGAGGGCTTTCTGGCGCTGCTGGCCCAGCCGGAACTGCGGCGCATCTTCCTGGTGGCCTTCGGGGGCTTTTTCGTCTTTTCCTCAGTCTTCAACTACCTGCCGTTTTATCTGCACCAGCCGCCGTTCAACGCCTCCACCCAAATGATCACCCTGCTGTATCTCTCCTATCTCATCGGGGTGTTTATCGGCCCGGTGGCCGGGAAGCTGAGCAACCGCATCGGCAACGGCGGCACCATGGTCCTGGGCTCCCTGATCTTCGCCCTGGCCCTGACCCTGACCCTGATCAAGACCTTTCCGGCCATCCTGGCGGCCCTGGCCCTGGTATGCCTTGGTTTTTTCGCCATTCATGCCGCCGCGGCCGGCTCCCTGAACCGCAAGCTTACCGCCAGCCGGGGCCGGGCCAATTCCCTTTACGTCCTGGCCTATTACCTGGGGGGCGCGGTGGGCATCACCGTGAGCGGCTACGCCTATGGCTTGGCCGGCTGGCCGGGGGTAATCGCCTTGGGGATCGCCATGCTGGCCCTGCCTTTTGCCACCGGGTGGTCGGAGAGACGCACGGAGCAGGCCGGCGACGGGCCATAATAAAGTTGAGCCAGGTAAGCAGATAGGCGATAATAATAAATAGCCAGCAGCAATCAGCTTTCGGCTTGCAGCCAAGACCTTCTCATGGTTCGTTTGACCCTGTGCGGAAGACCGCTAAATACCGGATTATTCATGATTGCAGGTAATTCTGACCAAGCCCTATTTAACATTTTCAATATAATCAGGTCTAATTTAATGAAAGCCGGTGACGAGACCTAATGACTGACTCACAGCTCGTGGCCCGGGCTCAGACAGGAGACCTGCCGGCCTTCGAAGAATTGGTTTTGAAGTACCAGCGGGAGATTTACGGCCTGGCCTGCCGGATGGTGAGTGATCCGGAAGAGGCCAAGGACCTGGCGCAGCAGGCCTTCATGCAGGCCTTCATCCACATCCGGAGCTTTCGCCAGGACGCCCAGTTCCGCACCTGGCTGTTCCGGATCGCCATCAACCAGTGTTACAACTTTTTGAAGAATCGCAAAAAGTTTGGTGATCCGGTGGATAGTGACGAGGTGGTGCTGGTGGGGGAGGACGACTCCCCGGAAGAGGACCTGATCAACCGGGATGAGCGCCGGCGGGTTTACGCCGCCCTGGAAAAGCTGCCGCCCAAGCAGCAAGCGGTGCTCACCCTGAAGGTGGAAAAGGGCCTCTCTTACCAGGAGATCAGCGAGGTCCTGGGAGGGACCCCGGGGGCAGCCCGGGTGAATTACTGCCAGGCATTGAAGACCCTGAAGAAATATTTGAGGAGCGAAGAAGATGAAGTGGCAATGCGCACTTCTCCAGCGCTGGCTACCCGAGTATCCCGACGGTGACCTGTCCGCCTTTTGGCGGGGGCGGCTGCAGGCGCACTTAGAGCGCTGCCCTGTCTGCCGGGAGGAATTGGCGGCCCTGAAGGAAGTGGAAGAGGCCCTCAAGGCGGCCCCGGTGGCCGATCCGGGCCCGGAGTTTTGGCGCCAGTTTTCCCGGGAGATGCACCTGAAACTGGTGCGGGCCGACCAGTCAGGGCAGATGGCCCCGGCGCCCCGGTCCCCCTGGTGGGGCCGGCTGCCTTACCTGGTGGGGGCTCCGGCCCTGGCCGGCTTGCTTCTCTGGCTGGCGGTGGGTTATCTAAATCCCGAACGGCCCGGCCCGGCCCCGACGGCCCCGATGGCCAAGAGCGCGCCCCCGGCCGTCACGGCCCCGGCGGCTGAAATGGCCAAAGAGAAGAGCGCCAGCCCGCAGGAAAAGATGGCGGCCGCGTCCCAGGCCTTGCCTCCCTCCGACGAAACCAAGGATTTTGTCAATGTTTCCAAGAGGAACGGCAACGGTGGCGACGAGATGACTCCGGACGATGACCTGGACGATCTGGATTCGACCCTGGCCGGGATGACGCCGCTGGAAAGGGAAGCCTTTCTGAAAAAGTTAAGCCAGCATGAAAAGGATGGATCATGCATAAGAAAATTCTCTGCCATTGCCTGGGTCTGATCCTGGCCGGGCTGGCTGCGGCCACCGTGGCCCTGGCCCAACCCATGGGTCAACCCATGGGTCAACCCGGCGGTCAACCGATGGGTCAACCCGGCGGCGCCAGGGGAGCCGGCTTCCAGGCCCGCTTCCAGGAGATCAAACGGACCCAGATGGGACCGGCCGTGGGGGTGAACCAGCAGACCGTGGACCAACTCCTGCAAGTCGAACAGCGCTACAAACCTCTTCGGCAGCAGTTGATCAAGGAAAGTATCGCCGAATACCGGCGCTTGCAGCAGGTCATGACCCAACCATCGCCCTCGGAGCAGGAAGTGAAAGGCATCTTGAACAACATCAAGCGGAAGCAACACGAGATGCAAGATCTGCAGGCGCGGCAGGGGGCGGAAGAGGAGGCCTTGCTCAATCCGGTGCAGCAGGCCCGCTATCTCATCTATCAAAGAAAAATGCTACAGGAAGCCAGGAGTGTCAAAGGAGGAAGTCCAGGAGAAGAGGCGCCCCTGATGCCCCAGGGCC
This sequence comes from Desulfobaccales bacterium, assembly GCA_044451265.1. GTDB lineage: Bacteria > Desulfobacterota > Desulfobaccia > Desulfobaccales > 0-14-0-80-60-11 > JAPLJC01. The sequence goes on from JBIOJX010000057.1 coordinate 9,727, forward strand.
CCCGCGAGATTCCGGTTTCCCGGCCTGCCAGGTAAATGACGGTTTCGGTAGAAGCTAAGAGACGGTTTGCCGTTTTCTGAAAAACCAAAGGAATTTAGGGCGACCTGGAGGTCGCCCTTGCTTTTTGGTAGGCTGGGCTACTTGGGGTGGTCAAGTCCGGCCAAAGACGGCAGTAGCCCCGGCCCGGATTTTTCCACCTGCACCCCTTGCCAAAAGAAGGGGGAACAAGCTAAAATATCACTGCTGCCGGAGTGGTGGAATTGGTAGACGCAGGGGACTCAAAATCCCCCGAGGGCAACCTTGTGCCGGTTCGAGTCCGGCCTCCGGCACCACTTGATAATCCAAAGAGATCTTAATAGTTCCAAAAGCCCGCGTCGGGTAAACGATTGCGGGCTTTTCTTTGTCTATTGCCGTCCTTTAAATTCCATGGACAGCCGGGGGTAAATGGGGGTAGAATAGGGGGTAGGTGGTTCCAGGGGTATACAAAATACCCCCAATTAACCCTGTTTCCTTGTAGGGAGCGGGTTACAAGGCGAATGGGATAGAAACCGGAATAAGCGTGATTCCCACGCACGAGGAGGTACCCTATGCCTACCGATAAGCTGACCGATCCCAAGATCAGGCAAGCCAAACCGGCGGACAAACCCTACAAACTCTCCGACGGCGGCGGCCTGTTTCTACTGGTTCAGCCAGGTGGTTCGAAGCTCTGGCGTCTGAAGTACCGCTTCGGTGGGAAGGAAAAGCTTCTTGCCATCGGCAGCTATGATAAGGGTGTCTCGCTAAAAAAGGCCCGGGAGGAGCGCGACAAGGCCAGAAATCAATTGGTGGAAGGCATTGACCCGGTCGCCGCAAAAAAGAAGGAAAAGCATGCCGAGCGGGAGCAGGCTGAGAACACCTTCCGGGCTATTGCTCTAAATTGGGCCGAGACATACGGTGCCCGCTGGACGGATTTACACCGTGCTCGCGTGGTGGCTTCGCTGGAGGCGGACGCCTTCTCTGCCCTGGGCGACCTACCAGTCATGGAGATCACCCCCCCGATGGTCCTGGAGGTCATCCGGGCGGTCGAGTCCCGCGGTGCCCTCGATGTCGCCTCACGGGTCCTGCAGCGGATCAGTGCCGTTTTCCGCTTTGCCATCCAGACCGGCCGGGCGTCCTACAACCCGGCGGCAGACATGAAGGGGGTCCTGAAAACCCGCAAGGTGGAGCATCGTTCCACAATCTCTCAGGGTGAGCTGCCGGACTTCCTCAAGAAGCTCGATTCTTATTCCGGCGAATCTATCACCAAGCTGGCCCTGAGGCTCATCATACTGACTTTCGTCCGGACTGGAGAACTGCGGGGCGCCCGCTGGGAGGAATTCGATGTCGATCAGGGGGAGTGGCGCATCCCAGCAGAACGCATGAAGATGCGGTCGCCGCACATTGTCCCTTTATCGTCTCAAGCCCTGGCTGTCCTCGAAGAGCTCAGGCCGCTGACCGGCCACTTCGATTTACTTTTCCCGTCTCAGCGAGACCAAAGAAAGCCCATCTCCGAAAATACCCTCCTTTACGCCCTCTACCGGCTCGGCTACCACAAGCGCGCCACTGTGCACGGTTTCCGGGCACTGGCTTGCACGATTTTGAATGAGACCGGCTTCCGGCCGGATGTCATCGAGCGCCAGCTCGCCCATGTTGAGCGGAACAAGATCCGGGCGGCCTACCACAGGTCTGAATACTTAGAGGAGCGCCAAAAGATGATGGACTGGTGGGGAGCATGCATTGAATCCATGGCGAATGAGCAGAAAGTTGTTCTCCTCCGGAGACAGCCGGCATAATCAGATGAAAGCATATGTGGGAACGGCGGCGGATGATGCAGGGCTGGGGCGGACTACCTGGAAGGGATCAAGTCCGAGGCCAAAATCATACCGATACGGGTTACGGGGTGAATAAAGTGGCAGCTCAAAAGAAAATCACTTGGTAATGACCAAGATTTAAGCTGACAACCATCTAATCAAGTTCCGATTAAATACGACATTGAGGGCAACATTTAAAAAAACGGCAGGGTCTGAGATTCAACTATGATAACCATATCGAATAGCTATTATTTTGGTTGAAACCGCGCAGATATAGCAGTGATCATGACTTTCGGATAGGAGCCCAAAAAGCTTTGAAACCAACTTTCCCAGGATAAAGTAAAGTGATTCGGGCATGGTTTCGGGTTATCCTCTATCGCACCATTAACGACCGTTGCTGGCCTGGGGGGGCTCATAGGCTTCCACAAATGTAGCATTTGATCGCTGATGCCTCAGTATGTCCAACTTCTCGGGAACATTGCTATTTCGGAAAACCCAATTGTCCCCGCTCTCCGGTGAAGCCTGGGAACGAGGGCAATAAGGTTAAAGGTTAATTGTGGTTAAAGAAAATTCATTACCATTTAAGTTTCAGGCCGATGTTTACCCCCATGTTGGAGCTCTTCTCCCGACCTACTTCGGCGGTGTAGCCGATGTTGGCCACGAGGTTTTTGGTGACTTTAGCCGGAACGTCTACACTGATCAGCGCAAAGTCCTGACCGATTTTATCGGTCCGGAAGTTCATGGTGCTGCCGCCTGCGGCCAGACTGGCATTGAGGCCCCGAGTGTTATCAGAAAACTCATGCTGCCAGGTCACGGAGAGTTGCGGCTTCACGGGGACGTTGCCAACCTTGGCTTTGTAAGACGCCCGCGCTCCGAGGCCCGATTGCACTGAATCCGCGCTCTGACTGCCTACCTTGAGACTCAGGGCTCCGGCATTGCTTTCAGTGAAGCCTCCGGTCGTCTGGGTGGCATATTGCAGTGAGACTACGGGGCCAACAACGGCATTCCCAATTTTGGCATCATAACCGGTCTCCGCGCCCAACTGGAACTGGTTGCCGCTAGTAC
>JBIOJX010000058.1:0-12565 GCA_044451265.1 Desulfobaccales bacterium
GCCCCTGATCATCGTGCCCCACCCCTATCTGGCCTACGCCCGGGTGGCGGCCCTCTTTGCCCCAGCCCCATGGCGCTGGGGCGGCATCAGCGACCAGGCCTGCCTGGGCCGGGACCTGACGCTGGGCCGGGAGGTCTCCATCGCCCCCCTGGTCTTCATCGGCGACCGGGTGCGGCTGGATGACGGAGTTACCGTCATGCCCGGCTGCTTTCTGGGTGATGAGGTGCATCTCGGGGCCGGCACCCTGGTTTACCCCAACGTCACCATCCTGGAGCGTTGCCAAGTGGGCCAGCGTTGCCTTATCCACAGCGGCACGGTCATCGGCTCCGACGGCTTCGGCTTTGTCCCCACCCCAGCCGGCAATGAGAAGATCCCCCAGTTGGGTACGGTGGTCATCGAAGACGAAGTGGAGATCGGGGCCAACTGCGCCATTGACCGGGGCGCCCTGGGAGAAACCCGTATCGGCCGGGGGGTCAAGATTGACAACCTGGTGCACCTGGCTCACAATGTCACGGTGGGCGAGCACTCCCTGTTGGTGGCTCAGGTGGGGGTGTCCGGCTCCACCAAACTGGGCCGAAGGGTGATCCTGGCCGGCCAGGTGGGCTTGGTGGGCCACATCGAACTGGGCGACGGGGTCCGGGTGGGGGCCCAATCCGGGGTCAGCCGCTCCGTGCCCACCGGCCAGGACGTCTCCGGCAGCCCGGCCTTTCCCCATAAGCAGTGGCTCCAGAGCATGAGCCATATCCCCAAACTCCCGGACCTTTATCATAGACTGAAACGACTGGAACAACAACTGGCCGAACTGGCCGCCAGGCTGGACAAGGAGCCGGAAACATGAGCCTGCCGCCGCTTCCCCTGAACGTGGAAGAGATTCAACGCATCCTGCCGCACCGCTTTCCCTTTCTCCTGGTGGACCGGATCATCGCCCTGGAACCGGGCAAGCGCATCGTCGGCCTGAAGAACGTCAGTATCAACGAGCCCTTCTTTCAGGGGCACTTTCCCGGGCGCCCCATCATGCCCGGGGTGCTCATCGTGGAGTCCCTGGCCCAGGTGGGCGGCATCCTGGCCCTGCTGGCCACGCAGAACATGGGCAATCCCTCCATTTATCTCATGTCCCTGGACAAGGTGCGCTTTCGGCATCCCGTGGTTCCGGGCGACCAATTGCGGCTGGAGGTGAACACCCTGCGCGGCGGCAAAAAGTTCTGGAAGATGCATGGCGAGGCCTTCGTCGGCGACATCCTGGTGATGGAGGGTGAGATGATGGCCGCAGTGGGCAAGGAAGAGGCCTGAGGATGCCCACGATCCATCCCACCGCCCTGGTGGATCCGGCGGCGCAATTGGCCGACGGGGTCACCGTCGGTCCGTTCAGCATCATTGAGGGCCGGGTCACCATCGGGCCCGACACCCACATCGGCCCCCACGTGGTGATCCGGGACTTCACCACCATCGGCAGCCGCTGCCGCATCTTTCAGTTTGCGGTTCTGGGCGAGGTGCCCCAAGACCTGAAATTCCATGGCGAAGAAACCCGGCTGGTCATCGGCGACGACAACACCATCCGGGAATTTGCCACCATGCACCGGGGCACGGCCGGCGGCGGCGGCGTCACTACCGTGGGCCGGGGCAACCTCTTCCTGGCCTACACCCACGTGGCCCACGATTGCCGGGTGGGCCACGGCGTCATCATGTCCAACAACGCCACCCTGGGGGGCCACATCACCGTGGGCGACCACGCCAACCTGGGGGGCCTGTCGGCGGTGCACCAGTTTTGCCGCATCGGCCGCTACGCCTTCGTGGGCGGCTGCTCCGCGGTGCACCGGGACGTGCCGCCTTACGCCATGGTGGTGGGTAACCGGGCCAAGATCGTCGGCCTCAACCTGGTGGGCCTGAAGCGGGCCGGCTTCACCGACTCCTCCCTGCACGGCCTGAAACGGGCCTACGAACTGTTGTTCCTCTCCGACCTCAAGCTGAAAGAGGCCATGGACCAGGTGCGCCAGGAAATCCCCGCAACTTCGGAGATTCAAGACCTCCTGCAATTTATCGAGACCTCGGAACGGGGTCTGCTGCCGGCAGATGTCCGAGAACATCGGCTTAATCGCGGGTAAAGGCCAGTTCCCGCGGCTCTTCGCCCAGGCCGCCCGGGACCACGGGGCCCGGGTCATCGCCGTGGCCCACCGGCATGAGACCGATCCCGCCCTGGCCGAACTGGTGGACGAAATCCACTGGATCTACGTCGGCCAGTTGGGCAAGATGATCCGCATCTTTAAGAGTGCCGGGGTGCTGCGGGCCGTGATGGCCGGGGGCATCACCCGGGGCCGCCTCTTCCGGGAGTTCCGCCCGGACCTCCGCGCCTTGAGCGTCGTCCGCCGGGCCGGGGCCGGCCAGGACGACCGCCTCCTCCAGGCGGTGGCCGCCGAATTCGAGTCCGAAGGCATCACCATCGCCCCCTCCACCCTCTTCCTGGATGACCTCCTGGCCCCGGCCGGCAAGCTGGGCCAACGCTCCCCCACCCAAGCAGAGCTGCAGGACATCGACTTCGGCTTTCGGATCGCCAAGGAGATAGGCGCCCTCGACATCGGCCAAACCGTGGTGGTGCGGCATCACGTGGTCGTGGCCCTGGAGGCCGTCGAAGGCACCGACGCCTGCATCCGCCGGGCCGGCGCCCTGGCCGGCCCCGGCACGGTAGTGGTCAAGGTGAGCAAACCCAACCAGGACCTGCGCTTCGATGTCCCCGCCGTAGGCCCGGAAACCATTCAGGCCATGATCGAAGCCCAAGCCACCGTCCTCGCCCTCGAAGCCGGCAAGACCCTCACCTTCGACCGGGACCAGATGCTCACCGCAGCCAACCGGAACAAGATCGCCGTCTGGGGAGTTTGAAAAGCAGTTTCGAGTTTTTAATTTACGCGTTTCTACTTCTGACACCCGAATGTTTACCCTTCTAGGGCCACACTACCCCGAGCAGACTATAAAGAATGAAGCAAATTGTCTAATATTGCAGTTTTGGGCGGATTGCATTTAAAACTGGTTCTGTTATTAGCAATGATAAATATATCAACATGTTACCTACAGAGTAGGGGGTAGAGCATATATAGCAGTGAGCTACACTCTCTCAGAAAGTGCTCTGAGTACCACTTGCCGAAACTCAATTCTCGTTTTTTGGCAGGGCAAAATAAAAAGTCGCCCCTTCCCCCACCTTTCCCTCCGCCCAGACCCGGCCGCCGTGTCGGTGGATGATGCGCTGGACGATGGCCAGGCCGACGCCAACGAAAAATACCTTTAAGATTACGGCAGGAATGCCGATAAACAAATTAATACTACCGAAAAGGGCAAACTCCACCGAAAGGGGGGGGCGCAAAGTTACCGGCCTAAAGCCTGACGGCCAAGGCAGCGGGATTGCCGAAGTGGTAAGGACTTCGTACCTCGTGGCTTCTCCTCTGCCTTTGCAGTAGCCCTCCGCTACAGCTGAGATCAGCTGTCTTGTTTCATGTAGGATCATTAGAGCATTATTTTCAGGTCAACCTGGGGACATATAGGTCGGGTATCTCTGCTCAAAGGAATTTTCTTTAGAGGGTAATAAGAACGTTACCTTACTGAAGATTATGATCATTCCTGAAAAATGATACCTGACAAATAGGTTTTGAGAAGACCTAAATAAGGGAAATCCTGATTATTGTAATCTCTGTGAGCAGGCGCACCCTGGAAGGATACCGAACCATGGATCAGTGGTGGGTGGGGCGGATCGCCGAACAGTCCGGGGTCCTGGTACTGTTCGTAGTCCTGATTGTGTTGATGCTTCTTGCGGTGAGCATCCGAGACAGACAGTTCTTTCGACGTCTCCGCACTAGTACGGAAGGAGCCGCCACAGTTGAGTTTGCCATAATTATCAGTGTGTTTCTCTTAATTGTGGCGGGAATTATGGACTTCGGACATGCGTGGTATATGCAGCAAGTCATCACCAATGGTAGCCGGGAAGGGGCTCGTTACGGCATAACCTATACAACCGATAGCAGTGGCAAGCGCGTTGCTCCCTCCGCCCTCTCTCCTTCCATCAGCAACTACCTGCTCAACACCTATAATCTCACACAGATCCTGCCCGCTGACTCTCAGCCACTTATCACCCTGGGCGGGACCGGCCCCGCCACCGGAACCCGGGGATCAACCCTGGAAGTCACTGTTACGGCCAAAAAAACCTGGTTTTTAATTTCAAGCTTTATCCCCGGTCTTGGCGATCAAACAACCCTTCAGGCTTCCACAGTAATGCTTTGTGAATGAAGTCACGGTGGGCGATTGCGCAACAATAATTGGTGAGGTCGAGTTTCATCCGCGTGGTTTGGCAGGGTTGGGACCCATGAACTAAACACTATTTGCCAAACGAAGGAGTGAGCCATGGACAGGCGAAAAAACAGGATAGGGAGGTTAAGAAGAGATACCGACGGTGCGGTGGCAATTGTAGCCGCCCTCAGCCTATTGGCGTTTCTCGGGATAACCAGTCTGGCCATCGATGTTGGCCAGCTATACTTTGTCCACAATCAGTTACAGAATGCCGCTGATGCCGCTGCTCTGGCCGCGGCCGGAAATTTGATCGAGGACGCCGGGGGCGGAGTGGCGCATCGGAATGCCGATGCCGCAAGCCAGGCCGCCATGACTGTAGCCCAACGTCAGAGCCAGCTTTCTAACCTTCCCGCAGTGGACCCCGGCGCCCGCACTGATCTGACGCTCACTTTCGGGGTATGGAACATTGATGCGGGCAACCCCCAAACGGCCTGGACGGAGGTGGGCTCGACGTGCAGCAGTGATTCAAATGTCAATGCCATAAAAGTCCAACTGCGCCGGGCGGCCGGATTGGCTTATGGCCCGGTCATCAATTTTTTTGCCGCCGTTTTCGGGGCCAATACTTCCGAAGTTGCGGCCTCGGCCATCGCTTACCTGGGTTACTCCTATTCGGTAGGAACCGGGACGGTTCAGGTCCCGCTGGCCCTGCCGAGTTCCATTCTCACCGCGTCTAACCGCCATTCCGGTTGGTTTGCCAGTCTTTTTGGACCCCGCGAGGCCGTGGCCGCCACCAAGACGATTACTTTCAAGGATACCGGTGGCTCCAAGGTGGCTAGCAATGTTCCTACCAGTCCTGCCGCCGCACTCGACTCAAATCAACCCTATTTCTACACCGTTGGCTCCGGTGACGCAGTGCCCGATACCATCAATGACACCCTGAAAAGAATTTATACGCCCACTTACACGAATCCAAACCATCCGGTGGTTGTAGCCAGTTTAAAGGTGGGGCAGCAAATCTATCCCAGAAGCGAGTACCCTTGGGGCCAGTCTTATATCGGAGCTATTTTTCAGAATCTAAAGACGGCCTATAATTACAAGAAAAATGCTTCTGGGAAATGGCATACTACCTTAGCGGTTTTCGGTCCTTTAACCACGGCTTCCCTGCCTTGGAAAGTAGGTGTCATGTCCCTGGCCCGGCTGTTGACCCCCCTCTGGCCATCGGAGGCCTTCGCCTGTACCACCATGAACCCGCCGACCATCATGGTTACGGGCTTTGTCAATGTGGATATCACCGGGGTCACGGCAAATAGTTCCGGCTGTAACGATTGCAATTATACTTTCCCCAAAACCGTTAATGGCGTTAGATATTCTTCTAAGAAGGATTGTTTGACGGGAGTAAGCAACAGCTCCTGGAACGCCAACACGGTGACCCTCGGGAATGTGACGGATGCCAGCACGGTTACCCCTGCAGGCAGCCTGTCCGGTGGTCCTTCGAGCCATGACATTAATTCCGCTGCGCCCGCTAATGTGGGGGCTCTTGCCAGTATTCCCAGGCTGGTAAAGTAACCGCTATCAGCAACCAGTTGGGATGGTGGCCAATGACCTGCCATCTTCTTCAAGTCATGGCCCATGGGTGGAAGTATGGAGGTTAGCGGGGGGCTTTGGCATGCCCTGTTGGCGGGCTTAATCCCCGTGGTCATTGTGGCGGCAGTGACCACCTTGGGCAATAGTGTCAAGTTGGCTTTCACAAAAGGGTCGAACGCTATAGGGACGTGAACCATTCTTTAGGTTCCAGAACTTGGAACTGTAGCCTCAGGCTGCGGCTCCTTCCTCATTTTGGAGACAAATCATTATCTTGCCATGATCGCCAATTATCGTCGGGCCTCTAAAAATCCAAGATATGATATGGATAATGAACTTTTCAACCTGGTCAACCGTCTCTGCTGTTCTGGAAATTTCTCCCCCCTGGGTTTACCCTATGTCCATGTGTAACCTAACCGCTCCACCCCCGGACCGCCCGGCCGCCAAGCGGCACAATTGCGGTACATCAGCGGCGCTTCAGCGGTGCTTCAGCGGTGCCGGACCGCTAAGTCAGCGGCAGCGCAGCGGACTAAAGTTAGCCAAATAAGGTACTTATGCGCAACCACATGCGGAATTTTTTTAGATGCCGGCACAATCTGGCCCCGAATGGTCCATTTTTTCGACATGAAGTCCCGGCAAACCTGGGTGGCTCACCAGGAAAACTTAGGAATATTAGTTACTTGGATGATGTACACTCTTTCTTATCTCTAAGTTGTACTTGGCATTGCCTTTTTCGCCGCCAGGCCAAACCTGGCAAACTTTTTCGGTCCCAAACGCAACCTGAGATGGAAAAATAATGAGGACCAAAAAATGCTTGACCCGAGTTTCAGCCCCCATATATGGGAGGGTCTTATTCCTCTCCCCAATTCCCCGAAATTACGCTATTATATGGCACCGCCAACCATCCCCTTTGCCATGAAAAGGAGCCGACCATGGTAAGCAATTACGAGATTCTCTTCAGGTTGTTCCTGGCCGCGGTTTTGGGCGCGGTGGTGGGGCTCGAACGGGAGGTGCACGGCCGGCCGGCCGGCATCCGGACCTATCTGCTCCTCTGCATGGGCTCGGCCCTGATCATGGTGGTCTCGGAATTGCTCTTTTTCAAATATGAGGCCAAGGGGCTGGCGGATATCCTGCGGGCCGATCCGGCGCGCATTGCGGCCCAGGCCGTCACCGGCATCGGCTTTCTGGGAGCCGGGGTCATCCTGCGCTATAAAGACACCATCCGGGGTCTGACCACCGCGGCCGCCATTTGGGTGGCCTGCGCCGTCGGCCTGGCCATCGGCGCCGGGTTTTATCTCTTCGGAGTCGCGGTGACCGGTCTCACCCTGGTTTCCCTGGTGGGGCTCAAGGTCTTTGAACATCACCTGAAAAAAGACTGGTATAAGGAGATGACCGTAGTTTCCAGGGACGAAGCCGGGCAACTCAACCGGATTCAGGAGATCATTGCTAAGAATGAATTCGAGATCGTCAACTTCGGCTTAAAAAAAGACCTGGAAAAACAGGAGGTCCGGGCCAGCTTCCTCCTGCGGGTGCGCACCGTGCATCCCAGCCGGCAGGTCTTACAGGAGGTCTTTGCCGTGGAGGGAGTGAAAAGCGTGGATTTGGACTTTTAAGCTAGAAAATTATCTAACTATTGACTGGAAATAAGGAAAGTGGAGAGCAGGCGCCCTCGCCTGCGAAAGAACAGCCGAGGGCGGCTGTTCTCCATAAAAACACTCTGTTATTTTAGGCCTTTAATACTGCATAGAAATCTCAATTAGATATCCGAGATTTAGAAATTTGGTGAATAATCCGGGCTAAACCAAGAAAAACCTTTACGGCGGCGGGGTGCTCCACTCCGCCGCCAGCGTGGTTTTGGCCTGCCAGGCAGGCGGGCTGGAATTGCCGCCACTCCCAAAAAGTGGCAGCACATTAGGCAGCAGCAGCATCCCCACCGGGATGTTCTTGATCTCCACCCACAACTGCGCCGGGGTAACGGCAGCATCCCATTGATAGTTGAAGTTGCTGCCCGAGGTCAAGACGATCCGGTTGCCGCCGGCGTCCTGCAGGTGGTATTGGTCCAGTTGGTCCTGGACGAGCTGCATGACTTGACCGGCGCTTTGGGCCGCAGACCCGTCGGCGGCGGCATTGGTCAGGATCTGTTTTTCCCAGTAAAGGATGCCCAGGTCGACAATGCCGGCCAACAACAGCAGCAGCAGGGGGAGGACCAGCGCAAATTCCACCACGACGTTACCCGTTTCGCCCCAGCCTCCGCCAACCCGAGCAAATTTCGCCCTAGCCATGCTCCGACCCATTTATCGGGATTGCCAAAAGCTTTTGCTTATTCCCCCTCACCCTAATCTTCTCCCCCATTAAGGGAGAAGGGATAAACCGGCAGGAACTTTTGGCGATGGTTACAGGTGGCCACTGATCCGGTCCAGAGGCCCGCGGCCTCCGGCGGGACCGGGCCCCGACGCGCGGCGGCAACCGGCCTGTTACTATATTTGGCTCTGTGACTGGGAGGCTTTAATCCGGTGGTGGTTCAGGCGGGTGGCTGAAGGTATTCCTCGAAGACCCTGGCGGGGTATTCCCTGGCCAGACGGACGGTCAGGCGGTAGTGCAGGTCCCAGGCCTCCTCTTGGGAGTGGTTCTCCACCGCCAGATCGGGCTTGGACAAGTGTCGGGGCGTGTAAAAGAAGGTGGCCTCAAACACCGCAGTTTCGAAATGGCCCTCTCCCTTCTTAATGGTGGAAATCACAAATCGCCGGCGGGTGGGCAGGTTTTTGACTTTATTGAACAAACCTTGGGCGGCCATTATGATTCTCGCCTCAAGATTCTTCTTCCCGCTGCCTGGACTTTCTCTTGCTCAAAGCCTTTTTCCTGGGAGGGCAGCCGGCCGAGCCGATCACCTTGCCCCGTCTGGACTTCCGGGCCGCGACCGTGGCGGCGCTACCCTTGCCAAAGTGAAGTTTCTCTTCATCCGGCGGCAGCTTGGCGATGGGGGCGCCTTCCAATTCAAAGCCTTTTTCGATGAGGGGCCGCAAGTCGGCCCATTTCTTCGTACTCCCCATCATGGCGACGATTACGGCCTTGTCGTCCTTTTGAAACATGCCGACGTAGGTAGTTTTGGAGGCCCGGGTATAGCCGGTCTTGCCCGCCACCGCCAGGGGGGTAGTGAACAGGAAGCGGTTATGATTGCGCAGCTCCTTGTCCCCCTTGATGGTGTAATACTTGGTCTCCATAATCTTGGCCAGATCCGGGTTTTCCATGGCCTTCTTGAACATCACGGCCAGGTCCTGGGCGGTGGAGAACTGGTTGTCCGCCGGCAGGCCGTTGGCTGTGGCCAGGGTGGTGCGGTAGGCCCCCCATTGCCGGACCTCCCGGGTCAACTGTTGGGCAAAGGCCTCTTCGCTGCCGCTCACCTTCTCGGCCAGGGCCCGGGCCGCGTCATTGGCCGAGGAGAGCAGCAGGGCATAGAGCAGCTCCTGCACCGTGTAAGTCTCTCCGGCCTTGATGCCGACCTTGGAGGCCGGAGCGGCGGCGGCGTAAGCGCTCACCGGCACCGTGTCGTCCATCTTCAGGTGCTGCACCACCGACAAGGCGGTCATGACCTTCATGGTACTGGCGGGGGGGATAAACATCTGGGGGTTAAGGGAGAGTAAAATCTGGCCGGTCTTGGCATCCATCAGCACGAACGATTTGGCCGAAACCTGAAAACCCTCTTCATCCTGAGCGCTGGCCGGCGCCACCGCCAACCACAAAACCGCCAGCAACCCGACACACACCAAAGCCAATTTGCTGCCTTGTTTCATGAGCCCTCTTGCCTGCCGTGATTAGCCCGGGGAACAAGAGCCCTGCGCCCACCGGCTGCATTATAATATGAAAAAAATCGCGGCTTGGCAAATGAGAATGGCGTTTCCGAGCCTCTCTCCGGCACTTCGTGGGAAAAAAAAGGGGGGGCCTGGCCGCCCGGTTAATTCCCTGGGGCCCTGGTTAACGGTTCGTCAAAGCTTGGCGCCGGGTCGAGTTATCTCCGCCCCTTGGGGCGCTTCAGCCGTATTTTTCCAACTCTTTGAGGTACTCCGCCGGTGGGTAGAATCCTGCAAAGCGATACAGTTCCTTGCCGTCAGGCGATACAATGATGGTGGTGGGCGCCCCGGTAACGTTGAACTGTTTCACCAGGTCCATGTGGTTGCGTCCTTCCAGGCGCACCGGAATGAAGCGGGTGTTCAAGGCCGCGGCCACCGCCGGGTCGGCGTGGGTCTCCCGGTGCAGCCGCATGCAGTGGGGGCAGCCTTCCATATAGAGTTCCAACACCAGAGGCCGGTTTGCCTTTTTGGCTTCTTCCAGGGCCGCGTTCCAACTGTCGCGCCAATAGACCACTGCTTCCGTCATGAGCTTCTCCTTTAAGCCGAGGATGACCTTAAAGATAAGATGCTCCTTGCCTGAGGCAAGGCAGGCAGCCTCGGTGTCGCCGTTTTTCCCGGTATCATCTGTTCTTTTTGTAGCTTCGTGATATGATAGAACAATTGCAAGTCTGGGCCTTATCGAGATCACCCTTGGGCTATCATGGGAATTCCGGCTTTCCTAGTGCTCCTGCTCCTGATCGCCGCCTGCGGCTACCAGTTCCTGGCCCTGGTATCCCTGTGGCGTTTCTTCGCCTCGGCCGGCGGCCCGCCTCCGGCCGCGGCAGGGCCCGGCATCACCGTCTTCAAACCCGTGAAGGGCCTGGAGGCCAACACCCGGGAGTGCCTGGAGAGTTTTTTGTCTCAGGCTTATCAGCCCTATCAGGTAATTTTCGGCGTCCGGGACCCCGAGGACCCGGTGGTGGCCCTGCTCCGGGAACTCCAGCAGACGCATCCGGCCCTGGAAAGCGACCTGGTCTTTTGCCCCGAGACCCTGGGGCTGAACCCCAAGATCAGCAGTCTGCGCCAGATGGAGGCGCGGGCCGGCTACGACCTTCTGGTCATTGCCGACGCCGACGTCAAGGTGGGGCCGGACTTCCTCTCCCGGGTGGCTGCGGCCTTGCAGGAACCGGGGATGGGCCTGGTGAGCTGTCCGTATCGTTTCGGCCCGGCCCCTACCCTGGGGGCCAAACTGGAGGCCCTGACCATTGCTGCGGATTTCATCCCCTCGGTGGCCACGGCCCACTACGTGGAGGGCATCCGCTTCGCCCTGGGGGCCGCCATGGCCCTGAACCGCCGGGCCTTGCAGACCATCGGCGGCTTTGCCCCCCTGGCCGACTTCCTGGCGGACGACTACCAGTTGGGCTGGCGGGTGGCCGAGGCCGGCTTGGGGGTGAAGATTCTCCCTTATGTGGTGGAAACCCAAAACCCCGACCTGAGCCTGAAGGATTACCTGGTGCACCAGCTGCGTTGGGCCCGCACTTACCGGGTCTGCCGCCCCAAGGGCTTCCTGGCCTATGGCATCACCCACGCCCTGGTCTACAGCCTGGTCCTGGTCTGGTCCACCGGCGCGGCTCCCTGGACCCTGGGATTGGCCGCGGCGACCCTGATCCTGCGCTGGACCCTGGCCGGTCTGTCGGAGTGGACCTGCCTCCGGGGCCGCCTGGGCAGGCGCGATTTTTGGCTCCTGCCCCTGAAGGACTTGCTGTCTTTCGGACTCTGGGCTATGAGCTTCCTGGGCAATCGGGTCACCTGGGGCGGGAAAACGTATCGTGTGACCATAGAAGGCAAGTTGGCAGCAGCGGAAAAGTGAATGCGCCGAATATCGGGAGGGGCGAAAAGGCGAAACGGGAAAACGGTCTTTCTTGTTTGATTAACCTTTTCCCCTTTTACCCCTGATTCATAAAGGATTATACATGGATATCAAAGTCTTAGAACAATTGCTCTTCGAAGTTAAAGATGGGCAATTGTCCGTCGATCAGGCGGTGGAGCGGCTCCGGACCTTGCCCTTCGAAGACCTGGGTTTCGCCCGGGTGGACCACCATCGGCAGCTGCGCCAGGGCTTCCCGGAGGTGGTCTTCGCCGAGGGCAAGAGCCTGGAGCAGATCCGGGGGATTTTACAGGCTCTGACGCGCCGGTCCGACCACGTCCTGGTGACCCGCCTGGACGGAGAAAAGGCTGCGGTGCTGCTAGCCGAATTCGACCAGGCCCATTACCACCCCGATTCCCGGGTGCTGACCCTCAGCCGGGGTAAGGTTCCGGACCGGGGCCGGGGCGTGATCGTGGTGCTCTCCGCCGGCACCTCCGACATCCCGGTGGCCGAAGAGGCGCTGCTCACGGCCCGCATCATGGGGCACCGGGCCGAGCCGGTCTACGACGTGGGAGTGGCCGGCCTGCATCGGCTGCTTGCCCACCGGAAGCTTTTGGCCCAGGCCACCGTCTTCGTGGTGGTGGCGGGCATGGAAGGCGCCTTGCCCAGCGTGGTGGGCGGTCTGGTGGACCGGCCGGTGATCGCCGTGCCCACCTCTGTAGGCTACGGCGCCTCCTTCGGCGGCCTGGCGGCCCTGCTGGCCATGCTCAACTCCTGCGCCACCGGGGTGGCGGTGGTCAACATCGACAACGGCTTCGGCGCCGGCTTCCTGGCGGCGTTGATCAATCGCCAGGATTGAATTAGTTAAAGATGTAGCGCCGGCGCCCTCGCCGGCGTCTGAGATGAACCGCCGAGGGCGGCGGTTCTACCTGATCTCGGAGGCCGCAGCAGCCGGTCCGGCGTCTTTCAACCGGGCCGCTGATGACTTTTCTCATTGAAACGCCTATACTATATATTACAA
>JBIOJX010000059.1:0-12557 GCA_044451265.1 Desulfobaccales bacterium
ATCGTGGAAAAATGTGACGGCTGCAAGGCTCTGGACAAGACTGCCTGCCAGTACATTTGCCCCAATGACCTGATGATTCTGAATCATGAGAGCATGAAGGCTTTCAACCAGGAACCCGATCAGTGCTGGGAATGCTATAACTGCGTAAAGATCTGCCCCCAGCAGGCCATCGAAGTCCGGCATTATGCCGACATCATGCCCCTGGGCTCCAGCACCTACCCGATGCGCGGCACTGACTCCATCATGTGGACCATCAAATTCCGGGATCAGAAGACCGTGAAACGGTTCAAGTTCCCCATCCGGACCACCGCTGAAGGTTCGATCGAGTGCTTTAAAGGTCATACCCTGCCCACCGACCTGGCGGCCCTGAAACAGCCCGGTCTTTACACCGGCCCGGCCCGCAAAGAGTAGTTGACCAACCATCGAAAAAAGCGAAGGAGATAAAATATCATGTCTGAAATGGAAACCTGTCGTTGGTCCTTCTGTGAGAAACCGCCGGTAGAAACGATCGAAACCGACCTGCTCCTCGTGGGCGGCGGCATGGCGTGCACCGGCGCCGCGGTCGAGGCCGCTGCCTGGGCCAAGGCTACCGGCCTGAAGTGCACCCTGGTTGACAAAGCCGCTCTGGATCGTTCCGGCGCCGTGGCCATGGGCCTCTCCGCCATCAACACCTTCATCGGCCCCGAAAACAAGGTGGCTGACTATGTGAAAATGGTCCGCACCGACCTCATGGGCATCATCCGGGAAGACCTGGTTTACTCCCTGGGCGCCCACGTCGACCAGACCGTGCAGGACTTCCAGGATTGGGGCCTGCCCATCTGGCAGAAAGACAACGAAGGCCACACCGTGGACGGCCAGGTCGCCAAGGACGAGGGTCTGCCCCGTCTGGCAGACGGTGGTAAGTGCGTCCGTTCCGGCCGTTGGCAGTGCATGATCAACGGCGAGTCCTACAAGGTGATCGTGGCCGAAGCCGCCAAGAACGCCCTGGGCATGGACAACATCTACGAGCGCGTCTTCATCGTGAAACTGCTGACCGACAAGGCCAACGCCAACCGCGTTTGCGGCGCCGTGGGTTTCAGCGTCCGTGAGCACAAGGCTTATGTCTTCAAATGCAAAGCCATCATCATCGCCTGCGGCGGTGTGGTCAACGTCTTCCGGCCCCGGTCGGTGGGTGAAGGCCAGGGCCGTGCCTGGTACCCCGTATGGAATGCTGGTTCCACCTACGCCATGCCCGCCGAAATCGGCGCCAAGATGGTTCTGATGGAAAACCGTTTCGTCCCCGCCCGCTTTAAGGACGGTTACGGCCCGGTCGGCGCCTGGTTCCTGTTCTTCAAAGCGCAGGCCACCAACGCCTACGGCGAAGACTACATGGCCAAAAACTGGGATCGGGTCAAGAAAGAGTACCCCGGTTACGCCGATAATCCCGGCACCTGTCTGCGGAACCATGCCGCCATGATCGAGATGCGGGAAGGCCGCGGCCCCATCATGATGCACACCGACAAGGCCATGGCCAAGTTGGCCGAGACCTTGAGCAAGAAAGAGCTGAAGCACCTCGAAGCCGAAGCTTGGGAAGACTTCCTGGACATGTCCATCTCCGCCGCCTGCCTGTGGGCCTCCTTCAACATGGAGCCCGACAAGGTCCCGTCGGAAATCATCCCCTCCGAGCCCTACCTGCTCGGTTCGCACGCCGGCTGCGCCGGTCTGTGGGTGTCCGGCCCCGCCAAGAACTACATGGGCGCTCCGGACAGCTGGTTCTGGGGCTATGACCGCATGACCACCGTTGACGGTCTGTTCACCGCGGGTGACGGCGTCGGCGCCTCCGGGCACAAGTTCTCCTCCGGGTCCCACGTTGAGGGCCGCATGGCTGCCAAGGCTGCCCTGGCCTTCATCCTGGACCACAAGAACGACAAGCTGGAAGCCTCTCAGAACATCGACGACGTGATCGGCCAGATCTACCTGCCGTACGAGATCTTCGAGAAGTACAAAAACTACACCTCGGCTCCGGACATCAACCCCAACTACCTGCGGCCCAGACAGATCCAGACCCGGCTGCAGAAGCTGATGGACGAGTACGTGGCCGGCTGCTCCACCATGTACATGACCAACAAACCCAGCCTGGAAGAGGGCCTGAAGCGCCTCACCCTGCTGAAGGAAGACGCCTCCAAGATCGCCGCCGGCGACCTGCACGAGCTGATGCGCGCCTGGGAACAGTATCACCGCATCCTGGCCGGTGAGGCCCATCTGCGCCACATCCTCCACCGGGAAGAGAGCCGTTATCCTGGCTACTACTATCGTTCCGACTTCCTGTCCATCGACGACAGCAAGTGGAAGGTCTTCACCATTTCCCAGTACAATCAGAAGACCAACGAGTGGAAGTTCTTTGACGAGCCTTACAAGCAGTTGGTAGACTAAATTGTGAGCGTCCTCGGGGCTCCGGGTTCTCCCGGGCCCCAGGCCGCTTTGTGCCCGGCCGTGGCGTTAGCCAGCCACGGCCATTTTTTTAGGGGGAGGTTATCAGTCCGCGGCCCCTGCCCAGATGAGAAATTTCGCTTGCACTTCTATTCACAATGTTATATTGGAGGTATATCGACCTTGCCGGCGGGCTAAGGCCACTCTGGCCCAAGCTCCGGCTGGCGAAATGTCCTGAAGGAGGACTTGTGTGAACGCCGAAAATCGCAAGATTCTGGTCATCGGGGGAGGCATCAGCGGCCTCACCGCGGCCGTAGAGGCGGCGGAAGCCGGGTCTCAGGTGATCATCACTGAGAAGGCCCCCTATCTGGGCGGCCGGGTGGCCCAACTCCACCGATACTTTCCCAAGCTCTGCCCGCCCACCTGCGGGCTGGAGATCCAATTCCGCCGGATTAAAGAAAATCCCAACATCAGCTTCTACACCATGGCGGAGGTCACCCAAATCAGTGGCGCCGCCGGCAACTTCGACGTCACCCTTCAGGTGGCGCCGCGTTTCGTCAATGACCGCTGCGTGGCCTGCGACGCCTGCGCCCAGGCCTGCACCAGCTACCGGGTGAACGCCTTCAACTTCGGTCTGGACAAGACCAAGGCCGCCTACATCCCCTTCGATTTTGCCTTCCCGCAGAAGTACGTCATCGACGCCTCGGCGTGCAGCGGCGACTGCGGCCAGAAGTGCAAAGAGGCCTGTAAGTACGAAGCCATCGACCTGGACATGAAGCCCCAGATCCTGAACTTTAACGTCGGAGCCATCATCCTGGCCGGCGGCTGGGAGCCCTACGACATCGCCCAGGCCGACAACCTGGGGTTCGGCGTCGTGGCCAACGTCATCACCAATATGCAGATGGAGCGCCTGGCGGCCGCCAACGGCCCCACCGGCGGCCAGATCCTGCGTCCCAGCGACCAGAAGGCCCCCAAAAAGGTGGCCTTTGTGCAGTGCGCCGGCTCCCGGGACGAAAACCACCTGCCGTACTGCTCCTACATCTGCTGCATGGCCTCCCTGAAGCAGGCCACCTATCTGGCGGAAAAGGACCCGGAAACCGAGGCCCATATCTTCTATATCGACTTGCGCACCCCGGGCCGCTACGAACAGTTTCTCTGGAAGGTCCGCGATATGGAGAACGTCAAGCTCATCCGGGGCAAGATCGCCAAGGTCAGCCAGGCGCCCGGCAGCGACGACGTCGTGGTGGTGGCCGAGAATACCGCCACCGGCGACAAACAGGCCATGACCTTCGATATGGTAGTGCTGGCCTCGGGCATGGTGCCTTCCACCAAGAATTCCCCCTGCGCCTTGCCGATTTCCTATACCCCGGACGGCTTTATCATCGAGGAACTCTTGCCGGCGGGAATCTTCGCCGTGGGTACTCTGAAGGGCCCCCTGGATGTCATGAAATCGAATGAAGACGCCACCGGGGCCGCCCTCAAGAGTCTCATCGCCCTGGGCAGGAGGTCATAAATGGATAAAAAATACGGTGTCTATTTGTGTAAGGGCTGTGGCATCGGCGACGCCATCAATTTTGAGAGCCTGCAAAAGGTAATCAAAAAGGAAGGCAAGATCCAGTTCATCAAAGAGCACGACATCATGTGCTCTCCCGAGGCCCGGGCCATGGTCCTGGAAGATATCAAGCCGGAAGGCGAGGGCATCAACTCCCTGGTCATCGCGGCCTGCTCCCCCCGGGTGAAATACGAGGAGCTGGATTTCCCCAACGTCCTGGTGGAGCGCTGCAACATCCGGGAGCTGGTGGCCTGGACCCAGGAGCCCAATACCGAGGAAACCCAGAACCTGGCCGAGGACTACCTGCGCATGTACTGCGCCCGGGTGAAAAAATCCGAGCTGCCGGAGCCTTACCAGACCGAGTGCAACAAGACCATCCTGGTCATCGGCGGCGGCGCCGCCGGCCTGAGCGCCGCGTTGGAAGCCGGTAATGACGGCTACGACGTGGTCCTGGTGGAAAAAGCGGCGGAATTGGGCGGCTATGCGGCCAAGCTGTTCCGGCAGACCCCTTCCAGTTACCCCTTCACCACCCTGCAGGAGCCCACGGTCTTCCAGAAGATCAAAGCGGTCCAGGGTAATCCCAAGATCCGGGTCTTGACCAACGCGGTGATCGAGAAGATAGACGGGCAGCCCGGCCAGCTGGATACCACCGTCACGGTGAACGGCGTTGAGGAAACCTTCCAGGTGGGCGCCGTGGTCATGGCGGCGGGTTTCAAGCCCTACGATGCCACCAAGCTCACCAAGCTGGGCTACGGCCTCTCCAAGGACGTCATCACCAACGTGGAGATGGAAGCGCTGGCCAAGCAGGGCAAGGTTGTGCGGCCTTCCGACGGCAAGCCGGTCGAGAACGTCGCCTTCATCCAGTGCGCCGGCTCTCGTGACCCGGAGCATCTGCCGTACTGCTCCGACTACTGCTGCCTGACCTCCCTGAAACAGGCCCTGTACGTGCGCCATTCGAACCCCAACGCCACGGCCATGATCCTCTACAAGGACATCCGCACCCCGGGCCAGTCGGAACTCTTCTATAAAGAAGCCCAGTCCGACCCCGGCGTCATGCTGACCAAGGCCGAGATCGAGGGCGTCACCCTGGCCGGCGACGGCAAGCTGCAGATTGCCGCCAAGGACACCCTCCTGGGCGACAACGTGGTCTTCGAAGCCGACCTGGTGGTCCTGGCCACCGGCCTGGTGCCCGTCACCAAGGACGAGTCGGTGATCAACCTCAACTACAAGCAGGGGCCGGCGTTGCCGGAGATCGAGGAATACGGCGGCTTTGCCGACTCCAACTTCATCTGCTTCCCGTACGAAACCCGGCGCACCGCGATTTACGCGGCGGGCACGGTGCACCAGGCCATGACTATTCCCATGGCCATGGCGGACGGTATCGGCGCGGCCTGCAAGGCCATCCAGGCGGTGGAGCACGTCGCCGCAGGCATGGCGGTGCATCCCCGGGCCTGGGACGAAACCTTCCCCGACCCCTTCATGCAGCGTTGCACCTCCTGTAAGCGCTGCACGGAAGAATGTCCCTTCGGCGCCATCGAAGAAGACGAAAAAGGTACGCCGTTCTACAAAATCAACCGCTGCCGCCGCTGCGGCACCTGCATGGGGGCCTGCCCCGAGCGCATCGTCTCCTTCAAGGACTTCAGCGTCGACATCGTCGGCTCCATGCTCAAGTCCTGCGACATCCCGGAGATCGAGGACGAAGACGATCCCAACGTGCCGTATCGCATCATTGCCCTAATCTGCGAGAACGACGCCATGCCGGCCTTGGATGCGGCGGGGCTGCATAAGCTGAAACTCGACCCGAGAGTCCGTTTCGTCCCCCTGCGCTGCTTGGGGTCCTTCAACATGGTCTGGGTCTCGGACGTCCTCTCCAAGGGCGTTGATGGAATGATGTTGCTGGGTTGCAAATACGGGGATGATTACCAGTGCCACTTCGCCAAGGGCAGCGAGCTCTGCAATTACCGCTTGAGCAAGCTGTCGGAAACCCTGGACAAGCTGGGACTGGAATCCGACCGGGTGCAGCAATACCAGATAGCCCACTCCGACTTCGACAAGCTGCCGCAGATCATCGATGATTTTGTGGCCCGGATTAAAGAAGTCGGCCCCAACCCCTTCAAGGAATTTTAGGAGGTATGATCCATGGCAGGCGAAACTGTTATCAAACCTGACCTGCAATTCGTTAACCGGGTCATCGCCGCCGGGGGGGACACGGTCAAGAAATGCTATCAGTGCGACACCTGTTCGGTGGTCTGTAACCCCACTCCCGATAGCAAGCCCTTCCCCCGGAAAGAGATGCTTCAGGCCCAATGGGGCTTGAAGTCGGTGGTGCAAAGCCCGGATATCTGGCTGTGCCATCAGTGCAGCGACTGCACCGTCTACTGCCCCCGGGGCGCCAAGCCCGGCGAAGTGATGGGAGCCCTGCGGAAGATGTGCATCGAGGAATATGCCACCCCGCCGCAGCTGGCGAAGATGGTCGGCGATTGCCGCTTTCTGCCGGTGCTCATCGCCTTCCCGGTGGTGCTGCTCTTATTCATGCTCAAATTCACGGGGATGATTGGGGTAGGCTCGGGTCTGAGCCTTCCGGCCGGTCCCATCGTCTATTCCAAGATGTTCCCGACTTTCTGGCTGGTTGACGCCATCTTCGTCCCCGCCTTCTTCTTTGCCGCGGCAGTCTTGGGCAAGGGCGTCCTGAGCTTCTGGAAGGACCTGAATGCCAACAACCCCTGGAAGGTCCGGGTGGAAGGCAACCTGGTGGGCAACCTCATCGAGACCGTCAAGGACATCTTGATGCACAACCGCTTCCGGCTGTGCGAGACCACCTATACCCGGTCCACCAACCACCTGTTTCTGGTCTTCGGGTTCATTTTCCTGGCCATCGTCACCACCTGGGGCTTTCTGAATGAATGGGTATTACACCATGAATCCCCCTACTTTTTGTTCTCGCCCATAAAGCTGCTGGCCATGGTAGGCACCGCCGGCCTGCTCTATGGCATCTTCAATATCATCAAGGAGCGCCGGGCCAACGCCGATAAGGCCGGTTTCGGCAGCTACTTTGACTGGCTGTTGATCTACGTGGTCTTTGCCGTGGGCGCCACCGGGTTGCTCTCCTGGCTGTTCCGCCTGGTGCATATCCCGATCCTGGCCTACCCCACGTACTTTTTGCACCTGTGCTGCGTGTTCTTCCTGTTCTTCTACGCCCCCTACACCAAGATGGCCCACATGGTGTACCGCACCGTGGCCATGCTCTATGCCCGCATGTCGGGCCGGGGCTTCTAAGCGGCAGGACCAGCACCGTTAACCCCAAGCCGGCCCCGAGGGGCCGGCTTTTTTGTGGGCGGAGCCTGTACCCCACAAAGCCGATTTTTGATAATTTGTGGGATATACGGCAAAGGTCCTTTGGTATTTCACCGGCAGGCGACTTTTTGGTGAAATATTTGAAATTAGTGGGATTATTTAATATAGTTCCAGTGGTAGGACAGATTGGATTATTCGGCTCTCGATTAGCATGCTGACCGCCGTTATATGAAAGGAGCACTTAAATGGACATGAACCAACTCATGGCCCTGTTGATCGCCCAGGGGCAAAAATGGATCAAGGAGCAACGTAACGCCTTCCGGCCCCGAGGCAGAAGACTGCCGGACCGTACCATCGCCCAATTCGCCCCTTTTTTTGAAGCGTCGCTCCTGCAAGCGGTCCGCCTGGTAGTGGTGCCGGCCTTGGAGAATCCCAAGTTTCTCGAGGCCTACCGCTCGACCTTCGATGAAAAGGCCATCCCTTTGCTAGATTTCACCAGCTTTTCGGGCATCACCTATGTGGACACCATCCTCCTGGTCGATGAATTTCCCGGGGCCGATCCCGATGCCACCCTGTTCCATGAGTTGGTGCACGCCGTGCAATATGAGCTTTTGGGGCCGGAAAAATTCGTGGAGCTCTATATCTTAGGCTGGATCAATCAGGGCTTCAATTATGCCGCCATCCCCCTGGAGATGGACACCTACGAGTTACAGAATCGCTTTGAATCCGACCCCGACGCCCCCTTCTCCGTCCGAGAAGAAGTCTCCCGCAGCCTGGAGCTGATGGTGGAGGATTGAGGTTGAGGCCTCGATAGTTGCCTGGACTGCGCCCTAGATCTGCTATCGGCTGACAGCTATCATTTGGAAAGAATTTCTGGTAAAATCGAACCTTGAAAAGGAAAAACCCAAAGGAGTATTCGCATGGTTGACATGAATATGAAGGTGGTGGAGCCTCGGAGACTCACCCCGGAGAGCCGCTTCAGGTTTCGCTGCCATCCGGGAGTCCCCTGCTTTACCGAGTGCTGCGGCAAAACCACTATTATCCTTACCCCTTACGATATTTTGCGCCTGAAAAATCGCCTCAAAATCCCCTCCGGGGAATTTCTCGCCAAGTACACCCGCACCGAGGACCACGACAAGTCCGGCCTGCCCATGGTCATCATGGATATGCCCCGGTATGAGGGGAAATGCCCCTTCGTCAAGCCGGTGACCGGCTGCGAGGTCTATACCGACCGCCCGGCCTCCTGCCGCTACTACCCCATCGGCCAGGGCACCCTGATCACCGAGCCGGTGGAAGGCCAGAAGGCGGTGGAGGAATTTTATTTCTACGTTCGGGAACCGCACTGCCGCGGTTACGAGGATGAGGCGGAATGGACCGTGGCTTCATGGCGGGAAGACCAGGGCGTGGACCATTACGACGAAATGAACCTGGAGTGGAAGACCATGATGCTGCGCCGGGGCGAGGACGGCGGCCCGGTCGCCGATGAGCGGGGCAACAAGCTGTTCGCCATGGTGCTGTACGACCTGGATCAGTTTCGCAAGTTCGTCTTCAAGAGCCGCTTCCTGCAACTCTTCGCGGTAGATGAAGACATCTTGGAGCAGATCTGGGACGACGACGAGGAATTGCTGAAGTTCGGCTACCAGTACATCAAGACGGTCCTGAAGATCGAAGAGGCTTTGAAACTCCAGGAAGTGAAGGGCACCGAAGCGACCACGATGACTTTCTAAATGAGGTGTAGGGGCGGTTCTTGAACCGCCCTTTTTTTATCCAACGGTTTTTCAGAAGGAGCCGGACCCATGACGGAGAAACCGGAACCGGAAGTCACCAAGATCCTCCAGGACTACCGCGTCGTGGCGGTGGTGGGACTCTCCTCCGACCCCGGGCGCCCCAGCTACCAGGTGGCCCAATACCTGCAACAGCGCGGTTACCGCATCATTCCGGTGAACCCTGGCTGCCAGGAAGTTTTGGGGGAGAAATGCTACCCCGGCCTGAAGGACATCCCCTTTCCGGTGGAGGTGGTGGACATCTTCCGCAAGGTGGAGGCCATTCCCGCCATCGTGGACGAGGCCATCGCCGTGGGGGCCAAGGTCATCTGGCTGCAACTGGGGCTGGAAGAGCCCCTGGCGGCCCAAAAGGCCAGGCAGGCCGGCCTCCAGGTCGTCCAGAACCGCTGCATGAAGATCGATCACGCGGCCTTGGCAGAGGCTAAATCTTAATTTGCAGTCCGGTTAATCGCATCGAGGAGGACGGCAAGCATGGAAACCACCCTCTTTAATAAAGGCGGCAAACCCGTGGCCTATATCGGCGATGATGGCGCCACCATCTATACCTGGGACGGCCGCGCGGCGGGATATCTCCTGGAAGACCAGGTCTTTGGCTGGAACGGCCGGCAATTGGGCTGGTTCGACAACGGCACCATCTTTGATATCTATGGCCTCAGGGCCGGCTTCTTCAAGAGCAAGTCTCCCATCCCCACGGATATGGAATCAGGCAAGGCCGCCAAGCAGTCGAAAGGCATCCAAGGGATGCGACAAAGCCCGGTGCCGAAACCCGTCATGTGTTACGGCTATTCCAGCTTCTCCCTGGAGGAGATCCTGGACGAGGGCGCCGGCTGAATTTTTCTGCCCGGGGGTGCGCTGCACCCCTGGCTGCAAATCACCCCGGACGGTTTTTCTCTTACCTCTATCCGGCCATGCGGGCTCGGCCTGCGACAACCTGGCCGCTTCCCCCGCGGTCCCACTAATTTTCCCGCGCGGTCCCACCCTTTGCCTGCCATCCTTCCAGTTGGGACCGGCACCCCCTCACAAAAAACTGACAACTGACTACCGAGGACTGCATTATTATTGAAATTATGGGGTCGATGGATTATCTTGGGCCAGAACGTCAAGCCTGAGGAACCCCCATGGACCACCTGGAAAAAAGATATGAAAAGCAAGGACAGGGCAGACCTTGCTTCCTGGACCAGGACGATCTGCTTAACCTGGCTCGGATTGTCCAGGAGACCTTCACCAGACCCGAGATCGAGCGCTATTTCCGGGTGTCCACCACCCTGAACGAGACCCGGGTATTCTCCAATTCCATGGCCGATTTCTTGGTCCAGAAAGACCTGCCCGACCGGGTCTGCGACCTGTCGTTCTGGATCGAAGGCTGGGGTCAGAAGACCAGGTTCGATAAGACCATTTTGCTGGATTTCAGCCGTTATTCCGCGCAGCTCAAGGTCGAAGGCACTGACCCGGTTTGGGTTTTCGACAAATACAACAGCCTCATGAGATTCTTAAGTAGTAAAAGCGCCTGGTACTGGCCGGTCATTATCTTTGAAAAGGTGATTATCTTTAGCATCACCCTTTTGCTCATCAGTAGTGTGATTCTCAGTTTTGAACTGGGGGAGCCGGTAAGGTATCTCGGCAAGATAGGTGTGCTGGTAATCTGGGCGATTTCGGTCTTTTATGACACCAGGAAAATCTGCCCCTATTCCATCCTGAGGCTGAAGGGGACCGAACCGCTCCTCAGCAAAGAGACCTTGTTCATCGCGGCCCTGTTGATCATCCTGGTATTCATCCTGTTGGAAGGCTTCGCCCTGCCCTTCTTCAGATGATCCGGCGCCGGTCAGGCTATCCCGGTTAAGGAAGAGGTCCCGGACCCCCCATGCTGGCCCGAGTCAAAAGCGGCGCCCTGCGGGGCGTGGATGCCTACCTGGTGGAGGTCGAGGTGGACCTGGCGCCGGGCCTGCCCTACTTCGCCACCGTGGGCCTGCCCGAAGTGGCGGTGAAGGAGAGCAAGGACCGGGTCCGGGCCGCGCTCAAAAACTCCGGCTACAAATTTCCCGGCAACCGCGTCACCATCAACCTGGCCCCGGCCGACGTGCGCAAAGAGGGCACCGGCTTCGACCTGCCCGTGGCCCTGGGCATCCTGGCGGCCCAGGAGATCGTCCCCCAAGAAAGCCTGGAGAAGTACCTCATCTTCGGGGAACTCTCCCTGGACGGCCGCCTCAAGCCCACCCGGGGCATCCTCGCCATGGCCCTGGCCACCCGCGAGGCCGGCCTGGCTCTGATCATCCCCCGGGACAACGCCCGGGAGGCCGCGGTGGTCCAGGGGATCGAGATCTATCCCGCCGACACCCTGGCCCAACTGGTGGAGTTTTTGTGCGGCCGGGAGCCCCTGGGCGCTTACCCGGCCTCGCCTGCCGAAACCGGCCAGCCGGCGGCCGACTACGACCTCGATTTTAGCGAGGTCAAGGGCCAGGAGCCGGTGAAGCGGGCCCTGCTGCTGGCCGCGGCCGGCGGCCACAACGTCCTGATGATCGGCCCGCCGGGCGCGGGCAAGACCATGCTGGCCCAGCGCCTGCCCTCCATCCTGCCGCCCCTGAACCAGGAAGAGGCCCTGGAGACCTCCAAGATTTACAGCGTCATGGGGCTGCTCCAGCCGGGCCAGGGGCTCCTGAGCCGGCGGCCCTTCCGGGCGCCGCACCACACCATCTCCGACGCCGGGCTCATCGGCGGCGGCACCACCCCCCGGCCGGGGGAGGTGAGCCTGGCCCACCACGGCGTCCTCTTCCTGGACGAACTGCCCGAATTCAAGCGCTCCACCCTAGAGGTGCTGCGCCAGCCCCTGGAAGACGGCGTGGTCACCATCTCCCGGGCCGCCACCTCCATCACCTTCCCGGCCCGCTTCATGCTGGTGGCCTCGATGAACCCCTGCTTCTGCGGCTATTACGGCGACGCCCAACGGGTCTGCACCTGCGCCCCCCAGAAGATTCAGCAGTACCGCGCCCGCATCTCCGGGCCGCTGCTGGACCGCATCGATATCCAGGTGCAGGTGGCCGCGGTGCCCTTCCGGGAACTGGCCGCGGACCCGGGTGGCGAAGGCTCCGCGGCCATGCGGACCCGGGTCTCCCAGGCCCGGCAGGTGCAGGAGAGTCGCTTTGCCCGGGCCAAGCGGGTCTTTGCCAACGCCCAGATGACCTCCCGGCTGGTCCAGGAGCACTGCGCCCTGGGGCCGGAGGCGAGGCGGCTGCTCGAGACCGCGGTGGAGCGCCTGGGCCTCAGCGCCCGGGCCTACACCCGCATCCTCAAGATCGCCCGCACCATCGCCGACCTGGAAGGCGCCCCCGACCTCACCCTCCCCCACGTCGCCGAAGCCGTCCAATATCGCAGCCTGGACCGCCAGTTCAGCAGCCCCCAAGGCGTCCAGTTCGCCAAAGAAGTGGGGGAGAGGTATTTGGTTTGATTAAAGAGATCATTGCAGAAAGGAAGGAAATAAATCATTGCTGCCACCTGGCATTCCCTTCTATATTATTGTACAA
>JBIOJX010000060.1:0-12016 GCA_044451265.1 Desulfobaccales bacterium
CGGGGGGATTTTCTGCGGCTCCGGCGGTGCCTGGATTAAGGCGGCGGGTTGACCAGCAGGGACCGACGGCGCCGGCTGGATCGAGATCTCCGGACGATTCGTTAACCGCTGAGGAACGCCTGGCGCCCTGACCTTAAGGAGACCAGAGGCTTCCAGGGCTCCCCAGAGAAGAATCGGTATAGCCACCACTAAAATTAATCTTCGGATCGGCCCAGCCACCTTCAGACTGCTCCTTCCTGTAAATTTAAGACTATTATCCTCAATCATATTCCGGCCCAAAGGTTATGGTGGTTAGGCCGGGGATATCTACCTTGATATAGCCATCTTCCAGTGTCTCGATGCTGTGTTGTGAATGGTCATATTCCTTCGATGCCCAGAAAATCAAGGCTCCTGCGGCATGACATGGATGGGATACAAAAATTGTATCTCCATGCGTGGTACGCTTCACTATAGGAGTCATTGATTTCCCTCTTCAGTTCTTCCCTATAAAATTCTCTGGTAACCCAGAGGCGATTATATTCAATTATTCAGATTCGCCTTCTTTATGGGGTAGTGGTTTGGATGACTTTATTGCAGCAATGACAAAGAAGAGGCCTACATAAATAACCATTAAAATGATTACAATGATCAGGCTAGTGTATAAGCCAGTCGTGTCCATAATATTTTCACCTTTATTTTAATAAATTGCTTAATCTACTAAATTAGTGACAACAATAATTTAGACTACTATCTAAGACGACCATTTACCTCAATTGTCTCTTGCTTTAAGTCTATTGCATGATTGTATCAACAATATAATTTGGTACATATCTCCTATGGAATCTAAGGTTTGGTCAATTTGGTCGTACATCATTTGGACCCATGAAAATATTGGATGATCAATCTCGACCTCTTCTAACGCCCACCTCAGTAGGGAGCTTGCCTCGCTCAAGTATGTGGACAAATTATCCAATTCATTACAGATATTAATGAATATATCGGTAGGTCTTTCCATGAGATTTTCCTATCTAATACATTGCTCAACCTCAAATAGGGGCGTGTGGCCTGATGAGATAGATTTATTGGTATTTCTGCAATCCAAGTGCCAATTATTTATCTGTTTAATATTAAAAGGATATTCACAAATTGACCTCAAATTTTACAAAATTTAATGCTCGAAAAATTAACTAATAGTTCATTATTCTGAACATTTCCCTTATAAGGAAATCAACCATGAGCAATTACATGCACCTCACTGCTACCCGGCCTTAAACACCCTGTAACCTTCCCACATTTCGGCGGTTAGGTGGTTTAGCGGTCTAAGCTGAAATTATGCGCAGGGGATGAAGGCTCGGGGACACTAAAATGGTGAAAATCTACTGAAATGCACCTGGCCCGGGACCGGCTCCTGTGATTGTCGGATTGCCGGAATAGTTAAAAAAATAGCAGAAAATCTATTTCACTGTCCTGCCTTTTTTCTGGCCTACGGCTGCGCCTACCCCAGTCAAGTTATCGACGCCGCTCCCTCAGAATGTTTCTGCGGCCGAAGGCCCACAAAAAAAGGCAGGGCCATGACACCCTGCCTTGGGTTTAGCAGATTTGCCAAGCGATTAGTTGTTCTTTTCCTTCCTTCCCCTTCCCAGAAGCCCTAAGCCCGCCAAGCCGCTGAGGAATAGCCATGCCGAAGCCGGTAGGGGCGTCGGCCGGACTCGAGCCGGCAGACCTGATCTTATAGATAGTTATCAGGTTGCCTTCGTGTGGCACTCCTAAAGGTGCGCCGACGTAAAGAGCGCAACCAGACTGCTTATCGTTAGAGCATCTATTTGAAACCCTTGTTCTCCAGGGCCTTGCCTTTCTGCACCAGATCGGCCAGGGTTACAGTTTGCAGTTTATTCAACATGGCCTCAGAAACCTCCTTCCAGAGGAGGCGGGTGGGGCAGATGTCGGCGCGCTCGCAGACAGTGGTGTCCTCAATACATTCTGCCAAGCTGGTGCCCTCCTCCAAGAGCACCACAATCTCCCCCACCGTGATCTCTTCAGGAGGTTTGGTCAGAATGTGGCCACCCTTGGGTCCCCGCACGCTCTCGATGTAGTGGGCTCGTTTCAAAGGAATAATGATCTGTTCCAAATACTTCACGGACACGTCCTGACGTTTGGCGATGTCACCCAAAGGGATGGGTCCCTCAGCGTAATGTTGGGCCAATTCCAACATGAGACGGGTGCCGTAGCGACTGCGGGTGGATAGCTTCATACTTAATTATATATATTAATCAAGTAGGTCAAGGCAAAACCTATCTTGCCGGGGGAGCTGGAGCAAATATTTTCTAGGCGGTTTCCCTGGGAAATGGTCAAATATTCAATTTCCTCGCTATCTGCCCACCCCTCCGGCTTTTCCCTCCCCGGCCACGTCTGGCCACCGAAGAACCGATGGAGAATAATTTTGTCTTTTTCTCTTGATATATTTAATTAATTTATCTGTTGATTTATTTAACTAATCTAAATAGGCTCGACAAGAAGGCTCGAGATAGATTTGGGTCCACGCCCCGTCCCAGAGGGTCAACAGGCTGAAAAGGGGGATGAGGATGACGAGGGCCAGGATCAGGCAAGTGAGGGCCGAGGCCAGGGCCCGCCGCCCTTAGAGCAGCCGGCCCAAGGCCAGATGCGGGGGCTAGGAAAAATTCTTAACTCCTGATTTTTTCCTTGACACCGCCGATTATTTTACTATACAAAAAAGGTATAGATTATTTGAAGGGGATGGAACATTTATCAAATTTACCAAGGACGGGGGGGAAGGCGATGCGCAGAATTTTCATACCAGCACTGATTCTTGTCTTTCTAATAATGGGTTTCCTTCTCTCTTGCTCTACAGCTCCACCTCCGCAAGAACCCCTTCCGGGAAAGGAAAGTAATCTTCCAAGTTCCTCAAAAGCATCGGGAATAGAGGCGGACAAAAACCTCACGCACCGCCCGGGAGAGGCGCCCAAAAAAGCCGAAAAGGCCAATGAAGAGTATGCAGGCGCGGAAATCTGCCAAACCTGTCACTCCCCAGTGTACGATCTGCTCGCCAAGACACCTATGGGCAAGCTGTTTCTGAAGCACCCCCGTACCGCTGATGAAAAACTTGGGTGTGAAACGTGTCATGGACCGGGAACAGAACATGTCGGTTCAGGAGGCAAATCATTCGCGGGTATGGTTCGATTTACGAAGGGGACGCCAACGCCGGTTTCCGTGCAAAACGATGCCTGTCTCAAGTGCCATCAAAAGAGGGAGAGGCTTTTCTGGTCGGGCAGTGCTCATTACAACCAAGGCCTCGCTTGCACATCGTGCCACGTGGTCCATACGGGACCGGGAATAACGAAGCGTGCTCAACTCGCCCGCCTAACCGTAGAGGATACGTGCGCTACCTGTCATAAAGAGCAAGTCCGCGCGGAGAACAAATTTTCGCATCATCCCACGCGCGAGGGAAAAATGGACTGCGCGAGTTGCCACAACCCGCACGGGACTGCTTCACCCAAGCTCGTAAAGGCTATTTCCACCAGAGAACTTTGCTTTAATTGTCACGCCCAGTATCGAGGTCCGTTCATTTTTCAGCATCCTCCCGTCATGGAGGATTGCTTCAATTGCCATCAGCCCCACGGCAGCGCCTATCCCAGCCTGCTGAAAACCCCGCCCATCAGGTTGTGCCGGGAATGCCACGTTACCTTCCACAACACCAATTTCCTCATCGCGGGGCCGGGGCCAAAGACAAGGCCAAATATGATGGCCGGCTCAGCGTGCGTCAACTGTCACCGGAACATCCACGGCAGCAACAGTATGGGTCCTAACGCCAATTTATTCTTTAGATAAGAAGGGGGGGGTGATGAAGATGAAGATTAAGAGGGAAATCCTGGTCGTCATTCTCACAGTCATGTTTATCACTCTGTCCGGCGCGGGCGGATTCGCCGAAACGGACGTAGGTGCTGATTACGCCTTAGAGGGCTATATCTCCTTGGGCGGAGGATGGCTCTCCGATCAACCCAGACACATGAACCGGGGATATTTGAAACAGTATGTTCCCTTCCCCGAAGGGTTTCTGGCGGAAACGGATGTATCGCTGAAGAACAAGGAAGGCCTCGATTATTACAGATTCCAGATGAGCCATCCGGGATTAAGAGATGAGAGTTTCTTGCTCCAGATTGGCAAAATCGGGGTCTACCATGCCCAAATTGAGTATGACCAGCTCCAACACCTTTACTGCACGCTAAACCCCTTTAATAACGAGATAGGGATCGTTTTGCAGAGAATCCGCTTCAGCGGCTACTACTCGCTGACACCTGAGCTCGACATTTTCGCCGAGGACCAATTCCTGAAAAGAAACGGCTGGCAGCCAGCAAGCAATCAAGGAGGCCCTTCCAATCCCTATAACTTTACCGCCTTTCTCAGACCGATTAATTATAAGCAAAACGACATGAGGGTCGGGGCGGAATATGGTCAGCCGACTGATCAGCAGTCGGTGTTTCAGGGTCGTGTGTCTTATCATCTTTCGAACTTTGATAATGGTCAGGCAGACGTTCTGTCCCGGACCAACGGAACATCAATCATGCCCTCCCCCCCGACCGGAGGGACCGTCTTTACAAGCCTGCCCCCAAGCAATATGGCCCAATACGTTACCGGTGAGGGGGCACTGGACCTGAAAGCCTACAAGACCAGGCTCACCGGTTCGTTGACCTACGGCTGGCTGTCCCAGAACGACTTCGTCTTCGACTCTACCACTGGTGCCGCTACTGCGACCCCCCCTACCCAGGCTGGTAGATTTGAAGGCCTGGCGGGTCTCGGCGCCTCGACTTTTACCGCGAATATTGCAGGCCTAACCCGTCCAATCGCCCCGTTAGCCTTGAGGTATTCGTACAACGCTTATAATTTTGAGAATAACAACATAGGTAATAGTATTTTGTCGACGGCCTTCTCAGGAGCGACCCAACCCCTTCTGCAACTGATGCAGTATTCGTATTTACGGCAGACTCTCAACCTCGGCGCCGACTATAGAGTGAACAGCATGCTGGCCTTCAATGTCGGCTATGTCTGGCAAGGAGTCGACCGCACCGAAGGACAGGGCCGGACCTCAAGTAACTCGCCCCAGGTGGGCCTCAGGCTGTCTCCTACTGACTGGCTGAGCCTGAATGCCAACTATGCATACGTAGCCCGGGTAGGGACTAATTTTCTGGTGCAGCAGTTCGAGGCGTCGCCGACGGTGGAGCTGCCTCTGACTTACAAATCCTATTCGGGAAACCTCAACCGGAACACCTTCAATTTCATTGCGGAAGTGCTCCCCGCGGATAGTATCACCACCTCAGTCAATTTCTCGATCTATAACGACAATTTTTTAGACTCGGGATTTGGCATCCAAAGCGATCGAGGCTGGTCGGGCGGAGCGGATGTGAGCTGGAGGCCGCATGAACGGGTGGCGTTGAGCCTGGGATACGACCACCAGCAACTCCAAACTAAAGAACTGGCTGTTGTCAACCAGTCACTTCTTGGGGAAAGTGCTATGATCTCGGGTGATTTTGGCCCCACTTTGACCACCTCCGATTCATATGACACTTTCATCGCCAGAGCGGACTTTAAGCTCATTCCGAAGAAGCTGGACCTCACGACCAGGGCAAGCTACTCCATTGCGCACTCGAATTTCCAAAACTCGAATTTTTTCATGCCCAATCTGAACGAATACTACGCCGATATAAGAACGTTTCTCACCTACAGGTTCAACGAGCACTGGGCTGTCAGAGGGGGATACATATTCCAGGCCTTCGGCATGCCCAAAGCGTATCAAACGCTTTACCTGCAGGGAATCCAGGCGACTGGCGGGCCGGCGTTTAACAATCAGAATTTAAATACTCTGGACGGGTTCTACACGAACGCCACGGCGCATGTGGTGCAGGCATTTTTACAGTACAAGTTCTAGCTTGAGCTTGCGGGTTAGGGGGGCAAGAGTGGTTCAACCGCGTCCTCATGGTTTTAGTCTTGCTTCTATCGTGCCTCGGGGATAAACTGGGGATGGCGGAGGTTCCGCCGTTCGTGATTGCCGTGGCCAAATATGTTGAGGGGAAATGCGGTCTGTGCCATAAACAAAGGTTCGCAGTTTAATTCCACGATTACGTTCGCTACAACCAAGACAGCAACGGCATAGTGAACAACTGCCAAGCGCATGTGGTAGGCTCGGTGTTTTTATCTCTTCTTCGAGCCGGCTGCATTGGCCGGGCAAAAGCCGGCTGTCCGTTCACAAACCACAGGAGGGAAAATGAAATCTAAAGTGACGGTCCTTTGTTTGGTGTTGATGGGAATTGCCGCGTCTGCATGGGCTCAAGGCGGTTCCGCGGAAAAGGGCAAAGCCCTGGTAGATAGCAAAAAATGCGCCCTGTGCCACAAGGAGGCCGAACCGGGCAAGCCCGTCCTGGGCAAGCCCATGGAAATGCTTGCCGTGGGAAAGACCGACGCTTTCCTCAAGGAAGCCATCACCAACCCCAAGAAAGCCATCGACCCCAAAGTAAAGATGGCGGAATTTAAGTTACCCGATGACCAACTGCAGGACGTTATAGCGTATCTTAAGTCCATTGCGAAACACTGAGGGTTGTGACCGGCTGCATCCCCTCTTTTAGCAGCGATTTGGAACCTTCATGACTGGGCATAAGTACGCGCGTCCCCAATGGGTCTCCGCCCTGATCGGCAACTGGATTGGCATCTTCGGCCTGATGGTGGCCGTGTGCAGCCTGTTCGCCGCGCTTTGTCTGATAGCAATTGACTTTTTTCACGGTTTCAGACAGCCCTACATGGGCATCCTGATCTACCTGATTATCCCGTCATTTTTCTGGATCGGCCTCATTTGCGCGGGAGTGGGAGCCTGGCTGGAACTCCGGCGGCGCAAAAAACTAACGGCGGCTGAGGCCCGGGTTGAGGCAAGTGGCGGGAGGCGCCCGCGCCATCTTGTCGTGGCGTTTGCCTGCGCCTTCCTTGTTCTTATTCTCACCTCGTTAGGAAGCTACCGCTCGTTTCAGGAGACGGAATCGCCGGGGTTTTGCGGCGCTTTGTGCCATCCGGTGATGAAGCCGGAATACGTCACGTACCAATTCTCTCCCCACTCAAGGGTACGATGTACGGAATGCCATATCGGCCCGGGCGCCTCCTGGTTTGTCCGTGCCAAGCTCTCCGGCCTCTATCAGGTCTATGCAACCGTTACCAACAGATACCCGCGGCCCATTCCAGTGCCGGTCCAAAACCTGCGGCCCGCGAGGGAAACCTGCGAACAGTGCCATTGGCCGGCGAAATTTTACGGCTGGGTGGAACTGCGTCGGCAATTCTTCCTGCCTGACAAGCAAAACACTCCGTGGAACATAAGACTGCTGGTGCATGTGGGAGGGGCAATTGCCACCACGGGGCCGGTTGGAGGCATCCACTGGCATATGGTTGTGGGCAACCGCATGGAGTACATAGCCACGGACGAGAGCCGGCAAACCATACCCTGGGTGCGCGTGACGAATCCACAGACCGGCGCCGTCACCGTCTACCAGTCAAAAGACAATCCATTGACCCCTCAACAAAAAACGCTGCCCGTGCGGGTGCTCGACTGTGTCGACTGCCACAATCGTCCCACCCACATTTTCGATTCTCCCTACCGCGCTCTGGATGATTCCATGTGGCTGGGTCGGATCGATCCTGCCATTCCTTACATAAAAGTGAAGGCGGCCGAGGCTCTGGTCAATGCCTCCGGGGCCGATTCCCAGGCCGGTGGGATTGCCCAGATTGCTCAAAAGCTCTCGAAAGACTATCCTGATTACCAGGACCAGCCAAAGATCGGGCAGGCGATCTCCGAGACTCAGAGGATCTTTCAAGACAATTTCTTCCCGGAAATGAAAACGGACTGGAGAGCGCGGCCAAACAATATCGGGCATTATATTTGGCCGGGTTGCTTTCGCTGCCACGATGGCTCCCATGTCGACGAGACCGGCCGGGCCCTCTCTAATGAATGCAACACGTGTCATATAATCACCGCCCAGGGTCGCCAGCCAAAACCGGAGACTGTGAGCCTGCAGGGGTTGAAATTCGACCACCCTGGAGGAGAAATCCCCCCAGAAATCCTGTGTAGCCAGTGCCATACCGGCGCGCCTTAGTCTGTCGATGACAAATCGAGAAGCAGCAGCGCTCGTTCAGGAGGGGACGAATAGCGGGGGACTATCTACCGATCGAAGATCTGCGAAGCGGCCTATCGTGACTCTCACGATGCTATGGATGCAAGCAGGAAAAGAGCCTAAGCAAAAGCCGGAGTAGACACAATAACCTCACGGCCGGGCCCATGCGTTAAAGATAACCTGCTATGATCCAAGACTTATCACGGTTCCAAATACTTCCTATATCCAGAGCATATCTGCAATTTTCCCCACTCCATCGATAAGCCCAATTCGTGGCAAGATAGCTGCGATTGCGGTCGTGGGGCCGGACAGCGATAAAGTCTAGGCAAGGCGTAGTTGCGCCAGCGAGGCCCGGGCGCTGCCACGGCTTATGTCCGGCACAATCTTCAATTCGAGCGCCGTTACACCGTCGAGATCGACGTCGTAGTCTTCGACCTCGCGCGCTACGTCCGGCGGACTGGAATTATACTGCTGGCGCACAAGCTCTCGGTATAGCCTCCCCCACTCAATGTGGAGCGTCATAGTCCCTTAACCAGTCCACCAGGTCAGGCTTATAGAACCGTTTACACCTATCGAGGCGCGGCTATTCGATTAATCTCAGCCAGAAAGGCGACCAAAAGAGAGCGAGAGTGCTATGAAGACCAAAGAACCGGAATATGATTTCAGCCAGGGCCGGCGCGGGGCGGTGGCGACCCCGACAACCGGCAAGACCCGCATCACCATCCGTCTGGACCACGATGTCCTGGAGTGGTTCAAGGGTAAGGTGCATGAAGCCGGGGGAGGGACCTACCAGACGCTGATCAATCAGGCCCTGCGGGAATATATGCAGTATCAAGACGGCTTCCTGGCGGAGACCCTGCGCCGGGTGATCAAGGAAGAGTTGGCGGCGCCGAGGAGGTAAGGCAGACCATCATACACGACGCAGGCCTAGCGCTTACTCTCGGGCGTTGCGCCGGCCGGTTCGGTGCGGGCGTCTAAAACTTCCCGCAGTTTGAGGGCCAGCTCTAAATGTTTGAAGGGTTTCTGGAGGAAATTGATTTCCGGGTTCAAGGTTCCGTGGTCGCCGAGGGCGTTTTCCGTATAGCCTGACATATACAGCACCTTGAGCCGGGGATACCGGGCGACGAGATGTTCAGCCAACTCTCGGCCACTCATCCCGGGCATGGTGACATCGGTTAAGAGCAGGTCAAGGGAACCGCCACACTCCTCCGCCAGCCGCAAGGCCTCAGGGCCGTCTTGAGCCGGCACCACGTTATAGCCGTACCGCTCCAGGATGCGGCTGGTCACCTCTCGCACCAGTCTTTCATCTTCCACCAGCAGGATGGTTTCCGAGCCGTGCAGGGAAACGGGACGCGGCTGGGTCAAGGGGCCTTCCGGGGCAGGCGCCGCCGCCACCTGGGGCAGATAGATTTGGAAGGTGGCTCCCCGGCCGGGAGCGCTTAAGAGGCGGATATGCCCGTCGCTCTGGGTGATGATCCCATAAACGGTGGAGAGGCCCAGCCCGGTCCCCTTGTCGCTGTCCTTGGTGGTGAAGAACGGCTCGAAAATATGGGCCTGGGCCTCCGGAGCAATGCCCGTGCCGGTGTCGCTGATGGTCAGCAGGGAATAAGAGCCTGGTGGTATATCCGTCGGTCCGCCGCAATCGGCCTCGTCCACCCGGACGTTGGCGGTCTCAATGGTGAGGCTGCCACCCTCGGGCATGGCATCCCGGGAATTGACCGCGAGGTTCAGGATTACCTGGTCAATCTGCATCGGGTCGGCCTTTACGAGTCCCAGCTGCGGTTCCAGATGGGTAACCAGGCGGATATCTTCGCCAATAATACGGAGCAGCATCTTATCAATGTTGGCCGCCACGACGTTCAGATCCAGAATCTGGGGTTTGAGCACCTGTTTCCGGCTAAAGGATAAGAGCTGCCGGGTCAAAGCCGCGGCCCGCTCCGCGACCTTTTGGATCTCCTCCACTTCATGGCGGAGCTGATCCTGGCCTTCCAGGCTATGGCACAAAAATTCGCTGCAGCCGGCGATTACGGTCAGCATATTATTGAAATCATGCGCCACTCCACCGGCCAGCCGTCCCACCGCCTCCATTTTTTGGGCCTGGAGCAGCTGTTCTTCCAGCTTTTTCCGGATCGTAATGTCTTTCATGTAAGCAATCACCCCGGTAATGGTCCCCCGGGCATCTTGCAATGGGTAAGTGGAGACCTCGAGCCACCCTTGGGACTGCGCGGCGGTGGCAAAGGGCATGATTTCCATCTGGGCTTCACGGGTCTCAAAAGTTCTGAGGGCCGGGCAACTGAAACACGGCTCAGCCTTTTGGTGTAAGAGCTGGTGGCATTTCTGCCCCGCTGTGGAACCCTCCGAAAGGTATAAATTTTCGCCGCCCTGGTTGATGCGGATCACGTTCAGCTCCGGATCTAATATACAGATGCCGTCAGGGATGGCGTCGAACACCCCTTGCAGGAAATTCTTGCTTTCCCGCAGCGCTTCTTCGATCTTTTTGCGTTCGGTGATATCCTGAATCGTGCCGGTGATCAGAAAAGGCCGGCTGGCGTTATCCAGAGAGGCCTGGGCCTGCAAGTGCACGATCCGCTCCGCCAGGTCCGGCAGGATGATGCGGGAGTCCAGGCTAAAGGAGCCGCCTTGACGCCGGGTCCTGCCGAGGGCTTGGGTTACCCGGTCTTGATCATCCGGATGGAGAGAACGCAAAATCGCGGCCAGGCCTCCGGCGAATTCTTGCTTTGAGACGCCAAAGAGTCGAGGAATTTCCTCAGACCAGAGAATTTCATCTGTTTCCAGATGCCATTCCCAATATCCCAGCCGGGCGATATCCTGGGCATGGGCCAGGCGGTTCTGGCTCCGGCGCAGTTCGGCATAAGTCTGGGAGGCTCGTACCATATAACGCACCCGAGAACTCAGAATCGTCCAGTTGATGGGTTTGGTAATGAAATCGGTGGCCCCTACTTCATAAGCCCGATTGATGGAATCCAGATCGTCCAACCCCGTGACCATGAGGATGGGGGTATGTTGCCCGCCGGGCAACCGGCGCAGGGCGGCGCAGGTGCTGAAACCATCCATTCCGGGCATCAGGACGTCCATGAGCACCAGGTCCGGCCGCAGACTTTGGAACAACTCCAGACACTGCTGGCCATCGTCTGCAGCCGCCACCTCAAAGCCGGCCTTCGCCAGGATGGCCTGGCACAAAAGGCGCATAGTGCTATCGTCATCCACAATCAGCACCAACGGGTGGCCGCTGGAATTATCCAATTCCATTAACTGGCTCTCTTCTGGATTTCCTGCCTTAAGGCTTGTTTGACCCGGTCATATTCGGTGACGGCATGGTCCAGGAACTTGCCGGCGTGATCCAGAGAGCGGGAGCGGCCCATTACTTCCAATTCCTTGAACAAGGCGGATAAATTGAGGGCGCCGACGTTGGCACTGCTGGACTTGAGGTTGTGGGCCGTCCTGTGGACCACCTCGGGGTCGTGCTGCTGGATGGCTTCTTTAAGTTTGTCCAGGAGTCCTGGGGCCTCTTTCAGGTAGGCCTGGATCACCCGGCTCAAAAGGTCCGGGGCGCCTGCCGATTGCAGGTTGATAATCTGCGCCAGCACCTTGCGGTCCAGGGGGCTGGCGAGCATCGTGGCGGCGCCATTTTCCCCCTTCAGCGCCACCGGCTTGGGGTCCACCCGCAGGGGGAGCCAGCGGGCCAGGGTGTTCTGCAATTCCTCCTGGGTAAACGGCTTGCCCA
Organism: Desulfobaccales bacterium; assembly: GCA_044451265.1. Lineage (GTDB taxonomy): Bacteria > Desulfobacterota > Desulfobaccia > Desulfobaccales > 0-14-0-80-60-11 > JAPLJC01. Next base: position 11,887 of record JBIOJX010000060.1, read on the forward strand.
GGTAATCGTCCATGCCCGCGGCCAGGCAGGTTTCCCGGTCCCCTTCCATGGCATGGGCGGTTACGGCAATGATGACATTGCGGGGCTGGTCTCCCGCCGCTTCCTCCTTGCGGATAATACGGGTGGTTTC
>JBIOJX010000061.1:0-11886 GCA_044451265.1 Desulfobaccales bacterium
ACGGGTGCGGGGGCGCCGCGGCGGCCTCGCCCCGCCCCTGGAGACAATCAAAGAGGTGGTGGAAGTATGGGTGCATGTTCTTATTTAAAAGAATGAAACTGGGGCTTATAATTTCTTTATTTTTTCCGGTTTCTAAATTCTTCTGGGAAGAATTTGATTCTATTTTTTAACTCTGGATAGAAAATTTCGCCGCTAAGTGTTTTTAATGTAACATATAATCCTTCAAAAGGGCCATTTTGCATATCGAATTGAACATAAATATGCGGCCCTTCAAACCAATTATCACCGTCGCCATCAATTTCTATTATCTTGTTGAACGGAATAATACCTACTATTTCCAAACGTCCTCCATTTTTTTCTGTAATTTCATTATTCCAGAATTTAAGAAGATTTTGACTACAATCATCTTGATCTAATTTCTGATCAGCTTCTAACCATGGATCTTCACGAACAGCAGCTGTATTAATTAATTGTGCAAAATCAAATGATATTTTATCATCTGCCAAATACGCATAATAATTTCTGCGTAAAAATTTTAAACCATTATGTTCATATCCATCAAAATAATTAACTTCCCATCTCGGGAACATATTGAAGTCAGAAATTTGTTCTTGGTATGGATATCGAGTCTCTTCGGGATCTCGGAGCAAAACAGCTTTTTGGTCATAGTAATTCAAAGGTCCGAGATATTTTATTGCTTTTTTCTTTATGGAAAGAATTGATCTGATTTGAGTTTTCAAAGAGCGGCGTCTTGTTACAATCGATATTCCAAAATAAGCAAAAAGTAAATGATCGTTTTTTGGCTGAAAAAGCATGTCTTCCAGTTCAGCCCTTCCCCATAATCGGAATTCTTGGATAGATTTCTCTCGAATTCCTTGGATAAAGGTATCTCTAGTTTTCTTAGAAAAATCACAAGGGGCAACGAGTATTAATCCATAAAGATTCTCTTTGTTGGTGGCAAAAATATCGTCGAGATATTTTCGAATCTTAGCAGGCGGGATGGACTTTTCTCTCTTGCATTGGATCAGCCAAATCCTGTCTTCAGTTACCGCGTCTTCGCCTTCTTCATCTTCTTTGTCAACTTCTAATGGTCGAATAGCTTCCCATCCCCGAATATCAAAACCTTCATCCGACCCAGAACGCCCGGTTGCTTCTAATGAACGCCATTCCCTAAAATCATAGATTAATTGTCTTACTAAATCTTCAAACCTATGAGGTTCAAGGTCCTCGAAATGAAGCGGATTAATAGTTGAGGTAGCCTTCTTCATGGGTGACTCCCTCTCAATGTTCTAAAAGGGCGGTTCGAGAACCGCCCCTACAATGCTCTATTGAGTCGAGCCGCTGGCTGCCAGGGGCGCGGCGGCAGGTTGGTCTTTCTCTTCTTCCTTCGCGAATTGCATTTCGTAGAGGCGGCGGTAGAGGCCGTTTTGGGCCAGGAGGCTGGTGTGGGTGCCGGTTTCCATGATGCGGCCGTTTTCTAATGCGACGATGCGGTGGGCGTTGCGCACGGTGGAGAGGCGGTGGGCGATGACCAGGGTGGTGCGGCCGACGATGAGGGAGTCCAGGGCTTGCTGCACCTCGCGCTCGGATTCGGAGTCGAGGCTGGAGGTGGCTTCGTCGAGGATGAGGATGGGCGGGTCTTTGAGCAGGGCCCGGGCGATGGCCAGGCGCTGGCGTTCGCCGCCGGAGAGGCGCACCCCTTGCTCGCCGATGAGGGTGTCCAGGCCCTCAGGCATAGCCGCAACGAAGTCGTAGGCGTGGGCGGCCTGGAGGGCATTGATGATCTCCGCTTCCGAGGCTTCCAAGCGGCCGTAAGCCACGTTGTGGCGCACCGTGTCGTTAAAGAGGATGGTCTGCTGGGTGACCACGCCGATCTGGGCGCGGAGCGAGTTGAGCGTCACGTCCCGGACGTCGACGCCGTCGATGGTGATGGTCCCAGAGGTGATGTCGTAGAAGCGGGGCAGGAGGTTGAGCAGGGTGGATTTGCCGGCGCCGGAAGGCCCCACCAGGGCAACGATTTCGCCCCGGGCCACGTTGAGGTCGATGTCCTGCAAGACGGGACGGTCGTTATCATAGGCAAAGGCGACCTGGTGATAGACGATATCTTTCTGGATAGGCGGCAGGTCCACGGCCCCCAGGCGGTCCTTGATCTCGGGGTCCCGGTCCATGAGGCCGAAGACCCGGACCGCGGCGGCCAGGCCCTCCTGGACGATGTTCTGCACGGCGCTCAGGCTCTTGATGGGTTGATAGAGCATGAGCAGCGCCGCCAGGAAGGAGAAGAAGGTGCCCGGGGTGGATTGGCCCTTGATGACCGCGTAGCCGCCGTAGAAGATGATGCCCGCCATGCCGAGCGACCCCAGGAACTCCATGATGGGGGGCGAGAGCTCCCGGACCGAGTTGAGCTGCATGCGGGTGCGGAAATAGCCCCAGTTGGCCTGCTTGAAGCGCTCTTCCTCGTAGTCCTCCCGGGCGAAGGCCTTGACGATGCGCTGGCCGATGAGACTTTCCTGGAGCACGGTGTAGAGGTGGGCGTTGGACACCTGGGTCTGGTGCGAGACGCGGCGGGTGCGCTTGCCCAGCCAGAGGATGAGGAAGACCGCCAGGGGAAAGACCGCCATGGCCAGCAGGGCCAGGCGCCACTCCCGGTAGAAGATCACTGCCGCGAGGCCCAGGACGGTGAAGGAGTCCTTGAAGAAGCTGGTGACCACCCGGGTGACCGCGTCCTGGAGCAGGTTGACGTCATAGGTGAGGCGGCTCATCAGGGTGCCGGTGGCCTCGCCGTCGAAGAAGGTCAAGGGCTGGCGGGTGATGGACGCAAAGAGCTGATCCCGGAGGGTGGTGACGGTGGCGTTGCCGATGTAGCTCATCTGGTAGTTGTGGGTGTAGGACATGACGCCTTTGGCGGCGTAGAGGAAGACGATGAGCGGCGGCAGCAGATAGAGCATGTTCTCTTTCTGGCCGAAGAAGACGTCGTCCAGGACCGGTTTCACCAGGTAGGCCAGGAGCGCCGTGAGGGCCGAGACCCCCAGCATGGCCAGGATGGCGGCGGTCATGCGGACCTTGTGAGGCTTCAGATAAGTGAGCAGGCGCAGGTATAGGCGAAAGTCGTCTTTGTACATAAAGGCAGTTTCGAGTTTCGAGTTTCGAGTTTTTAGTTTTTAGTTAAAAGAAAGAAAAAATTGCATCCGTCGGTTTGAATGGGCGAATCGCAAAATCGTTTATTTTTTCAGTATATATCTTAATTACGGGGAATTTTCCATCAAATTTCAGAAAGCTGGGGGCCAGAGATTAAGAGCTATTGATCACCTAAGAGTTTGCACAAAACGATCTGTTATGCCGGGATACCAGGCGTCATACCGGTAGTGCGGCCTGATATTTACCTCTACCGCAATCCGGCCTCCTTCAGGTCGGCGAACGTGCCCCCGAAGTAACTGCTGTTCCAAAAAGCCGTGTGGGCAATTTCCTCCGCGACTTTTCGGGCCACCTCCGGCCGGCCGGCAAAGACGATGATCCGCGTCCCTTTGTCGGTGTAAGGCAGACGCCCGTCATCATTGGCCACTTTAACCTCACCTGCCTGAATGTTCACCGCCCCGGGGAGGGTCCCTTGGGCGAATTCCTCCTTGGGGCGCGCGTCAACCCAGACGGCGGTCCGGTCCGCCGGGAAGATGTATTTGCAGCCTGCCACCTCCGTTTGCACCGTGTTACCACAGGCCCTCCATACGGGCAGGCCCGACTGGTAGCGTTTGATATTGGTGTAACCCTTCTGGAACAGTTGTTCGGCCACCCGCTTGACTTTGTGACAGTACGGCCCGTTGCAGTAAATTACCATTCCTGCCTTTTGGTCGGGCAGTAGCTGCGTCAATTTCTCGATGTCCTTCTCGTAGATATGGACGCTTCCTGGAATATGGGCGATAGCATATTCTTGGGGCGTGCGCACGTCCACCACGGGTTCGGATTTGGCGGCCAGAATCTGCTTCAGTTCCTCGGTGGAAATCTCCACGCCAAAGCCCGCCGGCTCTTTGAGCTCTGCAGCCTTGCCTGGCTGGGTTTGGGCTGACATTGGCGTGGGCGCCAGCCAGCACAGGAGAAGCGCCAGAACAACCGGAAAAGTCAGGTTAAAATTCCTTTGATCTTGGTGCATCTTCATTCCCTTTTCGGTATGGTGGATTTATTCGGGTCATGAGGACGGTGGAAAACCCGCCAAACTCGCCCATAAGACGAGGTAACCTATGGTCATGGATGGATATTCTACTTAAGAAATGGTTCTTATGATTAAGCATTCTTGGCCGTTTTGCTGGGGATTAATAGAGTCAGTTCCCGTATATTTCCGGTTGGGATTCGGGCTTGGGGTGCAATTGCAGCCATTGTTTTCCCAGCCCAGGGCCTCCCAAAGACCAGGGGTCTCCCGGCAAATGGCCGGTTGCCATCCCAGCCAGTCGGCCAGGGCCTTAAAGACCTGGACCTTAACAGGGGTGGAATATCGCCTTATCCCGTTGGGCGATTCCGCCAGCTGACTCCAGGGGCCTTCGTGCCGGCAACTGGACAGCCTGGGAAAATGCTTGAGGACACCTAATGTTACCCTCTCAGGCGCCAGGGCACGAACCTGTCGGGCAATTTCCCGGTAGGGCTCGATCCCGACCTCGGGGATGATGGGGTCGATTCTAACCCGTACCCGCCAGCCTGCCTCCTTTAACCGCCGCGCCGCGGCCAACCTCTCATCAGGAGGAGGAGTATTCTGTTCAAATAGCTCCCAGGTCTTGCCGGCATTCACCGAGAAAGAAATCCATACCTGGCTGGTTGGCTTCATTTCAAGCAGCAACTTGATATTGGTGCTCTTGGTAGTGAGAAAGAGGAATTTTTCCGGCTGCCGGCGGAAGTATTCTATGGCCGGCTTGAGCAGAGGTGGAGTAACGGCCAGGCTGTCGGCCAACTCCCCGGTGGAAAAAACCCCGTTGGGAATTTTTGCCAATTGCCTTTCCACTTCGGGCCAGGGATTGGTGAAGACCACCGGACCTTTGTTACCTCCAAGGGTAAGGCGAAGATAGCAATAATGGCAGTTGTACGGACAACCGTTGGAGAGGATAAGCCGATAAAACTGATTGCATACCAATCCAGTGGCAGTCCCGTCAAAGGGCCTGATAAAGCCGGATTTTCTCGGCCTGGCGATCACCGGCGCGTCCTGCGCATAATTCTGCCCGGCGATGGCGGTTTCTTTTCCTAGCGATTGGATCACTTTTCTCAATGACACGGGCTGTTCAAAACCTGCTTCCTCAAGAAGAGGCAGGCTGTGCAAACGGCCCGGCCCTAAAGGGGAAATGGCTTTGATGCTCAAAGGTAATTCTCACTTGTCGGCAATGAGTTTTTGTCCATAAAGGGCCGCTCCTAAGGCGCCCACCAGGTCGGGTTGCTCCGGGACGAGGATGGGGACCTGGAGGGTTTCTTCCAGGAGCTTGAGGACGCAGGGGTTGTGGGCCACGCCGCCGGCGAAGGCGAGCGGCGGCGTCAAGCCCACCCGGCGCAGCATGGCCGCGGTGCGCTGGACGATGGCCAGGTGCAGGCCCAGGGCGATGTTGGCCGCGGTTTCGCCCCGGGCCATCAGGGAGGTGGCCTCGCTTTCGGCAAAAACGGTGCACATGCTGTTGATCTGGATGCGCTTGTCGGCCCGGAGGGCAAAGGCGCCGAAGTCCTCCAGTTCGACTTGCAGGGCGGTGGCCATGAATTCCAGGAACTTGCCGGTGCCGGCGGCGCAGCGGTCGTTCATGTCGAATTTCAGCACCCGGCCGTCCGGGGCCAGGGCGATGGTCTTGGTGTCCTGGCCGCCGATGTCCAGGACGGTGCGGGCCTGGGGGCACAAGCGGCGCGCCCCCAGGGCGTAGGCCTGAATTTCAGTGATGACGGTGACCTGCCGATCTCCGAAGTTGTCCTTTACGAGCTTACGCCCATAGCCGGTGGCCACAATGGGGACGCCGTTGACTGACTGCAGCAAACGGCGGCATTGGGCCAGGGGGTCGAAGGTGGTGGGCAGTTTGGCCCAATCCGCCATCCGGCCACCTTCCAGCAGGACCAACTCGATGGAGCGGGAGCCGATGTCGAGACCGGCGCTGAGGTTATCGGAGTTCAAGTTCAAAATGCCATGTCCTTGGCCAAGCAGGAGCCTGGCGCAAATTTATGTTCCCAAGCTGGATCTGGGGAACGAGAGGTAAATGTAGAACCGCCGCCCTCGGCGGTTCCTGCGCCGGCGCGGGCGCCGGCGCTAATTTTAAAAAAAAGCCGCGGCTACCAAACCCTTTAGATCAGTGAATCATTTCCACAAAGGCCTCGACCCGGGTCTTGAGCTGCTCCACGTCCTCCATGCTATAGTCGGTCTCGAGGCTGAGCATGGGGATGCCGGCGGCGGTCAGGGCCTTTTCCACCTTGAGGGCCTCCATGGCGTAGGGCTGGCAAAAGGAGAGGCCGTAGTGGATGACGCCGTCGGCCTTCAGGTCCCGGGCCATGGCCACGACGTGGTCCAGGCGCTCGGGGTTGGGGGTGAAACAGGCGCAGTCGATCTTCATGTAGCGATCGACAATGGCCGCCAGCATCTCCTCCACGGTCTCGCCGGTTTCAGCCACCAGGTCCCGGGTGCTGCGGGCGCCGATACAAGACTCCTCGCCGACGATGACGGCGCCGGAGGACTCGATGATATAGGGGAGCTTCCAGTTGGGCACGGCCATGGGGCAGCCCGAGAGCAGCAGGCGGGGCGTCCCTTTGGGGGCTACCCCCTCGCCCGCCTGCACCCGGGTCTCCAGTTCGTCGCAAAGCTGGCCGATTTTGCCGGTGAAGCGGACCGGGTCGTCATAAAAGCTGATCTGATTGATGAGGAGCGCGTCCCGGCCGGAGATGGGGCTGGGCACGGCGGCCCGGAGGCGGTTGAGGCGCTGCAACACCCGGCGCCGGGCATTCACCAGATGGATGGCTTCCTTGAGTTTGGCGGCGGTGATCTCTTTGCCGGTGACCCGTTCGATCTCCGCCCGGAAGCGCAGGACTTCCGCCTTCCAGAGGTCCCGGTCGCAGGCCTGCTTCATCTGGGGGATTTCCATGACGTAGACCGGGGCGTAATCGGCGAAGATTTCGTAAGCCTTCTTCTTGCCGTCGCAGGTGGTTTCGCCCACCACCAGGTCGCAGGATTCGATGTAGGGGCAGAGGTGGGCCAGTTTAAAGCCCACGAAGGATTTGATCAGGGCGCAGGTGTTGCGGGGCAGGATCTTTTCGGCGGCCTCCTTGCCGATTTCGGCGCCGGCGCAGAGGCCGACGTGAATGGCGTCGGCGGCCAGGACCAGCTCCTCCGGCACAAAGACGCAGAAGGTGCCCACCACCTTCCGGCCCTGGGCCTTGGCGTCCTGCAATTCCTTGATGCGCAGGCCGTGCACTTCGGAGAGGACGAAGTCCAGGTATTCCATGCCCTTGAGGCGGCCGGACTGGCTCAGATAAATGTCCCCGTAAAATTTACCCAAGACCGACAACAGCCCCTCGTGGGCCTCCAGGTCCAGGTTCAAACCTTCCCACATGGCGTCGTAAGCCGATGACATTTAAAAAAACCTCCAAGTTTGTAACTACATCTTTGGTTAGATGATTTGTCGAAAGAACCGGGGCCAGGGATTAGGGATTAGGGGTCAGTTCAGGCAGCTGCTAAACTAACCCCTGGCCCCTGACCCCTGTTACTTCTCCACCGGGTAGCCGGCCTCCACCCAGGCCTTGATGCCGCCGGGGCAGCGGTAGACGTTCTTATAGCCCAGCTTCTCGGCCCACATGGCGCCGTTATGGCTGCGGGTGCACTTGGTGAAGCCGCAATAAAACACCAAAACCTTGTCTTTGTCGGCTCCCAGGAGCTTTTCGAACTTGGCCTTGGCGGCGTCGTCCAGTTCCTTGACTTCGGGAATGGGAAATTCATAATGCACCGCCCCGGGGAGGTGCTGCTTTTTGTAGCTGTCTTCAAAAGGCATGGTATCGACGATGAGCATGTCCTTCTTCTGGTCGATCCAGGCCTTCAGTTCCGGGGTGGTGACGATCTGGTAGCCGCCCCGGGCGGTTTCCCGGACCAGGTTGACCGCGGTCTTCTCGGTTTCCAGTTCTTGGTTGGACCAGGATTGGCCGCAGCCGCTGAGGGTGAGGCCGGCCAGAATCCCAAGGACCAGCAGCCAGAGTAAATGCTTGGTGAAATTCATGTTTTTCTCCTTTCGCAGCAGTGGTTATTTTTCAGGTGCTAAATTTGGCGCGGCCGGCGCGGCGGCGCCACCAAAAAAGGAAGCCGAGGGCCGCGGCCAGAAACAGGTCCCGCCTCAGGGCGGTTTTGACGCCGGTTTTGGCGTTGATCTCCTCCACCGTGAAACAGCCGCAATCGATGTCCATCTCCATCCAGACGGCATAACTCAAGGCCAGGAGGAAAAGGCCCAAGAGGATGGCGATGGCGGTCAGGCTGCCGCGCCGCTCGAAGATCAGCCCGACGCCGGCCAGCAGTTCCAGGGCGGGCAGGCCCACGGCCAGCAGCGGCAAGAGTTGGTCCGGCGCCAGGCCGAACTGGGCGATGGCGTGGGCGAAGGCCCTGGGGTCCAGGAGTTTGATCAGGCCCGCATAAGCGAACAGGCAGCCCAAGGCCAGGCGCAGCAGGCGGTAAAGGCAGGGGCCAACATAGTCAGCTCCCGAAAGGTTCGCCTGAAAAGCTGGGAACGCCATGCGGGCCGCTTTCTTGAGGACTTTCAGCATAAGGCAATTTCTGCCGCGGTAGCGTGGAACTACCCGACAGAAAGGCAGAACTGACCCAGAGATCAGCTACTCGACTCACCCAGATTGGCGGCTGGAACGAAGGCTGGAATAAGGAAGGAAAAGATCCTGCTTGCGGAGGGCTAAAGGATTAGAGGATTAGCGGTGAACTCCCGGTGATCCGTCCCAGCCCAATCCCGCGCTTGCCAGCCGGATGGGTGTCGCGGGCCTTACCAAGGCCCGACGCAGGCCGGAGCTTCAGGATTTCACCGGATAGAACATCTTGGGCCGATTCACCGAGGCCACCTCCTTTTAGTAATAAGATTCACGTAGAATTTTAGGCTGAGGCTAACCAAGAATCAATGACTTTTTTAAAAAAAATAAGATCTCACGCCAAGACGCCAAGGCGCAAAGACTCGAAGCCGCCAAGAAAAGATGTGCTCGTTCTTGGCTGAAAGCTGAAAGCTGACCGCGGCAAGCTATCCCGGTTGACAGAGACGCCTGGGTTTGGGATAACTGCTTAGGAACTAAAAGGTGCAGGAATCCATCTCATGATGCTGATAGTTTTTACCCTGCTGACGATGCTGTGGCTGTGGCCCGGCGGGCTGGGGGCCGGCGCCCCGGCGGTCCCGCCGCCGGCGCTCCCTGGTGAGGTCGTGCACTTTCCTTATTTTGGCGTCCCGGAGAACTTGTATTTCTGCGGTGAAGCGGTGCCGCTCAATGACCCGGCGGTGCGGGAAAGCCTGGATCGGGAACTCACCATTGTCGCCTGGAACCGGGCCCAGACCACCATGTGGCTCAAGCGGGCCCACCGGTATTTCCCGGAGATAGAAGCCAAACTCCGGACCCGGCGGCTGCCCCTGGATTTGAAGTACGTGGTGATCATCGAAAGCGACCTGCTCCTCAAGGCCAAATCTTCGGCCGGGGCGCAGGGTCCCTGGCAATTCATGGCCCCCACGGCCCAGCGTTACCAACTGAAGTGCAACGATAACGTGGACGAACGCCTGGAGTTCGGCGCGGCCACCGACGCGGCCCTGAACTATTTGCAGAACCTCCATCAGCTGTTGCACAGCTGGCCTCTGGCCCTGGCCTCTTACAATTGCGGAGAAGGGCGGGTGCTGAAGGAGATGGCCCTCCAGGGGGTGAATTCCTACTATTATTTGAGCCTGCCGGAAGAGACGGAACGCTATGTTTTCCGCGCCCTGGCTGCCAAGATCGTCATGGAGGACCCGGTCCGCTACGGCTACGACATCCCCGAGGATCAACTCTATCCGCCCCTGGAGTTTGACGAAGTGAGTATCACCCTCCTGAAAGACGCCCCGGTGCGACGGCTGGCGGAGGCCTGCGGCAGCTATTACAAGACCATCAAGACCTTGAATCCGTGGATCAAAGGGGCGGCCCTGAAGCCCGGGACCTACCGGGTCAAGCTGCCCAAGGGCACGGCGAGCCGCTTTGATGAGGCCTACCGGCGGGGGCAGTTGGTTGAGAATGAGGGGGTAAAAGGGGAAGAGCCGCAGAAGGGCAAAGGGGAAAAGAAAAAATGACGGGAGACCAGGGATGGGGGACGGGAGAAAGGTTTAGGCGAATGTCCGGTCTCCCATCTCCGATCTAACGGGGGAAAAATGGGTCAGGCTGCAAAAGAAACTGTTTCTTTGCTGATATCCGGCGACTGGGTGTTGACCCAGAATGAGACCCGGGAGGTTTTTCATCCGGGCGCGGTGGCGATTCGGGGGGAAGAAATCGTGGCCGTGGGCCCGGCGGCGGAGCTGGCGGCCCGCTATGTCCCGGAACGGCGGCTGGATTACCCCCTGGGCCTGATCATGCCCGGATTGATCAACGCCCATACCCACGCGGCCATGTCGTTGTTCCGGGGCCTGGCCGATGACCTGCCCCTGGAGACCTGGCTCAACTCCTACATCTTCCCGGCGGAGTCCAAGCTGGACGGCAATTTCGTCTATTGGGGCACCCGGCTGGCCATCGCCGAGATGCTGCTCTCCGGCACCACGACCTTTGCCGACATGTATCTCTTTGCCGATGCCGTGGCCCGGGCCGTGGCGGAAACCGGCATCCGGGCGGTGGTGGGGGAGGTGCTCTACGACTTCCCTTCGCCCAACTACGGGCCCCCGGACGACGGCCTGGCCTTTAGCGAGGAACTCTGCCGCACCTGGCGGGGCCATTCTCGGGTCAGCGTGGCCATCCAGCCCCACGCGGTTTACACCTGTTCGCCGAATTTGCTTCAGCAATGCGGCGAACTGGCCGATAAGTATAATAGGCGGTTGATCATTCACCTGTCTGAGACGCACCAGGAGGTGGCGGACTGCCAGGGGCGCTACGGCGCCACGCCGGTGGCCCATCTGCACCGCCTGGGTTTGCTGACGGCCCGCCTGTTGGCGGACCACGCCGTGGTCTTGTCCGAGGCGGACCTGGAACTGCTGGCGGCCTCCGGAGCCGGCGTGGCCCACTGCCCGGAAAGCAATATGAAGCTGGCCTCGGGGATCGCCCCGGTGGTCGAACTCCTGAAACGCGGAGTGGCGGTGGGGCTGGGCACCGACGGCTGCGCCTCCAACAATAACCTGGATCTGGTCCAGGAGATGGACACGGCAGCCAAACTCCAGAAGGTGCGCTACCTGGACCCTACGGTGCTGCCGGCCACGGCGACCCTGGACCTGGCCACCCGGGGCAGCGCCAAGGTATTGGGCCTGGAGGGCCAGGTTGGGGCCCTCAGTCCGGGGTTAAAGGCGGATGTGGTGGTCCTCGACCTGGACCAGCCGCATCTGACGCCGCTGTATGACCCTTATTCCCATCTGGTCTATGCCGCCGGCGGGGGCGACGTCCAGACCGTGGTGGTGCATGGTCAGGTGGTGGTCCAGGACCGGCAGGTCCTCAGCTTCGACCTGGAGGAGACCCTGGCCAAAACCCGGGAACTGGCCCGGGAACTGGGCGCCGGGAAGGCTAAAACTGCGGGATGAGGCCATGTCGGTTAAGATCATCAGCCGGAGAAGGGACTCATAGGAAGATCACCATCAAGCTGGTGGACGGCTCCCTGATCAAAGGTACGGTCAACCTGCATCATGACGAGCACATGATCCAGCGGGTGAGCGAGATCTTCACCCAGATAGACGAGCCGTTTCTGGTGATCTATGATGC
>JBIOJX010000062.1:0-11814 GCA_044451265.1 Desulfobaccales bacterium
CTCTCGAGCCGCCCTTACATACCCGGAACTCGAAACAGCTCCCCTACCAACGACGGCCCATTTCTTGTCGGAGGACCGGCAGCAGATGGCGCTGCGCCACCCGGTCCCAATCCAGGCCCGCCACGCCGGCGGCATCCAGGCTTTGGACCTGGATGGTGATGTCGTAGCGGGGACTGCCGCCTCCCTGGGTCAGGTCGAAACGGCCGGTGCGCAGAGCCTCGAAGTTGCTCTCTCCCAGCCGGGACATGGCGTCCCGGGGCAGAATGCCTTCGCCGGTCTGAGCCAGGATGAGCTGCTCGTCCCCCAGCAGCGTCTCAGGAGAAACCACCATCCCCTGATGGGCCGTCACCACGCCGCCCCGGTGGAACAGGCCGCCGAAATCGAGAACGTTCCCTACCAGGCCCAGGAGGCCGCCGGCGCTGCTGCCGCCGCCGGGGCCGCCGCCCCCAATGCTCCCCATCCAGGCGGTGGCCACCTTCTGGATAGTCTGGAGGAAATTTTCCCCCCAGTCGTCCACCTGGCCCGTGAGACCCGTCAGGGCCTGGTCCCAGCTCTGGCTCACCAGGCTGGCGGCGGCCTGACCATCGGCAGCCATCTCCTGAAATTTATCCTGGGCCATTCCGGACATATCCCCGAAGCTGCTTTGCCACTCCTGGGAAAAGCCATCCCAGCTCTCTTTGAGGCTGCGCATCTCATCGGTCCAGACTGCCAGGCGCTTCTGGCTATACTCCTGGCTGAGGTTCAGCATCTCTTCCTGCAGGGTGCGGAAGTCCGTCAATTCCTGTTGGGAAGAGCTGCCACTAGAGGTCTTTTTGGTCATGCTGTCCTCGCTTCCCGGTCAAGAGGCGCTGAACCAGACCCAGCAGCAGCCACTCTTCCAGGGTTAAATCGTTGGCGTCGAAAGGATAGCCGGCCTGCCGCAACTGGTGGAGAAAGACCAGGTGCCAGGTCCAGGGGGAGATGGCCTCGGGTCGCAGGTATTCCTCACAGGCCTGGCAGGCCCAGGTGGCGAAGGCGCCATTTTCACTGCGGCAGCGCCGCCGCTGGGCCGGGCCGCACAGCCGGCCGGCCGCCAGCATCGCCAATTCCTGGTGTAACGGCCAGTCCGCCAGCCTATCCCAGGCGCCGGCGGCTGCCTGGTCGTTCAGTCCCGGCCCGATTCCTCCCGGCCGGCTACCCGCAAACCTTCGAAGACCTGTTGGGCCAGATAGGCGACCAGGTCCGAGGCGTGCTCCGCCAGGCGCTCCCGCCAATCCGGGTGCCGGGCCGGGTCCAGGGGCACCGCCTGGCCATCTTCCCTGATCTGGAAATCACCCTCGCTGAAACCGGTTAGAATCTCCAACCCGAACTTCAGGCGAGTCTCCCCCAGGCAGAGGCGCCGCTCTCCCCCCTCGATCCGGTAGGCCGATAATTGATAGGCCACCCGCTCTTCCGAGGTGGGCCGGCGATAAAAGAGGGTGATCACCGAGCCCGACACCGGGTCTTGCACCCGCATCGCCTGGCGCTCTTCTCCCAGAATTCTGGCCATTGATTCTCCTTGATCCTCTGTAGCCGCAGGCTTTAGCCTGCGCCGTCACAGGCGAGACGCCTGTGCTCCTGGACTACGCCGCGTAACCGCTCACCTGGTTTTGGACGAAGGCGACCGCCGAACCGAAGTTGTCGTCCTCCAGCACGGCGAATTGCACCTCTTCGCTCAGGCGACGCTGGTTCACCCCCACCGGGGCATTGAGCACCGCCACCCGGGGAAAGACCAGCTCCACCTGGTAGTTCAGGCCGGCCTCGAACTCCGGTCCCACGGCCTTCAGGCGGACGACTAAGGTGTCGTTGTCCTTGAGGTGCTGGGTCATGAGAAAGTCCCGGAAATCCCGGTCGAACTTCAGGGTTTGCTCCCGGCCGTAGCGAAAGGCGCGGTTGGCGTAGCCGGTGCCGGCCCCCGGGGTGTTTTCCGGGGTGAGGTAATTCTTCACGGTCCAGGTGACGCCGCTCAGCTCCGCAGCCAAAAGTGAGCCACCGGTCAAGGAACTGCCGTCCCAGCGCCCCCCCAGGTTGACCTCCACCTGGTTAACCTTCAGCGGCGGCTCCTCCACCCGGTCCGGGAAGTCGGTCCAGCCGCTCTCCCCGGGAAGGTAGTAGACCCGGTAGGTGACGGGGGTGGCGGCGGCGCCCGGCGGGCTGAGGGTGAGGCTCCCGGGAACATTGGCGGACACGGCGCTGTAGCTGACCTCATCCCAGGCCTGGGTGGCGGGGTTGAGCACCTGCACGGCTTGCACGTTGCTGAGCCGTTCGGCGGCGCTGTCGCCGGCCACGCCGTTGGCGGCCAGGCTTAAGGACGCGGCATTATAAGGGGCGGAAATTTGCTCCACATAGGTGTTGTCGCCCACCTTGCCGGTGCCCTTGATGGCGGCGTTGATCTTGGCCCAGCCGTCTTTGGGGAAGTCCACCCGCACCTGGTCGATGAAGCACGAGGTGAAGCGCCGTTTCAACACCTGGCGTCCCAGGCGCATGGCCGCAGTAAACGAGGGATTGGACCGGGCCACGTCCACCTCACCGTACCGGGGGCGGATGGTGTGGCGAAAGCCCGTGGATCCCAGCGCCGCGGTCTCCACCGCGCCCAGGCCGTAGGCCAACAGGAAGGCGAAATGCTGGGGCTGAGCCCGGGAAAAGGAGAGGGTCCCCGCCACCTTGCCGCCGAAATCGTAGAGCCGGTCCGCCTCTTCCTTGCCGGTCAATTCCTCCCGATTGGCTACCTTCACCGCCTGGTAGTTGAGGACGGTGTTCAGGTCCGCCAGCAGAGTGGTATCCAGCTCCTGTTCGGTGTTGATGGCCGGCTCCTGGCGGTTGGCGGAAACCGCCAACAGGTTATGGGTGGCCAAAAAATTCCGGATGGACCGGGTCATGAGATTTCTCCTCGATGCACCTTAATTATCCAAGGCCCGCCTGGTTTGACTATATGGAGCAAGGGCGTTACTCTGGGAATTTTGCTATTCAAACGAAGTTCCCAGGTCTTGATAGTCTCTTCCGTGGCGATGCGCTTTTAGTCTTTGCTGAAAGCTGACCGCTGCTAGCTGATAACTCTTCACCAATCTACCACCGCACCGGTGCGGTACTGGGCGGCGTAAACTGAAAACTCCCGGTTGTTGAGGAGCGGCTCTTCCCGCACCAGGGCCAGGGGCAGGATCTCCAGCCCCAGGTCTCGATGCCACAGGGCCTGTCGGCTGCCCGCCATAATCTGGTAGACGCCGCCCTCCTGGCGCCGGCCGGCATCCTGCCCCCGGAGTTGTCGCACCATCACCAACACCGTGAGATCCACGGTCAAGTCATAGGAGCGCAGGGTGGCGGCTTCGGACCTGGCCCCCGAGAGCATCACCAGGACCGCGGGCAGCCGCCAGCCCTCATTTTGCAGATCGGTGCGCCAGTCGCCCTGGTAGGATTCCAGGGTATTGACCAGGCTGCCTATCCGAGCTTGCAGCGCCCCCACCACCGCATCTTCCAGGGCCTTCCAGTCAAAGTCGGTCATGGGCTGGGCCTCGCTACCATTCGGACAGGCCGTCCCGGCGGAAGACCCGGGACGCGCCGGAAAACTCTTCCACCTGCCGGTTATCGCCGGAAGGCGAACCTAGGCTCTCCACCAGGGCCTGGCCGGCGGCCACTTCCTTCAGGAAAGCCACCGCCGCCTCATATTTCTGCACCCGCACCGGGGGGGCGACGCTACGCCGGGAATAGAGGTGATACAGGGCCATGTCCACCGCCAGGCTCTGCACCTGGGGCGGAGTGGCCGCCAGGGGCAAGACATAGCGCACCGCCAGGTAGGAGTCGATCTCGCCGGCAGCCTTGACGATGGCCTCAGCCACCACCGCGGCGTCCGGCTCATCACCTGATTCCGCAGTTAATTCGGCCAGTTCTGCCAGAGAGATCATCTTCACCAGGTCGTCCTGGCTGCAATAAGCCATCTCAAGCTCCTTCCTCTCTTGCTTGCCGGTTAATAAAAATAGGTCACCCGCAGGGTGGCGCTGGCGTCTCCGACCTTGACGGCCTGAAACTGCTGCATGGCCTGGGTGCCCGAAACCACCAGGGCATCGCCGCTTACCAGGTAATGGCCGTCGCTGACCGTGGGTTGGCCGCCATCGATGCGGAAACGCAGATCGGCATTCTCCGAGGAGATCATCGCCGCCCGGGCCGCCATCCGGGCATAGGGCCCGGTTCCGGGGTTGATCTTGCTCCGGGACAGTACCATCACCGCGGCGTCCACCGTCAAGACTTCGTAGTCTCCGGGGATGCGGTTATAGGTCTCTAACGTAAAGCCGCCGAACCAGGCCATAAAGAATCTCCGTTTGCGGTTTTCGGTCTTCGATAATTTTCAGTTTTGAGCTGTACCGAAAACCGAAAACCATTTTCTTAAATTAATTCCGGTACTACCAGCAGGTCAGCCGTGCCCTGCCAGACATTGGTCTTGGCTCCGCCGCTGGTGGGATCGCCGATGATGAACTGGGCCTGCAGGATCTCCCGGGCCTCAGCCTCCAGGGAGGGGGGCACCAACAGGAGATTAGGCTTGAGGCCCAGAGGCCGGCCGTCGGCGTTCTGCACTGACATCATGGCAGTCCGGGCCGAGGCGTAATTGGTAGAGTTCAAGGTTTCCTTGCTGGCATAGGCGAGCTGCCACAGGCCGAAGGCGGCGGCGCCCCGGTAGTCCACGCCGTAACGCAGCTTTTTCCGCATAAAGGCGTGTTCGTCGTCCTGGCGGTCCATCCGCACCAACTGCACTTCCCGGCGCAGTTGGAAGATGAAAGGCTTGACGGCCCGGTTGGTGTCCATCAGGTACCAGGTGGCCCCGGTCCCCCCGGCGAAGTTGCCCATCGTGGCGGCCCCTACTGGATGATCGGTGGCGAAGAAGCTGTGTCCGTCATAACAAGCGGTGGTGAAACCGCCGTTCAGCAGGTCGGCGATCAACCTCTCCGGGTGCTTCCGGGCTTCCTGGGCCAGGGCCGAAATGATGGGATTGTAAAGGCCCAGCTGATCGTCTTCGATATCGTTGCGGTCCACCTCGATGGTGGCTTCCCAATCCTTGCTCTCCACCTGGAAGGCCTTGGGCTCCAGGGAGCTGATCTGGCGATCCCCGATCCATTCCCGCACCATGGGGAAGTCCAGGAGGAACTTATAGTCCATGATCCGGGTGTTGGCCGGGACCGTCATGGCCACCTGCTCATACCAGGTTTGAGTATCCTGGAAAGCGGCATTGAAGACCGCGGTGAAACCGGTATAAAGCCTTGCCAAAGCATCTTGATTGATGATCATCTTTGCACCTCGCTCTCCGTTTTTCGTTCTTTTTATTCGGCTTAGGTTGATTGCTTTTCAAACCCCAAAACCCTAAACGAAAAACTCCCTTTACCTGGCGATATCGATCCAGCCCTTGGTGGCGGACACATACTTGACCAGGGTGCCGACCTTGATATGATTGGTGGCGCCGGTCGTGTCGGCGAAGGTCTGATCATCCACGGCGTACATGGCGTCCCCGACCTTGGCCTGGGTGAGGGCCACAGCATCGAACTCGAAGACCCCGCTGCGCCGCAGCCGGATCATGATTACGCCATCCGCGCCCGCCGTGTTATCCACCTGCTCCATGGCCACCCCGGCAAAGCGGCAGCCGCTGGTATCCGCCGCGGGCCTCGCGTAGCCGCCGGCATTGACGCAGACCATGGAGCCGGCATAGATCTTGGTGGCCGCGGCCACCGGGAATTCCACTTCGATGCCTTCCCGATAGGAAGTCGCCCGGTCCCGGGTTAATGGTGACATGTCATTCTTCCTCCAGATTTGTAGTGGTTAGTGGCCAGTAGTCAGGTAAGGTTGCCGGATAACTAGCTGCGCGAGCCCACCGCCAGGGCGGTTCGAGAACCGCCTTAGCGACTGGCAGACTGATCTTTAGCCGCCAAATACTTTTCCGGCGCCAGGTTCAAGCTCCGGCAAATATCCAATTCTTCCGGGGCCAAGGCCGAGACCGGCGAGCGCTCCTCGCCTTGGAGCGACAGGAGGTCGCCCAAAGGCACCATCTTGGGGGCCCGGGCCACGTAGGTGGCAAAACCCTGCGGGTCCTGGCGAAAATACTCCAGGGCCCAGCCCTTTTGAGCCGGGGTGATCTTCCCGGCCTGCAAAGCCGCGCCAACGGCCTTATCCTCTGCCTCCGCCGCCAGGCGGGCCTTGAGGGCCGCCAGTTCGGCATTTTTTTCCCGCAGGCTTGCCTCTCCAGCTTGCAAGGCGGCCAGGGCGCTCGTGAGTTGCGACATAGAGGCATCCGGAGGCAGCGCCAGGGCCGCGGCCAGGTCGCCCAAGACTTCCAGCATCCGGGTCGCCACGGCGTCAACCGTCACCTCGGGGCCCAACCCCAGTAATTCTTTGATTTTGTCCATGCTCCCCCCCATCTCCTGCCCCAGGATTAGCGCGGTTGGGTCTGCGGACCCGGAATCGCCGGCCGCGCCCAACTTGGCCACCAGAGGCGGCAGGCGCTTGATGGCCGGGACGTTGGTAAGGCCCAGATGCATCAGGGCCAGCGGTCTGCGACTCGTAGGGTCCAGGCGCAACACCGGGGAAAAGTAGCGATACTCCTTGCTGAGCAGATACTCCCGGGCCTGCCGGGTCCACTCCACCCTGGCCCAGAGGCCGTCAGGCCGGGCCTCCAGGTCTTTGATCCAGCCCGCGGCCGGGGCCCGCTCGCCCTGCAGGGACTGATGCTCGTAATCGATGACCAGGTCCACCCCCCGGGAGCGGAAGGCGGTCACCATGGCAGCAAGCGAGGCCGCATCTACTTCAAAGGGCTCTCGGCTGTCGGAGAGTTCCACCTGGCCCAAGGGCAGGATGCGGATCCACTGCGGCAGGGCGGTCGGCTCCAGCTGGTCTACCACCTTTCCGGGCATCAGTTTCCCTGCTCCTTTGGCGTCGCGGCCGGAACGTTGGCCTCCTGCGCCAGCTTCTGGGCGTCGCCTGCCTGCAGCTGCAACTGCTGGGCCTTGCTCTGATCAGGGCACCACTGTCGTTGCAGCTCGCCGGCCAGCAGCAGGGTGGTATCCGCCGCCACCACGGCTCGCTTCAGACTGTCATTCTGGCTTAAATCCTGCTGAACCAGCGGCCCGTAATAACTTTGCACGGTCTCCAAAGAGCCTTGCACCTTTTGGAAGATCTCCGGGTGATCGCAGCAACCGGCCAGCAGCCACAGCAGGGCTGCCAAACAGAACCATCTTTGCTTCCGCATGATCCCTCCTTGTAATCCGATCGGTAAATTCGTCTGTTCCCCACCGGGTCTTGTAGGGGCGGCTCGCGAGCCGCCCCTACCCTTCAGTTTCCAGGGGCTGTTGCCATCGGAACCCCGAACCTCTCCGCCAAATGCTCGGCATTGAGGGGCATCCCCAGGGCCGCCAGGTTACGGTAGACCTCCGACAGGGTCTTGAGGTCTTCTTCCTCTTCGTACTTGAAGCGGAACCAGGGAAGGGGCCGGTCCCAGCCAAAATTGAAGCCCACCAGGGGCCGCAGCAACTGTTCCCTCAGGGTGGTGGCCAGGGCCTGGGAGTCGGCTTCCACCAGGTCCCGACGCACCTCGCCGTGGACCTTGGCGGCCGCATAGGAGCCGGTAGAGCCGGTGGTATCGGTGGTCAGGGTCTGCCCCAGCACCGCCTTGGACATCTCCCGGTTGCAGAAATCCGCCATGGCCTGGTAGGGGTTGGTTTTGGACCCCTGGGAACCCGCCTCCACGAACTCGATCTCGGTGGCCTTGCTGATCACCCCCGCGGCGTCGGAGCCCAGGTGGCGTACGGCCTGAAGCAGGGCCTCCCGGTCCGCCGGAGAGGCCGCGGGATCGTATTTCCCCAACCTCAGGGGCATGCCGAAGACCTCGTTGAACGCGGCCCAATCCTTCAGGGCAAAATTCTTCAGAAGATACATCCAGCCCACCACGCGCAGCACCCCGGCCCGGGAGGCGTGGCCGCTGCGGGCCTTGTAGCGATGGTAGATCACCTTCCAGGGTGGCGGCTCTTCCCCCTGCCACGGGGCCTTGGGGGTCAACAGGCGGGGGCCCAGAGATTCCCGGAAGGTCACCTTTTTCTGGGGGATCCACTGGAGTTCCGCCACCCGGGCCCGGCCGCCTTGCAGGTCCCAGATGATTTCGGACAGGGCGAACCCCTTGCCGATGCCGTCCAGCAGGTCCAGCAGGGCCTCCTCCAGGTTGGCGATGCCGTACACCACCTCACCCACGAACCCGGCGATGGCCTGATCCTCCGAGTTTTTGGAGTAGGGCAGGATCTCATAGTCCTTGCTCAATACCGCCAGTTTTCGGGTCTGGAGCAGCGAGGCCAGATGGGCGTCCTTCTCTTCCATCTCCTCGAACAGCTCCATCTGGCGATACACGTCCCCCAGGTCAGCCTCCCGGAAGATTTCGGCCAGGCGATTGGGGGTCAGGCCCACGCTGGGATAAGTGCTCCAGCGCTCGGCCAGGCTGACCGCCCCCAACTGCCGGGTTTCCGGTTTGGCCGCTTCCTTAAAGAACCTGCCGAAAAAATCCTTCAATCCCATATGGTTCCCTTTTCGCCTTGTCAATCAGTGAGCTGTGAGCTGTTGGTGGGGCGGGCGTCACGCCCGCCGCTTGCTCCACCCAGGAGCGACGCGCGTGCCAGCAATTCCACCGAACTTGCGTAGATGCTTCCGATTTTACTGCTTACTGCTCACCGCTCACTGCTCACTCTTAAAACGCCCCCCGTCCCTGAAAATGCCGGGTCTTTACCGGCTCGTAAGCCGCGGCCACACTGCCGGGGAGCTCCTGGACCAGGCGAATCGCTCCTTCCAGGGCGTCGGGCCCGTCGTCGTGCATGGTCCGGGAGGGGAAATAGAGCATTTGTTCCACCAGCAGTTCCTGGTCTGAGTGACCCCGGATGAAGCGGATGTGGCCCCGCTCCAGCAAGGGCGAGAGGCCGGCCACCCGAGTCTCTTTGGCCACCCGGTGAGTCACCCCCTTGAGGGGCAGCAGCAACCCGCGCTCCTGGCCCAGGCGGTCGAATTCCTTGAGCAGCAGCCGCTGGAAGAGGTTGTCCTCCACTCCCAGGAGCCGGTAGGAAAAAGCCTGGTGCCGGTTGAAGATGGCCCGCAGGGTTTGCTCCAGGGTGGTCTTCTGGATGAAGGCGTCCATCACATAGAAGACCAACTCCTTGGGGTCCCAGCCCACCGTGACCACCGCCTTGTAATCAGCCCCGGCCCCGGTTTCGAGCGACGGGTCAAAAAAGCCCACCACCACCAGGTCCCGGTCCTTGAGGCTGTCCGGATGGTAGTAATGAATCCACTCTTCCTGGAAAAAACCGCTGTCTGGCGTCGGTTCGTTCATCTTCTCGCGATTGAAGGCCACCGAGCCCATGAACTGTTTTTGCCATTTGAGGCGCTCGGTCGGGTGCCGGGCCTCCCACAGGGAGGTGCCGTCTTCCTGCACGGCCCGGTAGATCCGTCTCTCAAAGTGGCAGTAGGGCTCCTCATTACTGGTGAGCAGCAGATGCAGGGCGCTGTGCCACCTGAGGATGGTGCCGATGATCAGCAGCGAGCCGCCGGCATCCAGGGAGGGATAAACCGCGGATTTGACCCAATCGAGGATCTGCTTGACGATCTCGGAATTGCGCACGTTGATGTCGTTTTCGAGGTCGTCCAGGATGACCAGGTCCGGCCGCCATTGCTTGTGTTTCAGACCCCGAAGGCGCTGGCCTCGACCCCGGGCCTTCACCCGGATGTCATTGGCGGTAATGAAGTCGTCTACCGCCCGGTTGGCCTTGACCAGCTCGCCGAAATCCTGGTGCAGCCGCTCGTTGTACAGCATCTCCAGGTAGAGATAGCCGGTTAAATCGCTGGCCAGGTCCTCGGTATCGCTGCCGATGATGATGAAGTTACGCCGCTTGAAGCAGATCTGGTGCAGGACATAGCCGAAGGTGCACACCGTGGTCTTGGCGAACTCCCGGGGCGCCGCCACCACCGCGGGCACCACCACCGTCGGGGCGACCCGCTGGGTCGTCCCGGCGTTTTCCATTGGTGGCACAAGCGTCTCGCCCGTGGGTTCAACGGGAGACCGCTTTTCCAGCAGCTTTACCAACTCGTAATGGAAAGGCGCCGGTAGATGGGAAAAGTAGTGGGGCAGGTAAGTACGGCAGAAATAGAGGGGGTCGACCGCGGCCCGCTTGAGCCTTTGGGTCTGCTTATCGTCGCTGTCCTGCCAGAAGGGTTCTACCTCCATGGTCAGGCGCACCAGAATGTCGTCGGCCCGCTTGCGGAACTCCGTCCTGGTCATCTTCTTTTTCAGGGTCATGTCGCCCCCCACGTCTGTCTCCGCCATCTTGAATCCTATCTGCCTGCAATGAGTTAGGTTGTCTTAGCCCTCGTCTTCCAGTTGCCGGAAGAACTCATCCACCCGCTGCGAAATTCGCTTCAGTTCCTCCTGGTCCGTCACCCAGCCCCGGAGGAAGTCTCCGAACCGGTCCATCACCTCCAGGGCCGCCGCCCGGATATCCAACCCCTGGCTGCACAGACGGTCGATCAAGGTGATGATCTTGGTGAGTTCATCCAGTTCCTGGGGTTTCAGGTCTCCTCTGACCAGCAGGTTCCCAGTCTTTTCCCGCAGGATGCCTTTCAGGGCCTCCCCCAGCCATCGGGGCGACACCGGCACCTGGCGGCGCTTCTCCTCCCACTGGCCTTCGACGTGCCAGCGTGTTAGGGTCTGGAGGGCCACCGGCAGCAGCGCCGCAATCTCCTCCAGTTCCTTCCCGGCCAGGAAAAGCGACTGGGCGTCTTCGAGATAAAGTTCCCGCTTGCTTTTGCGCTTCGGTTTCCTGTTCGCCGTCATGGTGCTCTGATATACGAAAAAACCCGGGAAACCTCCAGAACGCCTGGGACTCATGTCGTGAAAGACCTTGATTGGTCGTGCCGGCGTCCCGCCTGCGTTCCAAACAGCCTCTTCTCCAGCTCCCCTTAATCAACCTCGGCCAGTTTCTCCTGGACGGCGCTTGCCAGGATGCGCAAGGTGCCGCCGTTGAGCTTGACCCCCCGGAGCCTGCCCTCCCAGTACCAGCGATACACGGTGGACCTGGAGACCGCCAACTGCCGAGCCACTTCCCGGGGTCGCATTAAGCGTTCTCGATTCATCTCCGTCACCCCTTTCGTTTTTCTTAACCTTCCTTTCAAGATTCGTGTCGGCCGGGACGACGTTTGTCTCCGGTTGTCCCAAATCCAAGGC
Organism: Desulfobaccales bacterium; assembly: GCA_044451265.1. Classification (GTDB taxonomy): domain Bacteria; phylum Desulfobacterota; class Desulfobaccia; order Desulfobaccales; family 0-14-0-80-60-11; genus JAPLJC01. The sequence continues at coordinate 11,243 of JBIOJX010000062.1, forward strand.
TTCCGGCACTTGCGCCCCCCTTGAAATCCCTGGAAAAACCGGAGCGCCCGGCTCGCCGTGCCCTAAACGTCGTCGGGGCGTTGGAAAAAGCTGTCTAAGGAACGGCTAATCCATAGGGGCTCTGCCTCACCTCTAGAATTGGTGGCCGGACGCACCGCAAATTGGTCGGGAAATCAAACGATCAATACTTATTTGACAATTAATTTAGTGGCTTATGTGACGATAACTTTGGCCCTGACCTTGCATTACGAGAGGAAAGCGACAACTAGATGCTTTAATGCCTTAAGGAGGAAGGAGAGATGGAAATGGTGCAGCAGAAACGGTTTTTCCGGCCCGACGAAATGGCCGCCATCCTGGCCCTGTCCCGCCGTACCATCTATCGCATGATCCGCGACGGGCGCCTCCCCGGGACGAAATGGGGCTCCGGTCCCTGGCGCATCCCCCGGGAGAGCCTGGCGGCTCTGTTCCCGGAGGACCAGGCCCCCTGGCGGGCCACCCCTTGACCTGTGTTAGGGCAAAAAGACTGTGGGGGCGGCAGGCTCGCCCCCTGGTTTGCTAGTCAACCTTTCCCC